>JAKBNS010000221.1 GCA_021830925.1 Pseudomonadota bacterium | reverse complement strand
ACCTGCCAGCCGCGCCTGGAGCACTCGGCCTTGGCCGCCTGCGCGGCCTTCAGCGCGACTTCCGGGGTGATGATCTTCTGGCTCCAGGTCGATGCCGGGCCGTCCGCCCAGGCCATGCGGCCCGAGCTCATCGTTCCCAGCAAGGCGAGGGCCAGAAGAGCACCTCGAAGGGGAGGATTCCGTCGTGGGTGGCGCGCGCCCTGCGCGGTGCGCGGGGCGTGCGAATCGTGCGAATCGCGTGAATCGTGCGGGCGCATGTCAGGCTCCGATCCATTGCTCGACCTGCGCGCGGGCGGGCACGCCGCCGGCATGCACGACCTTGCCGTCGATCACCACTCCCGGCGTGCTCATCACGCCGTAACGCATGATCGAGGCGATGTCCTCGACCTTCTCGACACGTGCCTGCACGCCCTTGGCGGCCAGCACTTCCTCGACCAATTTCTGCGTGGTCTTGCAGCTGGCGCAGCCGGTACCCAGGATCTTGACCTCGATCATCATGCAACTCCTCGTGGAACGAACGTTGGAAGGAATGCGGCCTTACATCACCGCGTTGAACACGTAACCCACCACCACGATGCCCGTGGCGACCACGGCCGCGAACAGGGCGATCAGGCGTGGCTTCATGACCTTTTTCAGGATCAGGAACTCGGGCGCCGACAAGGCGGTCACGGACATCATGAAGGCCAGCGTGGTGCCCAGCGCAGCGCCCTTGCCCAGCAGCGCCTGCACCACCGGGATGATCCCCGCGGCGTTGGAGTACATCGGCACCCCGATCAGCACCGCCAGCGGCACCGACCACCAGGCCCCCTTGCCCATCAGGTGGGCCATGAAGTCCTGCGGCACGTAGCCGTGGATCCAGGCTCCCACGCCCACGCCGGCAACGATGTACGGCGCCACCTTGAGCACGATGTCGCGCACGTGCCGGAAGCCTTGCGCGAATCGCGCCTGCCAGTCCATGCGCTGCTCGACGCCTTCGACGGCGGGGATGTCGAACACCCAGGGCTCCACCAGGCGCACCGGGTTCATGCGTCCGATCACCAGCCCCGCGGCGATGGCCACCAGCAGGCCCATGACCAGGTACAGCAGCGCGATGCGCCAGCCGAACATGCCGTACAGCAGGGCCAGCGCGACTTCGTTGACCATCGGCGCCGACACCAGGAACGAGAAGGTCACGCCCAGCGGCACGCCGGCGGTGAGAAAGCCGATGAACAGCGGCACCGCCGAGCAGGAGCAGAAGGGCGTGACGATGCCCAGCGCCGCGGCCAGCACATTGCCGGCGCCCTGGCGCCTGCCGGCCAGCAACGCGCGGGTCTTCTCCGGGGTGAAGAAGCTCTGCAGTACCCCGACCGCGAAAACGATCAGGGCCAGCAGCATGAGCACCTTGGGCACTTCGAACACCAGGAAGGCCAGCGCGGAGTACAGGTGGCTGTTCTGCGCGATATGCGCCACTCCCGCGAACCAGTGCGTGAACGCGACGGTGGCGGGCTCCAGCGCCCAGTACAGCGGGAACCAGGCGCCGACGTACAGCAGGGCCGGGAGCCAGGCGCGCCAGACCGGGGTCGCGGAGCCGTGCGCGGGCCGTCCGGGCCGGGAGTCGGGAGCGACCTGGGGTGCGGGGGAAGCGGGAGAGGCGGGGGAGGCGGGGGTGTTCATCGTGGTCTCGGGACAGGAACTCTCTGTCCTGGAAGACGATGCAGCCCCGGAAAGGATGCACGGCAGGATGCGCGGCCCCTGCGAGGGCGTCGATCAGGCCCCGGCCGAGCCGCGGCCGGAGGCCGGCCCGCCGGCTTCGCTCAGGCGCCGTCCGGCCCGGCGTGGCAGCACACGCTGCCGTCGGGGTCGAAGCGCACGCCGCAGCGCTCGACCAGGGCGTCGCGCAGGCGCTTGCGGGCGCGCAGCAGCCGTGCCTTGGCTGCCGGCAGGCTCAGTCCGGTGGCGTCCGCATAGCTGCGCACCGTCTGTCCTTCGAGGTCGCAGCGCTGCACGATGTCGCGGTCCTGCTCGCCGAGAAAGGGCAGGTTGCGGGCGATGCAGGCATCGAGCTCGTCCACCGGCGCACGTTCCTCGGCCGGCGGCGCGGCCAGATCGTCGGGAAGTTCGACGCTGGGCCGTCGCAGGCGCCCCGCGTCGATCAGCGCGTTGCGCGCGACCTGGAACAGCCAGGCGCGCGGGTTGTCCAGGGTGCAGAAGCCCCGCCCCTGGCGCAGGGCCTTGACGAACACCTCCTGCAGCAGGTCCTGCGCGGCGTCGGCCTCGCTGGCGTGATGCGCCAGGAATCCCAGCAGTTCGGCCTCGTGGGCCTGCCACGCGCGCAGCACGCACTCGAACCCGGAATCCACGCCGGAGTCCGTGCCGGAATCGATGCGGGAGGTCTCGGACTCCGGCATGGCCTTCAGCAGCAGCGTCCGGGCCGCGCCTGCGCCGCCGGGGTGCAGCAGGCACCGCCGCGGGAGTCCCCGTCGGAAGAGCAGCCGGCCGCGGCCTGCGAGGCTGCGCCGGGCGCACAGCAGGCGGTCGCCGCGGCGGTCGCGGCGGGAGTGCAGCAGGCCGCGGCCGATGCACCCTGGGCCGCCTCCCGGAACACCGGGATGTCGCCCAACGTGCGGTAGTGCTCCCACGCGATGCCCTGCGGGTCGGTGACCCAGTGCTTCTCGCTGCGCGCGTAGCAGCAGGTGGTGGCGCCCTCGTCGAGCAAGGCCGCATCGGCGGCGCCGGCGCGCTGCTTCAGTTCGGCCAGCTCCTGCTCGGTGTCGGCCTGGATCCCCAGGTGGTCGATGCCGGCGCCGGCGCCGCGCGTGGAGATCGCGAAATTCAGCCGCGGATCCTCGATCATCCACTTCGCGTAGTCGGCCTCCACCCGCGTCGGCTCGGCGCCGAACAGCCGCGTGTAGAAGGCAATGCTCGCCGCCAGATCGTCGACGTGCGCATGCACGTGAAAGCGCTTCATGCTCTAGCTCCCTGTTGTTCGTACCAGCCGCGCGTGGCTCCCACCACGCGGACCACCAGCAGCATCACCGGCACCTCGATCAGCACGCCCACGACGGTGGCCAGCGCGGCTCCCGACTGGAAGCCGAACAGACTGATCGCGGCCGCCACCGCCAGCTCGAAGAAGTTGCTCGCTCCGATCAGCGCCGACGGGCAGGCGATGGCATGCTGCTCGCCCAGCGCGCGATTGAGCACGTACGCCAGCCCGGAGTTGAACAGCACCTGGATCAGGATCGGCACCGCCAGCAAGCCGATGACCAGCGGCTGCGCCTCGATGGCCGGCCCCTGGAAGGCGAACAGCAGCACCAGCGTGCCCAGCAGCGCCGCCATCGACCACGGGCCGATACGCGCCAGCGCGGCGTCGAAGCTCGCCTGTCCGCGCCGCAGCAGCAGCGCGCGCCAGGCCTGCGCCAGCCCCAGCGGCACCACGATGTACATGAGCACCGAGAACAGCAAGGTGGCCCAGGGCACGTGGATCGCCGAAATCCCCAGCAGCAGCGCGACGATGGGCGCGAAGGCGAACACCATGATGGAATCGTTCAGCGCCACCTGCGACAGCGTGAACAGCGGGTCGCCGCCGGACAGCCGGCTCCACACGAACACCATGGCCGTGCAGGGTGCGGCGGCCAGCAGGATCAGCCCGGCGATGTAGCTGTCGATCTGCGCGGCCGGCAGCCAGGGCGCGAACAGGTGCCGGATGAACACCCAGCCCAGCAGGGCCATCGAGAAGGGCTTGACCAGCCAGTTGACGAACAGCGTGACGCCGATGCCGCGCACGTGCCGTCGCACCTCGTGCAGGGCCCGGAAGTCCACCTTCATCAGCATGGGAATGATCATCACCCAGATCAGCAGGCCCACCGGCAGGTTGACTTGCGCGAGTTCCAGCCGGCCCAGCCACTGGAAGGGAGCTGGCGCCAGCTGCCCGAGCACGATGCCGGCGACGATGCACAGGAACACCCACAGCGTCAGCCAGCGCTCGAACACGCTCATCGGCGCGCCGCCGGCCCGGCGCGCCACCACCTCGCACTGCGCGCTCATGGATTCGCCCTCCTCGCTACGCTCGACTCCCCAAGGGAGTTGCGCGCGCCTTCGGAACGGCCGTGCGGTGCGCTCATTGGACGACCCTCCTCGCTACGCTCGACTCCCCGAGGGAGTTGAGCGCTCCTTCGGATCGGCCGTGCGGAGCGCTCATCGGGCCGCTCCCAGGCCCAGGGCCTCGCGCACCGCGGGCACCAGGCGCGTGCGGATGTCGTCGCGCACGCGCAGGAAGCTGTCCAGCGGCTCGCCGTGCGGGTCGTGGAAGGGCAGGTGGATGCTCGGCACCGGGCGAGGGAACACCGGGCAGGCTTCCTTCGCGTTGTCGCACACGGTGACCACCAGGTCGAAGGGTTGGTCGATCAGGGTGTCGAGGTCCTTCGGATGCAGCCCCGCGGTGGGCAGCCCGGCCAGGCGCAGCGCCTCGATGGCGCCGTCGGCCACCTTGGGTTGCGGGCTGATGCCGGCCGAACTCGCGCGCACCAGACCGGCGAGGTCGTGGTTCAGCAACGCCTCGGCCATCTGCGAGCGGCAGGAATTTCCGGTGCACAGCACCAGCACGGATTTCGGAGGAGTCATGTCGGCGAAGGGGTCAGGAAAGAGGCGGCGTGTTCGGTGCGGACGCGTTCGCGTCGTCGAGGGACCCGATGGCACGGAGCTCGCGCGTGATGGCCATCGCGTCGAGCTTGTCGAAAGGCAGGCTGACGAACAGGGAAATGCGCCGGCTGAGCTGGCGAAACGCGTCGGCCATGGCGTGTCGGGCCTCGCGCTCGGTGCCGCGAACCGCCGCCGGATCCGGAATGCCCCAATGCGCGGTCATCGGTTGTCCCGGCCACACCGGGCAGGCCTCGCCCGCGGCCTTGTCGCAGACGGTGAACACGAAATCCATGCGCGGCGCCCCCGCCGCGGCGAACTCATCCCAGCTCTTGCTGCGCAACTCGTCCACGGGGAACATCTGCTGGTTCAGCCATTCGAGCGCCAGGGGGTTGACCCGGCCCGCGGGGTGGCTGCCGGCGCTGTACCCGCGAAAGCGGCCCTTGCCGATATGGTTCAGGATCGATTCCGCCAGGATGCTGCGCGCGGAATTGCCGGTGCAGACAAACAGCACGTTGTAGGGTGCGCCGTTCATGGGTGATCTCCTTGCGTCGATCCCTGGCATGCCTGGCGATCTTGCGCATCGTCGCGTGTCGACGAGTCAGCGCCCGACATGCAGGGATTGCCGCCGCAGCAGTTGGCCGTCAGGAAACCCAGCAGATCGCTCATCACCGGGAAGTCCGCCGCGTAGATCACGAAGCGACCCTCCTGGCGCCTGCGCGCCAGCCCCACGCGGCTGAGATGGGCGAGATGGAACGACAGGGTCGGAGCCGGCAGACCCAGGCGTTCGCCGATCGCTCCGGCGTGCAGCCCTTGCGGCCCCGCTTCGACCAGCATGCGATAGACGGACAGGCGCGATTCGTGTCCGAGGGCGGCCAGCAGTTCGGCGGCATTCAACGTTTCCATGCTTCTATAGTAATGGAAATATCGAATCGTGTGGGATGCGCCTCGGTGGCCCCTGGGCGCGCGGGTGCCGGATCCGGGCGGACGACGGCCTTCGGGCGAGGGAGCTGGGGTGGGCTGCATCCCAGGGCAGCAGCCGAGGCGTGACCTGATCGGCCAGCCAGAGCATGAAGACCTGCGCCCGCCGGGGTAGCTGCCGCCGATGCGGGTAGCGCAGATGCACCGGCAAGCGGGCTGGCACGGTTTTCTCTGCCGGGCTACGGCGCCTACGCCATGATGAAAGGCGGGATCGAGGTGATGCTCCGCTACATGGCGCAGGAGTTCGGTGCGCGCGGCTTCCGGGGCAACGTTCCTCTGAATGCGGTGACGCCTGGACGCGAGATCCGGGCACGTGCGCTTGTGACGCAGTGCACTTGTGACGCCGCCCGCGGGCCATGCCGGGATCCCCCTGCCTGCCTCGTGGCGCGACTTGCCACGACGTGGTTGAACGCGCGCCGCGCAATTCGCTTACAATGAAATGGCTGACATGCATAAGACCATCCGCTCTTAGGTCTTTCTTCCCGCTCCGGCTTCATGCTGGCGGTCGAGTCGAATTCCCTTGTGAAGATCTTCTTTGCGTCTCTTCGCCTGGCGCGCTCTTGCGCCCGGCAACTTCCAAGGAATATTGATATGACGACCGAAACCGGTACCGTGAAGTGGTTCAACGAAGGCAAGGGCTTTGGCTTCATCACGCCTGATGGTGGTGGCAAGGACCTGTTTGCCCACTTCAAGGAAATTCAGGGCAGCGGCTTCAAGACGCTGGCCGAGAACCAGCGCGTGCAGTTCGAGGTGACCCAAGGCCAGAAAGGTCCGCAGGCCACCAACATCCGGACTCTGGGCTGACTCGGGTAGAAGTGCCGGATGCCAGGTTTGCCCTGACATCCGCTGATCAAAGCGCGGCCTTGCCGCGCTTTTTTCTACTGGAGGCTCCCACCGTGCAGAATCTGCAAGAAGCCACCGAGCGCATCTGCGAACTCAAGGGCAGTGTCGTCGCCCTGGACGCCCTGGTGCTGGCATTTGTCCAGACGCTGTCCGGACCGAGGCGCGCACGCATGTTGGCATCTTTTGACGCCAACGCGGAAGCGGCACGAACCGTTCTGGTGTTCGCGGACGTTTCGGACATCGTCCTGGCAACCTTCGAGCGCGACGTCGCCCGCAACCGTGGTGCCCTGCTTGAATGCGCGGCCCCTTCCGGTGCCTCAACAGCCTGACGAGGACTCCGTATTCCTGCCGCTCCCTACGTCGGCTCGTCCCGGATGACTCCCTGAAAGCAAGCAATATGGCCAAGCCCAATTACCAGTTCGAAAAGCGCCAACGCGAACAGCAGAAGAAGCAAAAGAAGGCAGCCAAGGCCCAACGCAAGCTTCAATCGCCGACCGTGCCGGAAGCCACCCCCCCCTCGGGTAGTTCAACAGCCTCCTGACGGCCGCGAATCCCGGCGACATCCGGCCGTTGTCTGGCGGATGGCTGCCGGCGCGCAGGGTTTGGGCAAGGACCGCCGGCAGGTGCAGCGACGCGCAGCAGGCGACGAAGCCGGGAAGGGTGAACACGAACACCTTCAGGGCGGCGTGGGCGCGGCTCAGCCCTGACGCAACCAGGTCGGCGCGATCGAGGTGCCCAGGCCCCCGGCGTAGCCCAGGTAGATGTTGAGCCCGGCCAGGGGCTCCAGGTAGCGAGCGTTGCGCAGGGGCCCGGCGTCGATCACGTCGAATCCCATGGAAGCCGCCAGTTCCGTCACGCGCTGCTTCGCCTGCGCATCGTCGGTCGCCACGAACACCGGAACCACCGTTCCATCCGGCAGTCGCGCGCCTGCCGCAAGGCGCTGCGCGAACACCGTGTTGAAGGCCTTGACCACGCGTAACCGAGGCAGGGCGCTTGCGATCTGCTCGGCCGCGGAGGTCGAGTGCCCGAGCGTCAGCCCCATGTAGTCGGGGGTCAGCGGGTTCGTGATGTCCACCACGACGGCGCCCTCCGGCAAGGCGGCCGCGCGCAGCGCCGGAACCGCGTCGGCGTAGCCGGTGGCGAGGATCACGACGTCGCTGGACGCCGCCAGGGAAGTCTCGGCCGTCGCGCCGAAGCGCTCGGCCGCGGCGCGGACCTTGTCGGAGTCGCGTCCCAGGATGTTGAGCCGATGCCCGGCAGCGCTGATCTGCTGGGCGAAGGAGGCGCCCATGTTGCCGGTACCGATAACGGTGATGTTCATGATCGATTTCCTTCGATGCTGGTGAAGTCCGCCAGCCGCTCTCGCGGTGCCGTGAGGAACGACTGGGCCATGAACCACACTTTATGGGGCGCCCGTCGTTAGAAATAGCCGATGCTGAACAATGCACTCTTGTCAAATCAGCAATAACATCGGCCGAACATGGATGGGTTCGCGCCACCCGGGGTGTTCGCGCACGTACCGGACTCGGGCGCTTGCGCGCGAGCCGGCGGAACTCGCGGGGCACGACACGCTGGGAACCGGAGAGCCGACATGAGCGACGACAGCGAACCCAGGGCGCGTGCCACATGGCTGCGGGCGCGGCGGGAGTGGCGGGAGTGGGGCGGGACCATCACGGCGCTCGAGTTCGGCGACGCCGGCTCGGCCATCGCCGTCGGCGCGCAGTCCGAGCCCGAGCGAGTGATCCGGGTCTCCGTCGGCCCGGGCGAGCTGGCGCGCAAGTACTTTCGGAACGCGCGCCCCGGCGAGAGCGCGATCGAGTCTGCGATCGCCGAGGTGGAGGACCTGATCATGCCGATGCGCCCCCTCGTGCCGCGGGATTCGCGATGCGCAACGGGAGATCCACGCGTGAGCCGCATCGCCGAAGTGCTCCAGGTCCCGCCCGAACCCTGGCGCTGCCTGCGTACCGATGCGGTGGAGCAGTGCTTCAACCGTTGGGTGGCCATCGCGCTCGGACGGCCCGCCACGCAGGACACCATCCCGATGGATCCCGAGTTCGCCGCGAGCCTGTTGCTGCTGCGCGAGTGGCTGCATCATTTCTCGTTCGAGAACATCCGCGTCGCCTGATCGCACCGGAAACGAACATGGATTGCCCCGCGTCACTGCCCTGCGCCATGGTCCAGCTCTCGACCTTCGCGCGAGTCCTCGACCTCGGCGGAACCTTTGTGTTCGCGATCAGCGGAGCCGTCGCCGCGGTGAATCGCCGCCTCGATCTGTTCGGGATCCTCGTGCTGTCCTTCGTCGCGGGAAACGTCGGCGGAATCACCCGCGATGTGTTGATCGGGGCGATACCGCCGGCGGCCTTGTCCGATGCGTGGTACCTGCTGGTCTCGATCGCCGCGGGACTCATCACCTATTTCTCCTACGCCGGCATCGACCGCTTGCGCAACCCCATGCTCTGGTTCGACGCCGTGGGCCTGGCGTTCTTCGCTGTCGTCGGCGCGGAAAAGGCCCTGGCCTTCGGCCTGAACCCGGTCATGTCGGCGCTGCTCGGGATGTTGACCGGCATCGGCGGCGGCATGATGCGCGACGTGCTCGTGAACGAGGTTCCGCAAGTCCTGCGCTCGGATCTGTATGCGGTGGCCGCGCTCGCGGGCGCCTCGATCGTCGTCGGCGGACATTGGCTCGGGATCTCCTACCGCACGTCGGCGATCTGCGGGGGTATCGTCTGCTTCGGCCTCCGATTCATGGCGATCCGATATGCCTGGAACCTGCCGACCGCGGCCCTGTCCGCGCGACAGCGCGCCCGCGAAGGCCATCCCCACGACGAAAGCAGGCCGCCGCGGGATTGAGCAGGTCGAGCGTGCCCGTGGCGCGCCCCCCAAAGGTCTGCCGCGGCCCATGCCCGGGCCGATCGGCCGCCCTCACGCCGCGGCGGTCGCCTTCAGGATCTCCACGAAGCGCGCGGTGACCGGCGAGGGTGCCTCGGTGCCGCGCAGCGTGTAGCCGATGGGCTGCAACTCCGTCAGGTCATCCAGGGGCAAGGTCTTCAGGTATCCGGCGGCACGCTCCACCTCGACCAGATCGGGAGACATGATGCTGATGTATCCCGTCTTCATCACAATGGCCTTGAGCGCCAGGATGGAGTTGCTTTCGATGATGTCCTCGGGCCAGGACGCGCCCGCGGTCGCGAACATCATCTCCAGTTGATAGCGGAACGTGCTTCCGCGTGAGGGAAAGATCCACTGCGCTTCGGTCAATTCAGCCAGGCTCAGTGACTTGCGTATCGCCAGCGGGTTGTCCGTGCGCATCACCACCGCCCAACCCGAGGAGCGAAGGACGGCGGTGCGCAAGTCTCCCGCCCGATGCCGCAATCGACTGACCACGATGTCGAGTTCGCGCGCGCGAAGCATGCTGAGCAGCGCGTCATCGAGTCCCTCGACGACCGACACGGCGATGTGGGGGCCCTCGCGCAGCAACTCCTGCAGCGCGCTCGGCACCAGCGAGACGGCGGTAAGCGGGGAAACGCCGACCACCAGCGGGCCCGCCTTGCCGGCCTTGCGCATCTCGGTGTCGCGGCGTGCGCGATCCAGCAAGCCCTCGAGGGCGTTCGCGTGATAAGCCAGGGATTCGCCGATCTCGGTCAGCCGCGCGCCGTGGCGTCCGCGCTCCAGGACGCGTACGCCAAGCCCGTGTTCGAGCACGGAGATGCTCTGGGAAAGACCTGGTTGGGAAACCCCCAGTGCCTCGGCCGCGCTGCTGAAGGTGCCATGGCGAGAGATGGCCAGCAGGTCGAGCAGGCGGCGCGGATCGATGCGGGGAGGGGCTTGCCGGGTCACGCGGACCATGCTAGCGCACCCAGACCCGGCCAGGTTCACGGCTGCATCTTGCATAAGCCGGATGGATGGATGTGCAAAGAATGAGTATTGGAAACCCGAAATCCGGCCATCCACAATGCCTCCACGCCCCCAGCTTCGATGTTGACGGGGCTGAACCAAAGAATGGCCCGCGCAACCGCTGCGGGCCCCGGCGAACCCAGGAGACTCGCTCCCATGAAACTCGTTACCTACGCCAAGGCTGGCCTCACCCAGGTGGGATGGGTCGATGGCGATGAAGTGGCAGCCATCGACATTCCCGACATGCGCGCACTGTTCGCGCTCGAGGGAAACGTGAGCGCGAACGCGCTGCGCCTTTCCACGGGAGTCCGGCATCGCCTGGATGAAGTGGCCCTGCGGGCCCCCATCGTCCCCAAGAAGATTTTCCACACGGCTGGCAATTACGCCGAACACGCGCAGGAGGGCGATCGCGCCAACTGGGTGGCCGCGATCAGACCCTGGATCATGTTCTTCCAGAACCCGGACGCGATCATCGGCCCGGACGATCCCATCGTCTATCCGGAACACCTGACGCGCGAGCTCGACTACGAGCTGGAACTGGCGGTGATCATCTCCAAGCCCGGGCGATTCCTCAGCGTCGAACAGGCCAAGGATTGCATCGGCGGCTACGTGATCTTCAACGACATCACCGCACGCGACATCCAGCGGCGCGAGATGCAGTCGGCGAATTTCGTGTTCAGCAAATCGATCAGCAGCTTCTGCCCCTTCGGTCCCTGGATCGTGACGGCCGACGAGATCGACGATCCCTACGACCTGGATCTGGAACTCACGGTCAACGGCGAAAAGCGCCAGATCTCCAATACCAGTCACATGTCCGTGACCATCCCGCAGATCATCAGCAAGTTCTCGCCGGCGGGCTATTCGGCAGGCGACATCGTGACCACGGGAACGGTATCGGGTGTCGCGGCGTTCAGCAAGGATCCCCAGGCCTGGTATCTCAAGCCGGGCGACCGCATCGAGGCGAAGATCGAGCGCATCGGAGTACTGCGCAACGAGGTCGTCAGCTGGAAACAGGCCTACGGCGTGGAAGCGCCGCAATGGGAGGGATTCTGAATGAGCATCGATCGCCAGAAAGTCTGGAGCGGAAGCCTCAATCAGATGGCCCTCGGCTCGGGCGCGCCTGCATCGTCCCCACGCTTCTACGACACCACGCTGCGCGACGGCGAACAATCGGTCGGAGTGATCTTCGGGCCCGAGCACAAGCTCGAACTGGCGCGCCTGATCGACGGCCTGGGAGTGGGGCGCATCGAGGCCGGCTTTCCTCGCGTTTCGGAGGACGATCGCCAGGCGATCGCGATGATCCTGCGCGCCGGTCTGAAGGCCGAGATCTGGGGCTTCGCGCGTGCCTTGCCGGGAGACGTGGATGCGGTGACCGATCTGGGCCTCTCGCAGTGTGTCATCGAGGCCCCGGTGTCGTCGTTCAAGATGCACGCCCTGGGCCTGGACGAGCAGGTCGTGCTCGAGCGCATCCGGACCGCCGTGGCGCATGCCGCCGCCCAGCGCGTGCAGGTCGCATTCTTCGGCGTCGACTGCACGCGTGGGGACATGCCCTTCCTGGAGCGCGCGTACAAGGTGGCGCGGGACGCGGGTGCCGCCGAGTTCGTCATGGTGGACACCCTGGGCATTGCCACTCCCGAGGCAGTGCGCCTGCTGCTCGGGCGGGCACGAGGCTGGCTGGGCGAATCCGCGGTCCTGCATTTCCACGGTCACAACGACTTCGGAATGGCCACCGCCTGCGCGATCGCCGCGGCGCAGTCCGGGGCGGCATGGATCCATGGCACCGTCGACGGCATCGGCGAGCGCGCGGGTAACGCCAACCTTCCCGAGATCGCGCTGGCTCTGGATCTTCTCTATGGCGCCGACACCGGCATGCGCTTCGATCGCGTGCGCAATGCGTCGCATCGCCTGCGTCAGATCGCGCATTACGGCCTCGAACCCTGGAAGAGCCTTGTGGGCGAGAACCTGTTCATGCGCGAGACCGGAGCCGTTGCGGCGCAATTCCACATTCCGCAGGCCATCGAACCCTACGCATCCGAGCTCGTCGCCGCCGAGCGTGGAATCGTGCTCGGGAAAAAGAGTGGTCTGGCCTCCATCCGCATCAAGTGCGAGACCCTGGGCATGCACGTGGACGAGAACCGCTATCCGCAGCTGCTCGAAACGGTGAAGGCGCGGGCCATCGCCAAGGGCGGTCTGCTGGATGATGCCGAGTTCCGCGACGCGGTGCGGGCCCTGAATTGATGGAGCGACCGATGAATCCCACATTTCATGGCAAGGTCGTCCTGGTGACCGGCTCCGGT
Organism: Pseudomonadota bacterium; assembly: GCA_021830925.1. Classification (GTDB taxonomy): domain Bacteria; phylum Pseudomonadota; class Gammaproteobacteria; order Burkholderiales; family Burkholderiaceae_C; genus Thiomonas_A. Next base: position 9,330 of record JAKBNS010000221.1, on the reverse strand, counting down.
CGCGGATTCGGCGCGGTTCTGGCCCGCTCCTTCGCCGAGCAGGGCGCCGACGTCATCGTGCATTACAACCGCTCGGCCGACGGGGCGAACGAAGTCGCCGCGGAGGTCCGCAGCCGCGGGCGCCGGGCCCACGTGGTGCACGGCGACATTGCCAGCCTGGAACAGGTTCGCGCCCTGGTCGCGAGCAGTTATGAAGCGATGGGCCGTGTCGATGTGCTGATCAACAACGTCGGCGACATGGCGCTGGATCAGACATCCTGGCGCGAGCTCGACGAGGCCGTGATCGATCACACCCTGGCGGTCGACATCAAGGGCACCATGTTCATGATGCACGAAGTCGGCTCGCGCATGATCGAAGGCGACGGCGGTTCGATCGTGAACATCGGATCGCAGGTCGTCATCGCGGGGAGTCCACGCGCGCCGCAATACGCCGCCGCCAAGTACGGTGTGATCGGCCTGACCAAGTCCTATGCGCGCGCGCTGGCCCCCAAGGTCAGGGTCAATACCCTGGGCGCGGCCTTCATGGAAACGGAAGCGCTGAAAAACCGGCATGACTGGAAGAATGGTCGTCGCGAGGAGATCTTGCGGCAGACCCCACTGGGGCGCATCGCCGCGCCGGAAGACATGGTCGGCCCGACCATGTTCCTGGCCGCGGAGGCCTCCCGCCACATGACCGGTCAGTTTCTCCTGTGCAATGGCGGGCTGGCCATGGTCGGGGCCTGAGGCGATGACCATGGCCGAGGTAGACGCCACCAGGCTGCATGTGCGCCGGGAGCATGCGCTGGCCGTCTGGACCCTCGACGGCCCGGGCAGCCGCAACGCGCTGTACGGTGAGCCCCTGTTCGCCGCATTCGAGGCGGAGGTGCTCGCGGCGAACCGCGACGGCGGGCTGCGCGCCGTGATCCTCACCGGGGTCGATCCGGCATTTTGCTCGGGTGGGAACACGCGTGAAATGATCCAGCGCAGCGGCATGTTCGCCGGGCCGGCGCACGCCATCTGCGAGCAGTATCGCACGGGCATCCAGCGCATCGCGCGAGCGCTCGATCGGCTCGAGGTTCCGCTGATCGCCGCGGTCAACGGGGTGGCGATCGGCGCCGGTTGCGACCTCGCGTGCATGTGCGATCTTCGCATCGCCTCCGAGCGAGCGAGCTTCGCCGAGAGCTTTGTGAAAGTGGGCATCGTCCCCGGGGATGGAGGGGCCTGGTTGTTGCCGCGCGTGGTCGGATACGCGCGTGCCGCGGAGATGGCCTTCACCGGAGCTTCCGTCGGCGCGGAGCAGGCGAAGGCCATCGGACTGGTCAGCGAGGTTGTCGAGCACGGAGCACTCATGAAGCGCTCGCTCGAGCTTGCCGGGACCATCGCGGCGAACTCTCCGCGAGCCGTGCGCTGGACCAAGCGCCTGCTGAAACGCGCTGCGGACGGGCGTCTCGACGATGCGCTGGAATTCGCGGCCGCCTACCAGGCGCTGGCCCATCACAGTCCCGAGCACTCCGAATCCCTGCGCGCCATGCGCGAGCGACGGCCGCCCCGCTTCGACGAGATCACGCGATGACCCCGGCGATCGAGAAGGACATCTTGTTGCAGGAGGCGCCGAGCGATGGGGTGCGTCTATTGCGCCTGCACCGCCCGTCCCGCCGCAACGCGCTGAATCTGGCCTTGCGGCGGGAACTGGCACGAGCCCTGGATGCCCTGGCCGAAGAGCCCGGGGTCCGGTGCGTGGTTCTCGCCGGAGACGAGCGGGCGTTCTGCGCCGGCGCGGACCTCGACGAATATCACCTCGCGGATCCGATGGAAATCGAAGGGCGCGGGATGGGTGCACTGTGGGATGCTGTCGCGCGATTCCCCAAGGTGCTCATCGCCGCCGTCGAAGGCCCGGCGCTGGGGGGCGGATGCGAGCTCGCCATGCACGCCGACGTGATTGTCGCCGGCGAGGGTGCGCGTTTCGGGCAACCCGAGCTGATGGTCGGTCTCGTTCCCGGCGGCGGCGCCACGCAGCGTCTTCCGCGCCTCGTGGGGCGACACATCGCCATGCAGATGTTTCTCACCGGGGAAGCGCTGGATGCCGAGCGCGCCTTGCAGTTGGGCCTGGTCAGCACCCTGGTGGCGCAGGGCTTCGCGCAGCGCCATGCCGTGGATCTGGCGGCGCGCATCGCGGACCTTCCGGAGCTGGCGGTGCGCAATGTGAAGGCCCTTGTGCGTCACAGCATGAATGTTCCCCTCGACGCCGGCATGGAGAGCGAGCGCGCGGCGTTTCAACTGATGTTCGCCAGTGCCGACAAGACCCGGCGCATCGGTGATTTCCTGGCCAGGCGTTCGAGGAAGGCAGCGATGTAGTTTCGACAAGCAGCACCATAAATACAGGAGGAGACAACAATGCAGCACACGATTTCACCCAGGGAAGAGGTGGGGCAGGCAGCATTCCGAAGCTTTCATCTACGCTTCGCGCTGCTGGTAACCCTGATCATGTTCTTCGACGGCTATGACCTGTTCAATGCCGCCTATGTGATCCCTCTCATTCTCAAAAGCTGGCACCCATCGCACGAGATGATCGGGGTCATGCTCTCCAGCGGCCTGGTCGGATTGTCGATCGGCTCCTTGCTGCAAGGCCCGCTTTCCGATCGCTTCGGCCGGCGCAAGACCTTGTTGCTCGCACTTTGGCTGCTCACGGCGACCACGCTCGTGTTGGCGACCGCGGTGCACGGCCCCGAGGCCTTTGCCATCGCGCGGCTGGCCATGGGAACCGCGTTGGGCATGGTCACACCGCTGGTTCTCACCAGCGTCAACGAGTGGGCGCCCGCCCGCTACGCGAATACCTTCGCGACCTGGTTGTTCCAGCTCGGCTTTTCTCTCGGAGGAATCTCCGCCGGGGTGTTCGGGCTGCTGCTGACGCCCCACTTCGGATGGCAATCGCTGTACGCGGTCGGCGGGGTTTCCTTGCTGGTGGCGCTTCTGGCGACCTGGGGCTTTCCGGAATCCGTGCAATACCTCATGCAAAAGGGTCGGATCGAGGAAGTGCGCGAGGCGCTGTGCCGTCTGCGCCCCGAGCGTGCGCAGCTGTACCGGAACGCCGAACTGGTCAGCGCGCATCGCGCGCGCCGCTTCGGCTCCTTTGGCGAACTCTTCACCGCCAAATACCGCCGAGCGACGCTCGTGAGCTGGGTCGTCGGATTCTTCAGCCTGTTCTGCATCCAGGGTCTGACCGGCTGGCTTCCCACCCTGGTGGTCTCCAGCGGGCAGGCAGTCTCATCCGCCTTCGAATACGGCACGATCGTGATGGTCGCATCCACGTTCGGCGGCATCGGAATGGGCTGGACCGCCGACCGGATGGGCAGCCGCATCCGCGCCATGTCCGTGGGCTATGTCCTGGCGGCCTTGTCCATGCTGTGCGTGGGTGTCGCGCTCAAGACCCACTGGGCCGGCTTCCTGGTCGCCGCGGCGGGTTTCTTCATCTTCGGCGCGCAGGCGGTGCTCAACAACTACCAGGCGATGAGTTACCACGCCGAGGTACGGGGGACGGGCATGGGGATGGCCGTGGGCGTGAATCGCATGGGCGGCGTGCTCGGGCCCATGGTGGTCGGAGGCGTCGCGACGGTGCTGCCAGGGTCCTTGCCCATCTTCGGCGTGTTCTGTGTTGCGCTGCTGCTCGCGGCACTGCTGATCCACCTCGGTCCGCGGGAGATCACCGCCGCCGATGCCCCGCAGGCAAACGCCGCGCATCACCTCGGCGAGGTCGTTCGGCCAACCGCCTGAGGTTTCAGCCCTGCACGGGCGGCACCAGCCGCCCGAACTTCCTGGAACAAGAAGATGGCGCTGTCTCACGGGACAGTGCCGGGGCGAAGTCACGCCCGCGTTTTGAGCAGCATCCATCCAAGACCTCGAGGAGACAACATGAAACACGGATTCGTTCGAGCAACGGCTTTCACCTGCCTGGCAGTCATGGGCCTGGCTTCCGCCTATGCGCATGATGGCGTTCGACTCTACGGAATCATCGACGCCGGAGTCGCGCACTACGACGGACTGAACGCGGGAACCGCGGCGGCACCTCGCGCGCAGTCCATCACCCAGATGGTGTCGGGTGGACAGTCGCCATCGCGCATCGGAATCCAGGGCAGCGAAAGCCTGGGCTCCGGAAATTCCGTGTTCTTCACCGTGGAGACCGGATTTTGCGCAGTCGGCCTCGATCAGGCCGGCGCCAGCCCGTCGGGGTACTGTTCCGCCGACGGATTCATGCAGCGCCAGTCACTGCTCGGCGCGCGCGGTGCGTACGGCAAGCTGAGCTTCGGCAAGATGTATTCGATGAACTTCATCGACGAGGTTCGCTATATCGACCCCTTCCATTGGGGCATGACCGGAACCTACAGCAGTCTCTCGCCGCTCTTTTTCTGGGGCAATGAAAGCAAGGGCCACCTGGGAGCGGTCCAGATGGTCCGCTTGAATCAATCCATCGAGTACGCCACGCCGGTGATCGGGGGCTGGAGCGGCGGGCTGGGCTACGTGTTCAACGGCGCCAGTTCCAGTGCCAGCGCACAGACGCGAAGTACCGGCGTGGAGGCAGCACTGAAGTATCACCGCGGACGGATCCTGTTCGGTGTGGACTATATCGAACTGGGAAATCTGCAGAATTTCGGCTCCGGCTATGCCAATGGCTCCAAGGCGAGCAACTGGAAGGTATTCGGCGGCTACCGTTTCGACGCCGCGAAGCTGACCGGCCTTTACCAGCGTTTCAGCATCCAGTCGATGTCGGGCTCCGTGGATTCGTGGCTCGTCGGTCTGACCGTGCCGCGCGGCACGAACTCCCTGCTGGCTTCGGTGGCGCAGACCCGCAGTTCCATGTGGGGCCTGAGCGACGCGCGCGCGCTGCAGTGGGCCGTCGGTGCTCAGCATGATCTGTCGAAGAACACGGATCTGTACGCCTCCTACGCCCGCGTGAGCAATTCAGGCGGCTCCGCGCTCGCCGTGGGCGATGGAACTTCGGGCTTCCTCGGCGTGCCCGACCAGTCCTCGACGGGTGTCGTGGTCGGCCTGCGCCACACCTTCTGATGTGAGCAGCAAGGCGCGGGCCCGGGGGATGCCTCCCCGCCCCGCGCCGCCCCACATCTGCCTGCCCCCCGGGAGGCGGGCTGGCGCAGCCCGGCCCTCGGGGCTCCCAGAAGCAGCCGCCCTCCCGTCAGTTCCACATCATGCGCATCGCTCACCGGCTCTATCTGCAGATCGCGGTCGTCGTGGCCGGCCTGATCGCCATCTCGCTCATTGCGTACCACGGCCTGGGCGCCGTGTATGACGCGGCGGACTTCGCGGCGGTGGATACCGTGCCCGCGCTCGTCGAGCTGGGGGCGGTGCGTACCGACTTTCAGCGCACGCGCATCCTGGTGCTGCGCTACCTTCTGCTCGCCGGGGGCAGCCAAAGCGGCGGTCCGCCCGCCTTGCGCGCGCAAATCGACCAATCCATGAACGCTGCGCGCGGCGCCTTGCAGCAATATCGCAAGACCATCGCCGATGCCAGGGACAGCGCCTTGCTGCAGACCGATCTGCGCGCCCTGGGAGTCTTCCGCTCGCAGGTGCACCTGATCCTGGCAGCCGCCGACGCCCATGATGCGCAGCGCATCCGCAGCCTGGTTCCTCCCGGCGCCAGAGCGGCCGGAGCCATGGCGAGCGCACTGCATCAGCATATTCGTTACAACCAGAGGCTCAGCGAGCAGGCCTCGCGCGCCGCCCTGGCGTATCGGACCCGCGTGACGAACCTGGTCGTCGCCGGTTCTCTGGTGGTGCTGTTCCTGGTGGTGGCGCTGGGGCTGTGGACCGCCCGCTCGATCACCCGTCCCTTGCAGTTGGCCGTGGGCGTTGCGCGTGAAGTCGCCAATGGAAACATGACGGTGCAGCTGCAGGCACGCACCCGGGACGAAGCGGGTCTGTTGCTGGAGGCGCTGTCCGAGATGGTCCGCCGCTTGCGCGCCACGCTGTCCTCGGTGTTGCTGGCGACGGGGAATATGGCTTCGGCCGCCGATCAGGTGTCGGAGACCGCGCAAGCCCTGGCACAAGGCGCGGCGCAACAGGCCGCCTCGGTCGACCAGAGCTCCTCCGCGTTGGAGCAGGCCCAGAGGTCGGTTCAGGACAACGCGGAAAACACCGCGAGCGCCGATTCGCTGGCACAACAGGTGATGCAGCGCGTGCGGGACAGCAACGAGTCGGTAGGGCAGACGACCGAGGCCATGCGAACCATCGCGCAGCGCATTTCGATCATCGACGATATTGCCTATCAGACCAACATGCTGGCGCTGAACGCGGCCATCGAGGCTGCGCGCGCCGGTCAGCATGGAAAAGGCTTCGCAGTCGTCGCCGCCGAAGTGCGCAAGCTCGCCGAACGCTCGCAGTCGGCCGCGAAGGAGATCATGGAGCTGTCCGCGCGCACCCTGGGCTCGGCCGAACATGCGGCATCCCTGCTGGGCGAACTCGTCGATCTGAATGGCAAGAGCTATCAGCTGGTGCGCGAAATCGCGTCAGCCACCGCGGAGCAGTCCAGCGGCATGAAGCACATCAACCAGGCGATCGCTCGCATCAACTCCGCGACCCAGGGCAACGCCGCGGCCTCCGAGCAACTGGCCGCCACCGTCGAGGAGATGAATACCCAGGCGCAGGAACTGCAACGCAACGTGCGCCAGTTCCGTCTGGACGGCAGCGTCCAGCCTTCGCAGATCGCGGCGCACTCCTGATCGGCGTACGGCTTCCTGCTTCGCGCGCTGTAAAGGCAGGTGCTGCGTCCCGCATGCCAGTCCATGGCCGGGCTTCGCTTCACGCTGCGCGAAGCGGGACTCACCCTTGCATGAATCCCGCGAAGAATTGCGCGAGCTCGGCATGCGCGTCCAGCGGCAGTACCTGCGCGATGTACTGGTCCGGGCGCACCACCACCAAGGCGCCCCGCGTATGGTCGATACCTCGGAGCTCGAAGATTCCGGGGCCGTGCTCGAGTTCGGACGCGAACACCTTCTCGTAGTCGCGCAGGGCGTAGCGCCCCTTGCACGGTAGTAGCAGCGCAGGGAGCGAAGCCAGGTCGATATCGCGGTGGCTCCCCTGGAAGATGGCTCTCAGGTCGAAGACCGCGTCGGGATCGGCGTCGCGGGGAGTATGCCGGCGCAACGGCGATGCCTCCGACTCGTGCAGGAACTCGCACAAGGCGCGCAGCCCGTGCCGCGCCTGCGCGTGGTCCCGCTCCCCGGCGAAGGCATACAGGCGCCAGCGTCCGTCGGCGGTCGCGACATGTCCCAGTTGCATGGGCCGGGCGTCCGCCACGCGCGTCACGACAGCGGAATGAAAGCGGGTGCCGACCTCGAAGCCCCGGGCCAGGGCTTGATGCCGGGCGTCCCCGCAGATGCGCGAGGCTGCATAGCGGGTGCCGAAGCCCGCGGTGAACTGCGCGTGCTGCTGAAAGTAGGCCTTGAAGGCCGTCGGGTCGACGCCGTCTCCGGCGGCCTCGCCCACCTGGGCAGGTTCGCTGAACATGCGCGCCCACGCACGGTCGAAGTCGATGAGCTGCCGGGCCACCACCTGGCGTTCCGCCGAATAGCTGTGCAGCAGCGCCGGGGCGCATTGGCCGCGCAGCACGGCGGCCAGTTTCCAGCCCAGGTTGAAGCTGTCCTGCATGGAAAAGTTCATGCCTTGCCCGGCCTTCGGGCTGTGCGTGTGGCAGGCGTCGCCGGCGATGAACACCCGCGGCGCAGGCGTGTCCGGCGCCGCCGGGTCCGCGTCCGCATCCACGTCGTCGTACTTGTCGCAGATGCGCTGGCCGATTTCGTACACCGACCACCACGGCACTTCCCGGACCTCCAGGGTGTAGGGGTGCAGGATGCGTCTGGCCGCCTCGATCAGGCGCTCGGGGGTGATCTTGCGCCCCGCCACGCGCTCGCCTTCGTCGAGCTTGTCCATCTCCACGTACAGGCGCACCAGGTAGCCGCCCTCGCGCGGAATGATCAGCAGGTTGCCGGCCTGCGCGGATTGCACGGCCACCTTGTGGCGGATGTCCGGAAAGTCCGTGACGGCCAGCAGGTCCATCACTCCCCAGGCCTGGTTGGCCGAGTCTCCCACGAGTTCGCGCCCGATGGCGCGCCGCACCGCGCTGCGCGCGCCGTCGCAGCCCACCACGTAACGGGCGCGGACGGTCTCGATCTGCCCGGCATGCTCCGCGTCGGTGCGCTCGACGCGCACGCTCACCGGATAGTCGCCCGCGTCGCGGTCCACCTCGAGGCCCACCACCCGGCGCGCATAGTGCGGCTGCAGGCGCGCCGGCGCACGGGCCATGGTCTCGAGGTAGAAGTCGTGCACCCGCGCCTGGTTGAGCACCACGTGGGGAAACTCCGACAAACCGTCCTCGGTGTCCCGCACCCGGCCATGGCGCACGATGCGCCGGGGATCGCCGGGGTCGGGTTTCCAGAACGTGACTTCGTTGATCCAGCACGCTTCGTCGAGCACGCGCCCGGCGAATCCGAAAGCCTGGAACATCTCCAGGGTGCGGCAGGCGATGCCGTCGGCCTGGCCGAGTCGCAGCGGCCCGTCCTTGGACTCGACCAGGCAGGTACGGATGTCGCCGAAGGCGGCCAGCTGGGCGCCGAGGGTCAGCCCGGCGGGGCCGGCGCCGACGATCAGCACGTCGGTCTCGCTGGGTAGGGCGTCGCCGTGCGGGAGGGCCCGGGGCGAGGCCGGCGCCTCGCGTGGGTCGCCAGGCACGAATCCGTCGAGATGGAACTGCATGGGATGCCTCTGTAGATGCTGGAAGGGCCGCGGATCACGACCTGCTCGCACCGTGGGCTCGGTGCGCGGCCGCCACGCATGTTCTTCGAGCCGCGGGCTCGCGTGCTGTGGGATTCGCGGAATCTGCGAAAATGCCGAACTCCTCGCGTCCCGGGCTCGCCGTGGCGCTTCCTCCGGCCATGTCCCGCACCCTGAAGGTCCTGCAACTGCTGCGGCTGTACGACGAGCGGCACGCGGTGCTGCGCGCCGAGGACATCGCACACGGTCTGGGCGTGTCGCTGGCCACCGCCTACCGCTGCATCGAGGACCTGGAATCCGCGGGCTTGCTCGAATGCATCGCGAGCGGCCTGTACGGCCTGGGCCCGGCGATCGTCCAGATGGATCGGCAGATCCGCATCGCGGATCCCCTGATCAATGCGGCCTCGGACGTCGCCCGCGACCTGTGCGAGCGCACGCGCGGCACCATTCTTCTGTGTCGCCTCCATGGTCTGAGCGTTCTGTGCGTGCACAGCGTCGCGGGAAGCGCCGCGCCGCCGAGGGTCGGCTACGAACGCGGCCGCGCCATGCCCTTGCATCGCGGCGCGCCGT
>JAKBNS010000142.1 GCA_021830925.1 Pseudomonadota bacterium | reverse complement strand
GTAGGGCACCGGCTCGCCGTCGATCAGCAGCACGCGCTTGTCGCCCTGCGCGATCTCGGGCAGGTAGCCCTGCGCCATGATCGTGCGCCGGCCGTTGTCGGTCAGGGTCTCCAGCACCACGCCGAGATTGGCGTCGGGAGCACCATCGGCGCCGTTGCGCAGGCGGAACACGCCGGCGCCGCCCATGCCGTCCAGCGGCTTGACGATGACGTCGCCGTGCTCGCGCGCGAAGGCCCGCAGCGCCGCCGGATCGCGGCTGACCAGGGTGTCGGGAATGTGCTCCGGCCACTCGAGGATGGCCAGTTTCTCCGGATGGTCGCGCAAGGCGCGGGGGCGATTGAACACCCGCGCGCCCTCGCGCTCGGCCTGCTCCAGCAGGTGCGTGGCGTAGAAGAATTCGCTGTCGAAGGGCGGGTCCTTGCGCATGAGCACCGCGTCGAAATCGCGCAGCTCCATGCCCACCACCTCGATCTCGGTGAACCAGGGCCGCGCGGCGTCGAGCGGCTGGATGTGCCGGCAGGGCGCCTGCACCGCCTGCGCGCCGCGCGCGTCGCGGATCCAGCGCAGTTGTCGCGGCTCGCAGGCCCAGATCGCGTGGCCGCGCCGCGCCGCCTCGCGCATCATGGCCACGGTCGAGTCCTTCTTCGGGTTGAAGGCTTCCAGCGGATCGGCGACGAACAGCAGTTTCATGGCGGCTGGGCCCCCGCGCGCGGGGGCGGAGTTCACTCGGTTTCGGCTTCGGGGTCGGTGCGCTCGAGCTCGTAGCTCGCCGCCACCAGCGCCAGGCGCGCGATGACGCCGTACATGTGGAAGCGGTTGGGGCCGTTGGTGCCGGGCTTGGCGTCCGGATTGGTGACGTTGAACTGCTCGTCGAAGGCCAGCGGCACGAAGTGCATGCCCGGCGAGTTCAGGTTCTCGCTCGGACCGCGGTCGGCGTGCACGCGATAGAAGCCGCCCACGACGTAGCGGTCCATCATGTAGACCACCGGCTCGCACACCGCTTCCTGCAGGCGCTCGATGCTGGGAATACCTTCCTGGATGATGACGTCGCGCACCTGCATGCCTTCCTTGACCACGCTCATCTTGTTGCGGGTCTTGCGGTTGAGGTCGCGCACCTCGCTGGCGTCGTGCACCATCATCACGCCCATGCCGTAGGTTCCGGCGTCGGCCTTCACGGCCACGAAGGGCTTCTCGTGGATGCCGTATTCCTTGTACTTGCGCCGCACCTTGGCCAGCACGCCGTCGACCGCCTCGGCCAGCTCGTCCTCGCCCTGGCGCTCCTGGAAGTCCACGCCGCTGCACTGGGCGAAATACGGATTGAGCATCCAGGGGTCCACGCCGATGAGCTTGGCGAAGCGCTTGACCACCGCGTCGTAGCTGCGGAAGTGGGTGCTCTTGCGCCGCGTGGTCCAGCCCGCGTGCAGCGGCGGCAGCAGATACTGCTCGAACAGGTTCTGCAGGTCGGCCGGCACGCCCGAGGACAGGTCGTTGTTGAGCAGGATGGTGCAGGGATCGAAGTCCTTCGTGCCCAGCCGGCGCTTGTCGCGCACCAGCGGCTCCAGCAGCAGGCTGGCGCCGGTGGGCAGGGTCACGGTCTTCGGCTCGGTGATGGTCTCGTCGACCGTGCCCACGTGCACGTTCAGCCCCGCCTGGTGGAAGATCTGGGTCAGGCGCGCCAGGTTTTCCAGGTAGAAGGTGTTGCGCGTGTGCTTCTCCGGGATCAGCAGCAGCCCCTTGGCCTCGGGACAGATCTTCTCGATCGCAGCCATCGCCGCCTGCACCGCCAGAGGCAGCATCTCCTCGGACAGGTTGTTCCAGCCGCCGGGGAACAGGTTGGTGTCCACCGGCGCGAGCTTGAAACCGCCGTTGCGCAGGTCCACCGACGCATAGAAGGGCGGCTGGTGTTCCATCCACTCGAGGCGGAACCAGCGCTCGATCGCGGGCTGGGCTTCGAGGATGCGCTGCTCGAGTTCGAGCACCGGGCCGCCTTCGGCCGATACGAGATGAGGGATCATGCGCAAGACACCTTGGGAACGGGGGCGGCCGGAGGGGCCACGGATTTCGATTGTTGCAGAGCCGGGGCAAATGCGTGCGAGGCCGCCTCGGTCCGACTCGATTGTTCCGCAAGCATATGGGGACGCCCCCCCGGCTTGACAAGGGCTCTTGCGCGCGCTCAAGCCGGACGCCGAAATTCCTCATGCCGGAGCGGGTCGCGCCGGACGAAAAAACGCCCGGACGGTGCCGGGCGCAAGATCCTTGCTCTGGAGAGAGGGCATCCTGACGGAGGCCCGAAGGCCCGGACCCGAGGGTCCGGGGTCAAGCGGGGCGAGGCCTTACAGCACCTGCTCGCCGTGCAGGCTGATGTCCAGGCCCTCGCGCTCCTGTTCCTCGCTGACGCGCAGGCCCAGCAGCATGTCGACGACCTTGAGGATCACGAAGGTGACGATGGCGTCGTAGATGATGGTCACGGCCACGCCCTTGGCCTGGATCAGCAGCTGCGCCCCGTTGCCTTCCAGCACGCCGGCGGTGCCGCCGATGGCCTTGACCGCGAACACGCCGGTCAGCAGCGCGCCCAGGATGCCGCCGATGGCGTGCACGCCGAAGGCGTCGAGCGAGTCGTCGTAGCCGATCATCTCCTTCATGTAGACGGCGGTCCAGAAGCACACCGCGCCGGCGGCCAGGCCGATGATCAGCGCGCCGCTGGGGCCGACGAAGCCGGAGGCCGGGGTGATGGCCACCAGGCCCGCCACGGCGCCCGAGCAGATGCCCAGGATGGTCGGCTTGCCGCGCGCCATCCACTCGACGAACATCCAGGCCAGCGCGGCGCCGGCGGTGGCGATCTGCGTGGCGGCCATGGCCATGCCGGCACGGTCGCTGGCGGCGACGGCGGAGCCGGCGTTGAAGCCGAACCAGCCCACCCACAGCAACGAGGCGCCGATCATGGTCAGCACCAGGTTGTGCGGGGGCATCGCCTCCTTGCCGTAGCCCACGCGCTTGCCCAGCACCAGCGCCGCCACCAGGCCGGCCACACCGGCGTTGATGTGCACCACGGTGCCGCCGGCGTAGTCGAGCACGCCGTCACCGCCCAGCCAGCCGCCGGGGCCCCACACCATGTGGGCGATCGGCGCGTACACGGCGAGCAGCCACAGGCCCATGAACCACAGCAGCGCGGAGAACTTCATGCGATCGGCGAAGGAGCCGACGATCAGCGCCGGGGTGATGATCGCGAAGGTCATCTGGAAGGTCATGTAGGTCGTCTCGGGGATGGTCGGGGCCAGCGCGTTGGCGCTGTCCAGGCCCATGCCCGTGAGGAACAACCTGCTCAAGCCTCCTATGAACCCGGAGCCGCTGGTGAAGGCCAGGCTGTAGCCGGCGATCATCCACAGCACCGTGACCAGCGCGGTGATGGCGAAGCTCTGCATCAGCGTGGCCAGCACGTTCTTCTTGCGCACCATGCCGCCGTAGAACAGCGCCAGGCCGGGGATGGTCATCATCAGCACCAGCGCGGTGGAGGTGAGCATCCACGCGTTGTCGCCGGAGTTGATGAAGGCCGCCGGGTTCTTGGCCGCCGAGGCGGCCGCCACCGGAGCAGCCGGCGCGGCGGGAGCGGCGGCCGCGGGTGCCGTGGCGGCCGCGGGAGCGCTGGCGGTCTGGGCCAGTGCCGCGACCGGTGAGCCCAGCATGGCCAGGCTCAGGGCGATGCTTGCGAAGTACTTTTTCATGTCCTTGACCTTTCGGATGTGCTGGGCCGTCACAGGGCGTCGCCGCCGGTCTCGCCGGTGCGGATGCGCACGACCTGCTCCAGCGCCGAGACGAAGATCTTGCCGTCGCCGATCTTGCCGGTGCGCGCGGAGGTCTCGATGGCTTCGATGGTGCGTTCGACCAGGGTTTCCGGCACCGCCGCCTCGATCTTCACCTTGGGCAGGAAATCGACCACGTATTCGGCGCCGCGGTACAGCTCGGTGTGGCCCTTCTGGCGCCCGAAGCCCTTGACCTCGGTCACGGTGATGCCGGTCACGCCGATGCCCGACAGCGCTTCGCGGACCTCGTCGAGCTTGAAGGGCTTGATGATGGCCATGATCATCTTCATGGATGGCTCCTTGGAGAACGGAAATTCGGACTCAGAACGAGTACGCGGCCAGCAGTTCGAAGGAAGTCTGCTTGTCCTTCGCGCCGCTGTCGAAGATGGGCAGGTCCGACTTGTCCTGGCGCACTTCGGCACTGAGCTTGACGTTCTTCACCGGCGCGTAGTTCAACGCCAGGGTCAGTTCCTTGAGCTTGTTGGCCGTGCCCAGCGTGCCCGACACGAGGCCTTCCTTGTCGTCCAGGTATTCGCCGCGTCCCGACAGGGTGTACTTGTCGTTGATGGCGTAGTTGGCGTACAGCGCGTAGCCGTTGGCCTTGCCGGTGCCGGTGCCGATGCCGTTGTAGTCGTTCTTGCTGACCAGGTCGATGTTCAGGCCGAAGCTCAGCGCATCGGTGGCATTCAGGTTGCCCACCAGGTCGAGCAGCTGTTCCTTGCTCAGCACGGCGCTGTTGTAGTAGGCGGAGGTGCCCGTGTAGTAGTAGGCGACCGAGTAGCTGAACATCTTGGTCGGGCTGCCCGAGGCGCCGAGCTCGACCGTCTTGGACGCGCCGGTGACGGGCGAGGCGCGGTTGAAGCCGTCGTTGACCCCGCCGGTCACCGTGAGGGCGCCGTCGACCGCGTAGGAGGCGCGCACCCCGGTGTGGAAAATCGGTTCCAGGTCGAAGAACAGCAGCGAGCGCGAGATCTCGTTGTTGGCCAGCGGACTCACCACCTCCATGCCCGCCAGGGTCGGCAGGCGCCCGGCCAGCAGGGTCAGGTTGCCCTGGGCGTATTGCACGAAGGCGTTTTCCACGCCCATCTGGCTGCCGCCAGGAAGGTAGGTGGCGTCGTTGCCGCCGAGCAGCGTGACCGAGGCGCCGAAACCGCTGGTGGGCAGGTAGGCGGCGGTCAGCGAGGCCTGGTTGAGGGTGAATCCGTTCTGCGTGGTGTCGAACTGACGCTGTGCCGGCGTCGAGGTATCGAAATGGGTGTAGGTGGTCGCGACGTAGCCGTTCAGGCTCAGGCCGGGCGTGGCGGCGATCACGGCGCCCAGGCTGGGCACCGCGGGCGCCGACGCGGCCGCGGCGGGCGCGGTCTGGGCGCTGGCGAGCATCGGACAGGCGAAGGCCGTCGCGAGGCAGGCTGCGAGGGTGGCTTTGTTCATCAGGACTCTCCTCAGGGCGAAGCGGTTGGCAGGATCGGAAATCACCCGGGGGAAACCCCGGTGGCGACATCTCACTGCAGCTTTCGTGCCAGGCTCGCCGCGGGAAACTCGCGGGAGTTCCGGGGCGGATCGGGACCCGCGGCACACCGGCGGTGCGTAGCGCACCGCGGCCGCGCACCATGGAGGTGCGGCGCCCCTGGCTGGTGCGTCGACCCGCAGGCGTGCCGACCTCCCCGCCGGTGCAGTCATTGCGCGTGCGCGCATCGACACGCCGCGCGGCGCGCGACAATAGATGCCTGTGCATGCCAAAAGCGCCTGGCCGATACGGCGCACTGGACGAGACTTCCACCATGGACACCACGCCTCCCCCCGATCCGTCTTCCTCCACCCCGCCGTCGCCGCGCGCCTTCCTGCGCCGCGCCGCCGAGGCCCTGGAAAACTCCCCGCTGAAGGACGTGCAGCGCAACGTGCGCGCACTGGCCCACTCCGCCGCCGGCCGCCTCGACCTGGTCACCCGCGAGGAATTCGACGCGCTGCAAGCCATGCTCAACGCCTCGGCGCAGCGCGTGGCCCAGCTCGAGGCCCAGGTGGCCGCGCTGGAATCGCACCTGGCGGCCAGCGAGCAACGTGCCGCCGAGCAGGCGGCCCAGGCGTCGGCGCCCAGGGGCTGAACCTCGGGCGGACCCAGGGGCCCCCGGGCGCGCACCCGCCATGCCCCTGGCCGTGGTCGCCAGCCGTGCCCTGCTGGGCCTGGAAGCTCCCGCCGTGCAGGTGGAGGTCCATCTGTCCGCCGGGCTGCCCGCCTTCGGCATCGTCGGCCTGCCCGAGGCCGAGGTGCGCGAAGCGCGCGAGCGCGTGCGCAGCGCGCTGCTGAACAGCTCGCTGCCCTTCCCCAGCGCGCGGCGCATCGTCGTGAACCTGGCCCCGGCGGATCTGCCCAAGGAATCCGGCCGCTTCGACCTGCCCATCGCACTGGGCCTGCTGGCCGCGCAGGGCGCCATCGACCCCGCCCGGCTGGCAGGTCACGAGTTCGCCGGGGAACTTTCCCTCTCCGGCGAGTTGCGCCCGGTGCGCGGCGCCCTGGCCATGCTGTGCGCCGCACGCGCGGCCGGCCCGGACGCGCAGCGCTTCGTGCTGCCGCTGGTCAGCGCCCGCGAGGCCGCGGTGGCCGGTGCCGAACAGGTGCTCGGCGCCCGGCACCTGAACGACGTCGTCGCCTACCTGTGCGGCACCGCGCAGGCCGACTCGTTACGCGTGCAGGCGGGCGCGGCGCCCGCACGGAATCCCGCGCCTCCGGCGCCCGGTGGGTCCGAGACACGGGCATCGGACGCGCCCCGGCGCCCGGATGCCACCGCTGCCGCCGATGCGCCGCCGGCGCACGATCTGGCCGACGTGCGCGGCCAGGCGCTGGCGCGGCGCGCGCTGGAGGTGGCGGCCGCCGGAGCCCACCACTTGCTGCTCGTGGGCCCGCCGGGCAGCGGCAAGACCATGCTGGCGCAGCGCCTGTGCGGCCTGCTGCCGGCGCTGGACCACGAACAGGCGCTGCAGAGCGCGGCCCTGCTCAGCCTGGACGGCGGCTTCGAGCCCGCCGCCTGGGCCCGGCGCAGCCTGCGCAGCCCCCACCACACCAGCTCGGCGGCGTCGCTGCTGGGCAGCCTGGCCGCGGGCAGGCTGCGCCCCGGCGAGGTCTCGCTGGCCCACCACGGACTGCTGTTCCTGGACGAACTGCCCGAATTCGACCGCCGCGCGCTGGAGGGCCTGCGCGAGCCCCTCGAAGCCGGCTGCGTGCACCTGGCGCGCGCCGCCGGGCGCGTGCGGCTGCCGGCCAGGTTCCAGCTGGTCGCCGCCATGAACCCCTGCCCCTGCGGCCACCTCGGGGACACGACCCGCGAGTGCCGCTGCACGCCCGAGCAGGTGCAGCGCTACCGAGCCCGCCTGTCCGGGCCGCTGCTCGACCGCATCGACCTGCGGGTGGAAGTCGCCGCACTGCCTCCCGCCGAGCTGTTCGGGCTACCGCCGGGCGAGCCCAGCGCCGCGGTGGCCGAGCGCGTGCGCCGCGCCACCGAAGTCCAGCGACTGCGCCAGGGCCTGCCCAACGCCCGGCTCGAGGCGCGGACGCTGGAGCTGCACTGCGCATTGCAGGGCGCGGACCGCAACTGGCTGGCCGAGGCCCTGGCGCGCCTTGGCGCCTCCGCCCGCGCCGCGCACCGGGTGCTGCGCGTGGCGCGCAGCATCGCCGACCTCGCGGCGGCGCCGCGCATCACCCGCTCCCACCTGGCCGAGGCGCTGCAGCTGCGCCGCGCGCTGGGCGGGGCGTAGAACCCTCGGTCAGCGCTGCATGGCCCGCGGGATCGGTATCGCGGCCGAAGGCCACGCCCTGGGGCGGGGCGGGGCGCACAAGCCGATCGGAGAGCCTCGATCCCCACCCGACGGGCCGCGTGCTCCTCAGACCAGCTCCGCCAGAGCCGCGACGTTGAATTCCTTCATGCGCGCGCTGTCGCCGGCTCGCACCTTGATCGCCCATTCGGGATCGCCGAGCAATGCGCGGCCGACCGCGATCAGGTCGAACTCGTCGCGTTCCATGCGATCGATCAGCCTGTCGAGGCTCGCCGGCTGCGAGTCCTTGCCGCCGAAGGTGCTGAAAAAGTCCCCGGACAGGCCGACCGAACCCACGCTGATCGTGGTCGCGCCGGTCAGCTTCTTCGCCCAGCCCGCGAAGTTCAGGCCCTGCTCGCCGTCGATCTCCGGAAACTCGGGGTCCCAGAAGCGGCGCTGGGAACAGTGCAGGACGTCGACACCCGCCTCGACCAGCGGCAGCAGCCAGTCGGTCATCGCGTCCGGCGTCGGGGCGAGCCGCACCTTGTAGTCCTGTTGCTTCCACTGGCTGACGCGCAGCAGGATGGGAAAGTCCGGGCCCACCCCGGCGCGCACGCTCTTGACGACCTCGGCGGCGAAGCGCGAGCGCTCCTTCAGGGTCGCGCCGCCGAAGCGATCGGAGCGCTGGTTGGTGCCTTCCCAGAAGAATTGGTCGATCAGGTAGCCGTGCGCCCCATGCAGCTCCAGGGTGTCGAAGCCCAGGTCCTTGGCCGCGGCGGCCGCGCGACCGAAGGCCGCGATGGTGTCGGCGATGTCCTCGTCGCTCATCGCCACGCCGCGCGGCGCCGCGGGCGCGAGCAGACCGGACGGGCCTTCCGCCGGGGCGGGCGGCATCCAGGTGGTCTGCGGGTTGGCGACGGTGCCGACATGCCAGAGCTGCGGCCCCATCCTGCCGCCGGCGGCGTGCACCTGGTCGATCACGCGTCGCCAGCCGGCCAGAGCCGCCTCGCCGTGAAAGGTCGGCACCTGGGGGTCGTTCCTGGCCGAGGGACGGTCGATGACCGTGCCCTCGGACAGGATCAGGCCCACCTGCGCCGCGGCACGGCGCCTGTAGTACTCGGCGACGTTGTCGCCGGGTACGCCGTCGGGCGAGAACGAACGCGTCATCGGGGCCATGACGATGCGGTTGCTCAGTTCGAGGGACTTGATGCGAAGGGGGCGAAACAGGGTGTCGGTGCGGGATGTGGAAGTCATGTTCGATCCGGGTTCAGTCGATGAAATCCAGTATAGAAGCGATACCTGGGATACGATAGCCACCTGTAGGTGACCAGATAGCCTTGGAGATACCGCATGAGCGCTCGCCGCACCGATGACTTCGACGTGAACTGCCCCCAGCGCCTTCTGCTCGACCAATTGACCGAGAAGTGGTCGATGATGGTGCTTGTCGCGCTCGCCGAGCGGCCGCTGCGCTTCAACGCCATCAAGCGCGAATTGCTCGGTGTCACGCAAAAGGCCTTGACCCAATGCCTGCGGCGTCTCGAACGCAACGGCTTCGTGACCCGCCGCGTGGTGCCCGCGTCCCCGATCGCGGTGGAGTACGCGATCACTCCGCTGGGCCGAAGCGTGCAGCAGCCCCTGGACGCGATGTACCGCTGGACGACCGAGCACATGGCCGAGGTGGAGCAGGCACGCGCGGCATTCGACGCTCGCGCAAGAGGCGATCTGCCCGAGCCATGAGCCCCGCCCGGGCCGAGCCTGCCCCCAAGGGAGGCGGGCCGGGCGCAGCCCGGCCCTGGGGTCGCTAGAAATTGAACTTGTCGATATTGCCGGCGTCGAAGGTCGTCAGCGGGCCCAGGATGATCTGGCCGTCGGCGCCGACCGTGCGCTTGCCAAGTTTGCCGGCCGCGAAGCTGTCGCCCGGCTTGCCGGTGATCGTGCCGCTGGCCAGGTTGGCGGCGGCGTAGGCGGCGAGGTAGCCCAGCTGGCCCGGATCCCACAGCTGGAAGGCCTTCACCGTGCCGTTCTTGATGAATTCGCGCATCTGGTTCGGCGTGCCAAGCCCGGTCACCACCACCTTGCCCTTGTAGGGCGAGGTGGAGATGTAGCGCGCCGCGGCCGCGATGCCCACCGTCGTGGGCGCGATGATCGCCTTCAGGTGCGGATAGGCCTCCAGCAAGCCCTGGGTCTCGACGAAGGATTGCTGGTCGTCGTCGTTGCCATAGGCGATCTTGACCAGCTTGATATGGGCGTACTGCGGCTTGGCCAGCTCCTTTTTCATCCAGCCGATCCAGGTGTTCTGGTTGGTCGCGTTGGGCGTTGCGGACAGGATCGCCAGCTCCCCGCTACCTCCCATGAGCTTGGCCGCCAGCTGGATCTGGTCCCGCCCGATCGATTCCGCCGTCACCTGATTGACGAACAGCTGTCGTCCGTCGGAGGCCGTGTCGGAATCGAAGGTCACGACCTTGATTCCGCGCGCCATGGCCTTTTTCAGGTAGGGCACCACGGCATGCGCGTCGTTGGCGGCGATGACGATGGCATTCACATGCTGCGCGATCAGGGTGTTGATGTACGACACCTGCGACGACGCGCCGGCGTTCGATGGTCCGACCACCTTGCCGTGATCGCCGAGCTCCTTCAGCGCCGCCATCCCGCCGTCGTCGGCGGTGACCTCATAGGGGTTGTTGACCTGCTTGGGGACGAAGGCGATGGTCAGGCCGCTCTTGAGCGGCGCCGCCACGGCCGTGACGCCCGTGAACATCATCGCCGCGCAGATCGTCAACAGTGCGCCGCGGTACCGTTTGCTCCACATGTTCAGTCTCCTCGAATTTGCCGCCTCGCACGTCATGTTGGGAAGCCCCGCCCCGTGCGCTCAGGCGTGGCCTTGCTTCAGGACTCGAATCTCCGCCGCCCTAGCGCGAGGCGGCCAGCGCACGCTGATCGCGCAATGCGCGCACCCGCGCGATCAGGTTCGGCACCAGCACCGAGCTCAGCAGCAGCAGCCCGGTCACGATGGTCAAGGTCTCGCTCGAAATGTCGTAGAGCGTCAGCGCGTTGCGGAGCACGCCGACCAGCAGCACCGAAAGGAGCACACCGCCCAGCGAACCCTTCCCGCCGAAGATGCTCACGCCACCGAACAGCACCGCGGCGATGACCGAAAGCTCCAGGCCCTGCCCGTTGTCGCCGCGCGCGCTGGTGAAGCGCAGGGTGTAGATCACTCCCGCGACGGCACTGAGCAAGCCCGACAGCACGAACAGCCGCAACTTGGTACGCGCGACGTCAAGGCCCGAGAAGCGCGCCGCTACCGCGTTGGTGCCGATGGCATAGACCGCGCGCCCGAAGGTGGTCGCGTGCAGCAACAGCACGAAGGCCACGGCCGCCACGAATAGCACCACGAAGGGCTGCGGCACGAAGCTGGAGCCGATGTCGTTGATTCCGAAGTCGGTATAGGCGCCGGGAAAATTCGCCACGGCTCGACTGCCGAGCAGCACGTAGGCCAGGCCCCGATACAGCGCCATGGTGCCGATGGTCACGGCCAGCGACGGCAGCCCCATGCGCACGACGATCCAGCCGTTGACCCAGCCGGCGCAGGCGCCCGCGACGCAGGCCGCGCCGATCGCCAGGGGCATGGGAAGGCCGGCGTGCCACAGCACGCCCAACAGCGCGCTCGACAGGCCCAGCACCGAAGCCACGGACAGGTCGATTTCGGCCGCGATGATCACCAGGGTCATCGGCAGTGCGATGAGCCCCAGTTCGCTGATGCCGGCCAGGATGTCGCTGATGTTGTCCCCGGTGAGGAAATACGGCGACAACACGCGCCCGAGCACGAGGCTCGCGATCAGAGCGCATACCAGGATCCACTCCCAGCGCAGGTGCATGCTTCGACGTCCGGCGGACGGTGCCATGCCGATCTGTTCAGCCATGTCGCCTCTGCTCCCTCAAACGCCGCGCGATGGCTCGCGCAAGCGCGGCGTCACTGGCGATGGCCAGCACGATCAGCAGGCCCTGGATGGCCTGCTCCCAGAAGGGAGACACCCTCAGAACCACCAGGGAAATGCTGATCACGCCCAGGATCAGTGCGCCTAGCGTCGCGCCCAGGATGGTTCCGGCCCCGCCGGTGATCGCCACGCTGCCGACCACCGCCGCGGCCACCACCTGCAACTCGAGTCCCGTGCCGGTGCTGGCGTCGACGGTGCCGAAGCGCGCCAGCCACAACACTCCCGCAAGGCCGGCAATGGCCCCCGAGGTGACGAAGCCGATCGCGACGCGGCGCCCGACCCGGATGCCGGCCAGCCTGGCGGCCTCGGGGTTCGAGCCGACGGCGTAATGCTCCCTGCCGCCCGGGAACTGCTGCAGATAGATGGAGAAGGCCACCAACACCGCGCCGGCGATCAGCACCAGGACCGGCATGCCGAGCAGGCTGGCGGTTCCCAGATCGGCGAATGCCGCCGGCAGATTGCTGGCATTGACCTGGCCGCCATGCACCCAGGCGTAGTCGGCGCCGCGGTAGATATACAAGGTCGACAGGGTGGCGACCAGCGAAGGCACGTTGCCGAACACGACCATGGCCGCGTTGATCGCGCCGGCGACCAGCCCGATCGCGATGCCCGCCGCCATCGCCACGATGATCGGCATGTGCGGATGGTCCACGAACAGCGCGCCGACCGCATAGGCGGACAGGCCGAGGGTCGAGCTGACCGACAGGTCGATGTGACGCATCAACATGACCCCCGTCATGCCCGCGCTGAGCAGGCTGACGATGGCCACGTTGAGCAGGACATCCTTGAGGGTCTGCGTGCCGAGAAAGGCCGGGCGCACGCTGCCTGTGAACAGCACCAGCGCGATCAGCACGGCGACCAGCGCCACTTCGCGCTTTTTCCCGAGAAACAGGAACAGCCTCATCGGCGGGGAGTCCACGGCCGGGGATCGGTTCATGCGAACTCCCTGGAGGCGACGCGGCCGAGCGCCGCCGCCATGATGCCTTGCTCATCGGCCCGCGCGCGCGGCAGTTCCGCGCTCAGACGGCCTTCGTGCATGACCAGGATGCGATCGGCCATGCCGAGCACTTCGGGCAGCTCGCTCGAGATCATGAGCACCGCCATGCCCGCCGCCACGAGATCGCTGATGCTGCGGTAGATCTCGGCCTTGGCGCCCACGTCGACCCCGCGCGTGGGCTCGTCGATGATCAGGACCCTCGGTGCGGTCGCCAGCCATTTGGCCAGCACGACCTTTTGCTGGTTCCCACCGGACAGGAAACCGGCGGGCAGGTCGACGCTGGACGCCTTCAGCCGCAACCGGCGGCCCCAGTCCTCGGCCAGTCGTCGCTCGCTCCGACGCGAGATCCAGCCGTGCCAGCTCAGCCTGCCCAGTACGGTCAGGGCGGTGTTGTGCGCCACGCTGAGATCCAGTGCCAGGCCCTGCTCCCGCCGATCCTCGGGCACGAAGCCCAGCCCGGCCGCCATCGCAGCCGCTGGGTCACCCAGACGCAGCGTGCGGCCGGCGATGGACACCTCGCCCGCGTCGGCGCGGTCGATGCCGAAGATCGCGCGCGCGACTTCGCTGCGGCCGGCACCGACCAGCCCGGCGAGGGCGACGATCTCCCCCGCACGCACATCGAAGCTCACGTCGGAGAAGACGCCGCGCCGCGTCAGGCCGCGCACGCGCAGCCGGACTTCACCGGGTGCGACCTCGGCCTTGGGGTAGAAGGTGTCGAGGTCCCTGCCGACCATGCGCGCCACCAGGGTGTCGGTGTCGACTTCCGGAGTCATCGCCTCGAAGACCTTCTCTCCGTCTCGCATGACGGTGATGCGCTGCGCCAGCGCGAACACCTCCTCGAGCCGGTGGGTGATGAACAGGATCGCGGCGCCGCGCTCGCGCAGTCGCTGCACGATGGCGAACAGTCGCTGCACTTCGGTCAGTGACAAGGCCGCCGTGGGTTCGTCCATGACCAGCACATTGGCGTTGAGCGACAGCGCCTTGGCGATCTCGACGACTTGCTGATCGGCGATCGACAGCCCGCGCACCGGCTGCGCGCCGCGCAGCTCCACGCCGAGCGAACGCAGCAGCTCGTCGACCTCGCGCTCCATGTCGCCGAAGCGGATGCGCCCGAAGCGGTCGGTCGGCTGCCGCCCCATGAAGACGTTCTCGGCGACCGACAGGTCGTGGAACAGGGTCGGCTCCTGGTAGATCACGGCGATGCCCGCGCGCTTGGCGTCGGCCGGATTGGCGAAGCTGCACTCGCGTCCGTGCAGCAGCAGCCTCCCGGTGTCCGGGCGGTGCACGCCGGCGAGAATGCGTACCAGGGTCGACTTGCCGGCGCCGTTTTCGCCGAGCAAGGCGTGCACCTCGCCGGGCCACAGCGATAGTTCACCACGCTTGAGCGCCAGCACGCGCCCGAAGGACTTGCGGGCCTCGCGCAGCTCCAGGCATGGCGTGCCGACCGGCCCGGTCTCCTGACGGGGGTTCAAGGGCGCTTGCATGGCGGGATCACAGGCGATAGATGCGCTCGGCATTGTTGGCGAACAAGGCGTCGCGCTCGCTCGGGCTGGACCCCGCCACGATCGCCGCGTACGCGCGCCAGAGATCGGCGTAACTGCCGAACAGCGGGTCGATGGGGGAGTTCGATGCGAACATGGCGCGCTCGACCCCGAAGGTGTCGATGGTCTGCAGCACGTACGGACGCAGCACCTCGACGGCGCAGCTGTGGGTGAACATCGCGATGCCGCTGACTTTCACCGCGATGTTGGGGCAGCGCGCGAGTGCCTCGAGGCCTTCGCGCCAGGCGCGGAAGCCGGCCACGCTGGCGCGATCGACGAACATTCCGGCGTGGTTGAGGATGAACTGGACGTCCGGGTGACGCCGCGCCAGCGCGACGGCGTCGGCGACCTGGGACGGATAGATCTGCAGATCGAAGGAAAGTCCGAATCGCCGCAACAGCGAGAAGTTGCGCTGCCATCCAGGGTCACGCATCCAGTGCACGCCCACGTAGTCGTACAGGGGATCGGCATGCACGTTCAGGATCTGCCGCACGCCACGCACGGCGGCGAAACCGGCGTGCTGCCGCAGGTCGGATTCGACGTCCCGCGCGGCCAGATCGACCGCCGCGACGATCGCCTGCGGTACGCCTCGATGCGCGGGTTGCGCCGCCAGACCTTGCAGCCATCGGGTCTCGTCGACGGGGCGACCGGCGTCGTATTTGGCCTCGACGTGGACGACCTTGTCCAACTCCAGGCCCGCGGCCGCTCGCAGCAGGTCGGCGGGAAGCACGTCGCGGCGCAGTTCGCGTGCCGCGGCCCCGAGAAAGGAGGGCTCGTCGCTGAGCAGCCAGGCGTAGCGCCCGCTGCCCAGGCTCCAGAAATGCACGTGGGGGTCGACGATGCGCATGGGCGGCGGCGAGTTCATTCGAGATGGAACACCTGTTGCAGGGCAACCTGGAAGGGCTCGCCGCCTGGCTCGGTCTGCATGATGTCGCGCATCGATTCCCACCACCGGCGCATCAGGGCGTGGCTGGCGAGCGCGTCCATGCCGTGATGCCGCGGACGGCGCAGCACGGCGAACAGGTGGTGACTCGAGGGATCGAAGAAGATCCGATAGTCGCGAATCCCCGCGTCGCGCAGCAGCTCGACCAGATCGGGCCAGATCTGCGCGTGGCGTCGCTCGTATTCCTCACGCATGCCCGGATGCAGAACCATCCGGAAAGCCACCGTTTCCATTGCTTGTCTCCGCTCTTGTCCATCTCGTCCGCCGGGTTCTGGTCGCGGCGGAGGTGGAATGTGGCCGAACTATAGGAGGCCGAGCGATAGCGGATCAATTCGATGATAGGATCGATCAATACTTCTTGGCTATCGGTCTTCGGATGACTCCGCAGCAACGCAAGAGCACCCTGGTCAATCGCTTGCGCTTCAAGCAGTTGGCTCTTCTGGTCGCGCTCGATGACACGCGCAACCTGCACCAGGCTGCCGAGCAGATGAACATCGCGCAGCCCAGCGCGAGTCGCATGCTGGCGGAAATCGAGGTCACCTTCGGCTTCCAGCTGTTCGAGCGCAAGGCACGAGGCATGCTGCCGACTTCGCTGGGCGGCACGGTGCTGGGATACGCGCGACGCGCGCTGGCCGATCTCGAGCGCATGGCCGACGATCTGGAGGCCAAGCGAGACGGCGGCTACGGCCAATTGACCATCGGGGCCATCATGGGCGCGGTACCCGACCTGCTCGCGATGGCCGTCGCCGAGGTCAAGGCAAGCAGGCCGCTGCTCAATATCCGCATCCTCGGAGAGACCAGCGATCAGGTCCTCGAACTGCTGGAGCGCCGCGAGGTCGACTTCGCCCTGGCGAGGCTGACATCCCCGCTGCAGCACAACGCCTTCGATTTCGAGCCCCTCGCGCGCGAGACACTGCTGCTGGTGGTGCGCAGCGCCCATCCGCTGGCCGATGCGCCGAGCGTGTCCTTCGGCGCCCTTCTCGATGCGCCCTGGGTCGCGCAGCCCATCACGAGCCCGGCGCGCCTGATCTTCGAGGACGAACTCGCACGGCGCAAGTTGTCCACGCCCCGCAATCTCACCGAGTGCACGTCGATCTTCGCCACCCTGCAACTGCTGCAGCACAGCGACTGCGTGGCGATGCTGCCCGAGTCCGTGGTGCGGGACCATCTGCGCACGGGCTTGCTCGAGGCCCTCCCGGTGGTCGTCGGCGAGAGCCTGCAGGACTTCGGCCTGCTGCTTCGCAAGGACGAAGCGCTGAACGAATCGGCGGACTTTTTCGTGACGCGTTTGCGCGCCTTGGCCGCCGCGCGGCGCGAGCTTCGCTGAGCAATGCGCAATTGCTATCGCACAATAATGAAGCCGAATTGATCGGCTATCACTGAGTTCGTATAGTCGCCCTCGAATTCCTGCAACCTTCGAGGTGCGTTCGATGAAATTGCTGCGCTACGGCGCGCCCGGCGCTGAAAAGCCGGGCCTTCTCGACGCCGACGGCCGCATACGCGACCTATCGGCCCATGTCGTCGACCTGGCCAACGAGGCCCTGCTGCCAGCCGGTCTCGCGGCCTTGAGCGCGATCGATGCACGAAGCTTGCCGCTGGTACCCGCGGGCACCCGGATCGGACCTTGCGTGGGGCACGTGGGCAAGCTGGTCTGCATCGGGCTGAATTACTCCGATCACGCCAAGGAGTCGAACATGCCGATTCCGACCGAACCGGTCGTGTTCTTCAAGGCCACCAGCGCCATCGTGGGTCCCGACGATCCGGTGGAGATTCCCAGGGGCGCCAGCAAGGTCGACTGGGAAGTCGAACTCGGCGTGGTCATCGGCGCCCCGGCGCGCTACGTGGGCGTCGAGCGGGCCCTCGAGCACGTCGCGGGCTATTGCGTGGTCAACGACGTCTCGGAACGCGCGTTCCAGCTGGAGCGCGGCGGCCAATGGGACAAGGGCAAGGGCTGCGACACCTTCGGCCCCATCGGCCCATGGCTGGTCACCCGCGACGAAATCCCCGATCCGCAGTCCCTGGACCTGTGGCTGGAGGTGGACGGCAGGCGCTTCCAGAACGGCAACACGCGCACCATGATCTTCGACGTGGCCACCATCGTGTCCTACGTCAGCCAGTTCATGAGCCTGCAGCCCGGCGACATCATCTCGACCGGCACGCCTCCCGGCGTCGGCATGGGCCAGCGTCCCGATCCGGTCTACCTGCGCGCAGGCCAGACCATGCGCCTGGGCGTGCAGGGACTCGGCGTGCAGTGTCAGCGCGTGCTCGCGTGCGCACCCGCGGGGCAAGCACGATGAACAGCCTCGATCTGAAGGAACGCACGGTGGTGGTCACCGGCGGCGCCCGCGGGCTCGGCTTCGCGGTGGCTCAACGCGCCCTGGAGTCCGGCGCCTCGGTGGCGCTGTGGGACGTCGACGCAGCTCGACTCGAAGGCAGCACGCGGGATCTGGGCCGGCTCGGCAAGGTCTCCTCGGTGGTCGTCGAGCTCACCGACGAGGCCTCCGTGCAGGCGGCCACGGCGGCCACGCTGGCCGCGCACGGGGCCATCGATGCGTTGGTCAACAGTGCGGGCATCACCGGCGGCAATGCGCCGACCTGGGAGTTGACGACCGAGGCCTGGCGCCGGGTCATCGACGTCAACCTGACGGGAAGCTTCCTGACCTGCCGCGCCGTGGTGCCACACATGCTGACGCGCGGCCGTGGCCGCATCGTGAACATCGCCTCGGTCGCGGGCAAGGAAGGCAATCCGAACGCCGCGCATTACAGCGCGTCCAAGGCCGGCCTGATCGGCCTGACCAAGTCCCTCGGCAAGGAACTGGCCGAGAGGAACATCTGCGTGAACGCGGTCACGCCGGCGGCGGCCAAGACCGAGATCTTCGCGTCGATGAGCCCCCAGCACATCGAGTACATGCTTTCCAAGATTCCCATGAAGCGCTTCCTGATGCCCGAGGAGGCCGCGGCGCTGATCGTCTGGCTGTGCACCGACGAATGCTCCTTCAGCACCGGGGCGGTGTTCGACCTTTCCGGCGGTCGCGCCACCTATTGACCACGGCAAGGCTTGCTCCCACCATGACGACCCCCACGATCAAGCAGGTTCGCGCCTATACGGTGCGAGGCGGCGGCGCCGACTATCACGATCAGACCGATGGTCACTGGATCGACGACCACATCGCGACGCCCATGGCGCGCTATCCCGAATACCGCAGCAGTCGCCGCTCCTTCGGGATCAACGTGCTCGGGACGCTGGTGGTGGAGATCGAGGCCAGCGACGGTACCGTGGGCTTCGGGGTCACCACCGCCGGGGAGATCGGTGCGTTCATCGTGGAGCGCCATCTGGCGCGCTTCCTCGAAGGCCGCAAGGTCACCGACATCGAGAAGATGTGGGACCAGATGTACCACGCGACCTTGTTCTACGGGCGCAAGGGAATCGTGCTGAACACCATCTCCGGCGTGGACCTTGCGCTGTGGGACCTGCTCGGCAAGGTCCGCCAGGAACCGGTGTTCCACCTGCTCGGCGGCGCGGTGCGCGACGAGCTGGTGTTCTACGCCACCGGCGCGCGTCCCGATCTGGCGCAGAAGATGGGATTCATCGGGGGCAAGATGCCGCTGTTGCACGGGCCGGCGGAGGGCGAGGAAGGCTTGCGAGCCAACCTCGCGCGGCTCGCGCGCATGCGCGACGCGGTGGGGCCGGATTTCTGGCTCATGTACGACTGCTGGATGAGCCTCGACGTTCACTACGCGACGCGCCTGGCCCAAGCCGCGCGGGAGTTCGGGCTGAAGTGGATCGAGGAGTGCCTTCCGCCGGACGACTATTGGGGATATGCGAAGCTGCGGCGCGACGTACCGCCGGGCATGCTGGTCAGCACCGGCGAACACGAAGCGACGCGGTGGGGCTTTCGCATGTTGCTCGAGATGGAATGCTGCGACCTCATCCAGCCTGACGTGGGCTGGTGCGGCGGCATCACCGAGCTGATCAAGATCTCCGCCATGGCCGACGCCCACAACGTGATGGTGGTCCCGCACGGCTCCTCCGTGTACAGCTACCACTTCGTCGTCACGAGGCACAACTCGCCCTTCGCCGAGTTCCTGATGATGGCGCCCCAGGCCGACGAGGTGGTGCCGATGTTCACGCCCCTGCTTCTGGACGAGCCGGTTCCGCACAACGGGCGCATGAAGGTTCCCGAGACGCCCGGATTCGGCGTGCGCCTGAATCCTGACTGCACGCTCGTGCGCCCCTACGATCATTGACCCCGCCCCTACCGGAGAACGCGCATGCTGCTCGAGGACAAGGTCGTGATGATCACCGGTGCGTCGCGCGGCATCGGGCGCGCGATCGCGCAGGTCTGCGCTCGCGAGGGCGCCAATCTGGTGCTGAATTACTTCGATGCGAATGACCGCAGCTACGGCAAGCAGGCCGCCATCGAATCCGTGGTGGCCGACATCCAGGCCCTGGGACGCCGGGCGGTCGCCGTCGAAGGGGATGTCGCGCAAGCTGCGACGGCACAGACGCTGGTGGACGCCGCGCTGGCCGAGTTCGGACAACTCGACGTGCTGGTCAGCAACGCCGGGATCTGCCCGTTTCACGCCTTTCTCGATCTCCCGCCGGATCTCTGGCAGCAGACGCTCGCTGTCAACCTCGGCGGCGCCTTCCTCGTGACCCAGGCCGCGGCGCGGCAGATGGCGCGCCAGGGGCGCGGCGGGGCCATCATCGCGACCAGCTCGATCAGCGCTCTGGTGGGTGGAGCGATGCAGACCCACTACACACCGACCAAGGCCGGGGTGCACTCGTTGATGCAGTCCTGCGCCATTGCCCTGGGCCCCCACGGCATTCGCTGCAATTCGGTGATGCCGGGGACCATCTCGACCGACTTGAACGCCGCCGACCTGACCCCCGACAAGCGCGCGTACTTCGAGCGGAGGATTCCGCTCGGGCGCATCGGGGAGCCGGAGGATGTGGCCGAATGCGTCGCCTTTCTCGCCTCGGATCGCGCGCGCTACGTGACCGGCGCGGCGCTGCTGGTCGACGGAGGCATGTTCGTCAACCTGCAATGACCGCCGCCGCGCGGGTGCGGCTGCCTCAAGCCGCCTGCAGCGCCTGCTCCAGGTCGGCGATCAGGTCGTCGACGTGCTCGATGCCCACCGACAGGCGCACCATGTCGGCGCTGACGCCGGCGGCGGCCAGCTCCGCGTCGCCCAGCTGGCGGTGCGTGGTGGTGGCCGGGTGGCAGGCCAGGGACTTGCAGTCGCCGATGTTGACCAGGCGGGTGAACAGCTTGAGCGCGTCCTGGAAGCGCGCGCCGGCCTCGCGCCCGCCGCGCAGTCCGAAGCTGAGGATGCCCGAGGCGCGCCCGCCCATCAGGCGCTGCGCGGTGGCGTGGTCCGGGTGGTCGCTCAGGCCGGCGTAGCGCACCCAGGCCACCTTCGCGTGCTTTTGCAGATGCTTGGCGATGCGCTGCGAGTTCTCGCAGATGCGGTCCATGCGCAGCGGCAGGGTCTCCAGGCCCTGCAGCAGCAGGAAGGCGTTCATCGGCGACAGCGCCGCGCCCATGTTGCGCAGCGGCACGACGCGGGCGCGTGCGATGAAGGCGGCGGCGCCGAAGGTCTCGGTGTAGCTCACGCCGTGGTAGCTCACGTCGGGCTGCACCAGCAGGCTGAAGCGTTCGCCCTGGGCGGCCCAGTCGAAGCGACCTCCGTCCACGATGGCCCCGCCCACGCTGTTGCCGTGGCCGCCGATGTACTTGGTCAACGAGTGCACCACGATGTCGGCGCCGTGCTCGAAGGGCCGGCACAGGTAGGGCGAGGGCACCGTGTTGTCGACGATCAACGGCACACCCGCCGCATGCGCGACCTCGGCCAGCGCGGCGATGTCGGTGACGTTGCCCAGCGGGTTGCCGATGCTCTCGCAGTACACGGCCTTGGTGCGCGCATCGATCAGGCGCGCGAAGGCCTGGGGGTCGGCGGGGTCGGCGAAGCGCACCTCGATGCCCTGGCGCGGGAAGGTGTGGGCGAACAGGTTGTAGGTGCCGCCGTACAGCCGGCTGCTGGAGACGATGTTGTCCCCCGCGGCGGCGATGGTCTGCACCGCCGCGGTGATCGCGGCCATGCCCGAGGCCAGCGCCAGCGCGGCCACGCCGCCCTCGAGCGCGGCCACCCGCGCCTCGAGCACCGCGGTGGTCGGGTTCATGATGCGGGTGTAGATGTTGCCGGCCACCTTCAGGTCGAACAGGTCGGCGCCGTGCTGGGTGTCGTCGAAGGCATAGGACACGGTCTGGTACACCGGCACCGCGACCGCGCGGGTGGTGGGGTCGGGGCTGTAGCCGGCGTGCACGGCCTGGGTTTCAAAGCGCATCGAATTCTCCTGCGAGGTGGGTGGGTGACAGATCGGACTCGGGGTCCGCGTCGCGCGTCACGGCACTGCGGCGCCCTGCTCCGAAGTATGCCGACGGCGTGGTGCCGAGGGCCAGGCGGAAAGCCTTGATGAAGGCGCTGACGCTGTCGTAGCCCAGCGACAGCGCGACGTGCTTGACCGCCTGACCGGTGGCGAGCCATTCCAGCGCCTGGGTCAGGCGCGCCCACTGGCGCCATTGGCCGAAGCTCATGCCGGTCTCCTCGACGAACTTGCGGCTCAGGGTGCGCGCGCTGATGTCGGCGAAGCGGGCCCATTGCTCGAGCCGGCGCCCGCTGGCCGGGTTGGCCAGCAGCGCGCGCGCCACCGACAACAGGCGTTCGTCCTTGGGCCAGGGCAAGTGCAGGGACTGGGTGCCCGCCTGCCCGAGTTCGTCAAGCAGCACCTGCAGCAGGCGCCGCTGCGGCGGCTCCAGCGGCGCCTCGGGCAGCCAGTCCAGCATGCGCTGCATGAGCAGCGAGGCCAGCGCGCTGGCCTCGAACTGCGCCGGATGCGGCGGCAGGGCCGAGCAATGGCGCGCGGCCAGGAACACGCCGACCCCGGCGGTGGGACCGAAGGACTGCACGGTATGCGCCTGGCCGGGAGGCATCCAGCCG
>JAKBNS010000208.1 GCA_021830925.1 Pseudomonadota bacterium | reverse complement strand
GCACATGCTCGAGCACGAAACGCATGTCGCGCAGCGGCGCGTCGAAGGACCAGCTCATCGCGTCTTCTCCACCTTGGCCGCGCGCTTTTCCAGGAAGTCGCGCACGCGCTGCTTGGCCGCGTCGTCACCCTGCACGATGGACGACATCAGGGCCTCGACGAACAGCCCTTCGCCTGGCGCAAGGTCGGCGATGCGCGGTAGCGCCTGGGTGATGGCGTAGTTCGACAGCGGCGCGTTGCCGGCGATGCGGTGCGCCAGCTCGAGCGCCTTGGCCAGCCCGGCGCCGTCGTCGACCAGGTAGTTGGACGCGCCGATGGCCTGCCCGTCCGCGGCGTCGAACACGCGCCCGGTGAGCATCATGTCGGTCATGCGCGCCACGCCGATCAGACGCGAAATGCGCACCGAGCCTCCGCCGCCGACGAAAATCCCCCGCTGCCCCTCCGGCAGGCCGTAGAAGGCGCTGCGCTCGGCGATGCGCAGGTGTACCGACGCGGCCAGTTCGAGCCCGCCCCCGACCACCGCGCCGTGCAGCACGGCCAGTACCGGCACCGGGCCGAACTGGATGGCCTCGAAGGCCGCGTGCCAGGCGCGCGAATGATGGATGCCCTGCACCACGTCGCGCTCGGTCACCTCCGACAGATCGAGCCCGGCGCAGAAATGTTCGCCTTCGCCGCTGAGCACCACCACGCGCACGTCGCCGGGCAGGTGGACGAACAGCGTGTGCAGCTGCGCGAGCAGCGCGTCGCTGACGGAATTGCGCTTGTGCGGCCGGTTCAGTCGCGCGTGCAGCACGACGTCGTCGCGCTGCAGACGCAGCAGGTCGAGCGATGCGAGCACGCCCGATGCGGGCTGGAAGTCCTGGAGCATGGTGGTGGTCGTCAGGCAAGAATGGTGTCGGCCGCGCCGGCGTACAGCGCGTCGACCAGGCCGGCGCGCTCGCGCAGCACGGCGCGCTGGTTGATGTAGCCCTTGTCGGTGATCTCTCCGGCCGCGCTGCCGGGCGGTTCGGCCAGCACCAGCGCGCGCGCCGGGGTCTGCGACGAGCCGGCGCCGTGCTCGCGCAACTGGCGCAGCACCCGTGCCACCTTGTCGCGCAGCTCGGCGGTCGGCAGCGTCGCGGCCTGCGGCGACGGAAAGATCAGCAGCCCGACCTCGGCGCGGTCGTGGCCGGTAATGACCACGTCCTGCGCCCACGGCGCCAGTGCCGACACCAGGCGCACGCGCAGCGTGCCCACCGACACCCAGGTGCCCGAGCTGAGCTTGAAATCCTCGGCCACGCGGCCGTCGAAGGCGACGCCCCGCTCGGGGTGCTGGTCGTCGGCCAGCAGCCCGGCGTCGCCGATGCAGTAATAGCCCTCGGCGTCGAAGGCCTGCGCCGTCAACTGCGGGGCGTCGCGGTAGCCGGGGAACACGTTGACCCCGCGCACGCGCATCTCCAGCTTGCCTGCGCAGGGCACGAACTTGAGCTCGGTGCCCGGCAGCGGCAGGCCGATGACGCCGGCCTGGTCGAGCCACCAATGCGCGCTGGTGATGGCAGGCGCCGTCTCCGTCGACCCCCACGAGGTGGTCAGCCACAGCGGCTGGCCGCGCACACGCGTGGCCAGCGCCTGCAGCCGATCCCAGCTCGACTGCGGCAGCCCGGCGCCGGCGTAGAACACGCCGCGCAGGCGCGACAGGAACTCGCGCGCCCGCGCGTCGTCGGCCTCGAGCAGCGGCAGCAGCATGTCGATGCCACGCGGCACGTTGAAGTGCAGCGTGGGGCGCACCTCGCACAGGTTGCGCAACGTGCGCTCGATCATGCCGGGCAGCGGACGACCTTCGTCGATGGCCAGGAACCCCCCGTTGCGCAGCACCATGTTCAGGTTGTGGTTGCCACCGAAGGTGTGGCTCCACGGCAGCCAGTCGACCAGCACCGGCTTTTCCTGCCCCAGGAAGCGCCAGACCTGCGCCACCATCTGCTGGTTGGCGCACAGCATGCGATGGGTGTTGATCACCACCTTCGGGTGCCCGGTCGACCCCGAGGTCAGCAGGTACTTGGCGTGGGTGTCGGGCGTGATCTGGGCGAAGGCCTGCATCACCGCCGGCCCCTCGGCCGTGCGCAGCAGGCTGTCGAAGCGCAACGCGCCCGGATAGGTCTCGGCTCCGTCGCTGAACACCACGACCGCGTGCTGTCCCGAGCCGGCGATGGCCGGACCGTACACCGCGGCATCGCTGGCGTAGATCAGCGCCGGACCCAGGGTGTTGAGAATGCCGTGGATGCGCGAGTAGTCGCCGTCGCGCACCAGGCGGCAATAGGCGCTGGACACCGTGCACACGGCGCGTCCGACGTGCATGCCGGCGAGCATCAGCAGCAGGTGGTCGATGGCGTTGTCCGACAGGACGACGATCGGCGCCTGCGGCATGAGCTTCAGCCCCAGCAGGCTTTGCGCGATGCGTCCGACCTGCGCGCGGGTTTCGCCCCAGTTCAGTCGCCTCCACGCCCCGTCGGCCGCGCGTTCGGCGAAGGCCGGCGCCTCCGGCGTGTCGCTCGCCCATTGCTCGAGCCACTCTCCCACGCAGCGCGCGTAGGGCCTGAGCGGCTCGGGCGAACGCAGCACGAAACTGCCGTCGTCGAAGCCCACCCGCACCACGCGCTGCGGCGCCAGGCCCAGTCGCGTGGCGCGCTCATCGTCCTGCATGCCCGGTTCCTCGTCCTTACCATACACATGTGTATGTGTGTGGACGCATGCTATGCCTACAATCCCTGCCCAGGATCCGTACAAACCCCAGCCGCCTGAATCGTCGCATGCCCGATTCCGAACCCCGTGCGCAAGCCGCGCCGCGCCGCGAGACGCTGACGCCGGAACGCTGGATCGAGGCGGCCACCGAGGTGCTGGTCGACCACGGCATCGACAACGTGCGGGTGGACGTTCTGGCGACCGAGCTGTCGGTCACCCGCGGCAGCTTCTACTGGCATTTCCGCGATCGCGAGGACTTGCTGCGCCAGGTGCTGCAAAGCTGGCGCGACCGCGCCACCGAGCAGCTCACCACGCGCCTGCAGGCCAGCAACCGCGATCCCCGCGCGCAACTGCGCGACGTGCTTTCGCTGCCGTTTCGCGGCCGCGCCGCCACGCGTGCCGCGCGCATCGAGCTGGCGCTGCGCGCCTGGGCGCGTCATGATCCGATGGCGCGGCAGGCCGTCGACGAAGCCGACGCCAGTCGCATCGACTACATCAGCGATTTGATCGAGGCCCTGGGCTTCGCCAAGGCGGAAGCGCGCAAGCGCGGCTTCATGCTGTACAGCTACATCGTGGCGGAGTCGCAGATCGGCGGCAGCGCCAGCGCCGCCGAACGCAGCTCCCGGCGAAAGTTCGTCGAGCAGGTCCTGCTGGGCTGAAGCAAGGCCCCTGGCGTAGGTCGACGGCCCGCGAGTGCGCGGGACTCGTTGGTTTGCGTTTACGCCGTGCGCGCGCATCGGCGCTCGGGTATGGTGGAAAGCCTGATCCTCGCTGCGCCGATTCCACCATGCCGCCTCCCTCCGCCCACGTCCGCCGGCTCATCGCATGGGCGCTGGCGTGGATGTCCGCCCTGTGTTTCGTCCCCGTCATGGCCGCCACTCCCGTTTCGGTGCTCTTCGTCGGCAACAGCTACACCTTCGGCCGGGTCGCACCGGTGCTGAACTACAACGCCGACCATGTGCACGATCTCACCGCGGCCTTCAACGCGCGCAGCCCGCGGGGCACCAACAGCTACCCGCCCGGCACGCCGGGCCATGGCAGTTTCGAGCCCCATCCCTGGGGCGGGGTGCCGGGCATTTTCGAGCGACTCACGCGCGAGGCGGGCCTCGACTACGACGTCTCGCTGTCCACGCGCAACGCAGCCTCGCTGCGGGGCCATTTCCTGGACATCGCCAACAAGGACTGGGACCTGCGCGGCAACGTGGCGAGCCGGCGCTGGGACGTGGTCGTCCTGCAGGAGCGCAGCGACGGGGCGCTGCCGGCCGGCAAGGGACGCCACGCCGACCCGCTGGCCTTCGTCGCCTACGCGAACCAGTTCGAGCGCTTCATCCATGACGGGGCCGCGCGGACCTACACCGAGACCCAGCTGTACGGCGGGCTGGCGGCCTGCGAATCCACCGGTCTGAGCGCGGCGCGCTGCGCGGTGGAGCACGTCATCGCGGCCAATCCCCACGCCGATCCACGCACCCGCGTGTACCTGGAACAGACCTGGGCACGCCCCGACATGGTGGAGCCCCACCTGCAGACCCGCGTGGACCTGCATTCGCCCGACGGCCGGCCGGTGGTGCGCACCACCCCGAGCCATCCGGGGGGCCTGCCGGCACGCACCTACTACCCCAGCCTGCGCGCCATGACGGCCGATCTGCACGCGGCCTTCTACGGACTGGCGGCCGCCAACCCGCGCTTCGCCGGCGTGGTTCCGGTGGGCGACGCCTTCCAGCGCGCGGTGGACCAGGGCCTCGCGCCGTCCTCGGGCTTCTACGGCCCGGAGGGCGCCTGGCGCGAGCCCGGGGGCGGCACCATCGATCTTTGGTGGAGGGACCGGCTGCATGCCAGCAAGTACGGCTCCTATCTCAGCGCGCTGGTGTTGTTCGGCAGCCTGACGGGCGTCGATCCCGCGGGCTTCGGACCCGGGGAGCGCGCCGCCGCGGACCTGGGTATCGCGCCGGCAGAGGCCGTGAAACTGCAGCGCGTGGCCGCGCAGCAGCTGCGCGCCGCGGGTGTGCTCGCGGACGCTGGACGGCACTGACCCCGTGCCCCGCCTGGAACACACCGCGGGATCCAGGTTCGGCCTGTCCGTCTATCCCATGCGCAAGGTGCTCGCCGCGGGTTGAGCCGATGCCGGATCGATTCACGGCGACAATGGGGTCCTCGTTCTCCCGTTCCCGGATTGCCATGACCGAACCCACTGCCCCCGCGGCCGATCTCGACCGCCTTGCCGAGCTGCTCGGCAGCGATGCCTCGCCCGAGCATGTCATGGACATCTCGACCCTGGACGGATTCATCGCCGCCGCCCTGGCCGGGCCCGATCAGCCCGAACTGGCCGACGTGCTGCCGTGGATGCTCGATCCGGAGCGCACGGACGAGCAGGTCAGCTTCGGCAGCGAAGCCGAGGCGCAGGAGTTGGTCACGCTGATCGCCCAGCACTGGCGCGACACGGCCGACATCCTGGCCGACAGCCCGGAAGACTACGAACCCGTGCTGTACCTGGAAGGCTCCGACGACGGAGACGACGATGCCGCGGAGCAAGGCGAGGGCGTGTCGATCATCGACGACTGGTGCTTCGGCTTCGTGCTCGGTCTGCAATTGCAGGACGAGGTGTTCGAGCGCCTTCCAGACGATCTGAAGGACCTGCTGGGCCCCGTGTTCCTGTACGGCAGCGAGGAAGGCCGCGCCGAACTCGAGCGCCTGCAGCTGACGCCCGAGCAGCACGAGAGCATCGCCCAGGCGCTGCCCGGGATCGTGGTCGCGCTGTACCGGCACTTCCGGG
>JAKBNS010000266.1 GCA_021830925.1 Pseudomonadota bacterium | reverse complement strand
GATCGTCATCGAGCACGACATGGAGTTCGTCAAGCGCATCGCGCATCGCGTGACCGTGCTGCACCAGGGCAAGCTGCTGGCCGAGGGCGACATGGACACGGTGCAGAACGACCCGAAGGTGGTCGAGGTCTATCTGGGACATTGAGGAGCCGCAGATGTCGAAAGCCATGTTCAGCATCCAGGGGTTGTGCTCGGGCTACGGGCAGAGCCAGATCATCCACGACCTCGACTTCCAGGTCGCCGAGAGCGAGATCGTCGCCGTCATGGGGCGCAACGGCATGGGCAAGAGCACCTTGTTCCGCACCCTCATGGGCATCCTGCCCGCCTTCGGCGGCGAGATCGCGCTGGGCGGCGAAAGCGTGGGCCGGCTGGAGACCCACCAGCGCGTGGCGCGCGGCCTGGCCTACGTCCCGCAGGGGCGCATGATCTTCTCGCACATGACGGTGCAGGAGAACATCCAGACCGGCCTGCACCCCAGCGCCGGCGGCGTGGTGCCGGAGGAGCTGTACGCGCTGTTCCCGGTGCTGTTCGACATGCGACAGCGCAAGGGCGGCAACCTGTCGGGCGGGCAGCAGCAGCAGCTCGCCATCGCGCGCGCGCTGGCCACCAACCCCAAGGTGCTGCTGCTCGACGAGCCTACCGAGGGCATCCAGCCCTCGATCATCAAGGACATCGCGAAGTCCCTGCGCGAGATCCGCAAGCTGCGCAACCTGGCCATCGTCGTGTCCGAGCAGGTGCTGAGTTTCACGCTGGACATCGCCGACCGCTTTTTCGTGATCGACAAGGGCCGCTTCGTCTACGAGGACCTGCGCGCCAACGTCGACGAGGCGACGATCAGCCGCTACCTGTCCATCTGAGAGCGCGCCGCCCGCCCCTCTTTCCGTTTTCCTTCACACCCCACGCAAGGAGCCCATCATGGCCGATACCCTGATCAGCGTCGACCTCGCGCAATCGCCCTACGACAACGAGAACATCCACAACCGCTGGCACCCCGACATCCCGATGGCGGTGTGGGTCCAGCCCGGCGACGAGTTCGTGCTCGAGACCTACGACTGGACCGGCGGCGCCATCAAGAACGACGACAGCGCCGCCGACGTGCGCGACGTCGACCTCAGCACCGTGCACTTTCTCAGCGGCCCGGTGGGGGTGCGCGGCGCGCAGCCCGGCGATCTGCTGGAGGTCGAGCTGCTCGACATCGGCGCCAGGCCCGACAGCCTGTGGGGCTTCAACGGCTTTTTCTCCAAGAGCAACGGCGGGGGCTTTCTCACCGAGCATTTCCCGCATGCCCAGAAGTCGATCTGGGACTTCCACGGCATGTTCACCAGTTCGCGTCACATTCCCGGCGTGAACTTCGCCGGGCTGATCCACCCCGGGCTGATCGGCTGCCTGCCCGACGCCAAGCTGCTGCAGGAGTGGAACCGGCGCGAGGTGGACTTCATCGCAACCCAGCCGGATCGGGTGCCGCCGCTGGCCAATCCGCCCTGCGCGCCCACCGCGCACATGGGGCGCATGCGCGGCGACGCGCGCGACAAGGCCGCCGCCGAGGGCGCGCGCACCGTGCCGCCGCGCGAGCATGGCGGCAACTGCGACATCAAGGACCTGTCGCGCGGCGCCAAGGTGTATTTCCCGGTGTATGTCGAGGGCGCCGGACTCAGCGTCGGCGACCTGCACTTCAGCCAGGGCGACGGCGAGATCACCTTCTGCGGCGCCATCGAGATGGCCGGCTGGGTGCACATGCGGGTCAAGCTGATCAAGGATGGCGTGGCCCGCTACGGAATCCGCAACCCGATTTTCAAGCCCAGCCCGATCACTCCGAACTACAAGGACTACCTGATCTTCGAGGGCATCTCCGTGGACGAGCAGGGCCAGCAGCATTACCTGGACGTGCACGTGGCCTACCGCCAGGCCTGCCTGAACGCGATCGAGTACCTGAAGAAGTTCGGCTACACCGGGGCGCAGGCCTACTCGTTGCTGGGAACCGCGCCGGTGCAGGGCCACATCAGCGGGGTGGTGGACATTCCCAACGCCTGCGCCACCCTGTGGCTGCCCACCGAGATCTTCGACTTCGACATCAACCCCGGCGCCGCCGGTCCGAAGCTCGAGGTGCCGGGCGGGGTCGATCTGCCGATCGCCTACGACAAGCCCTGAGCCACGGAGACATCGCCATGCCGGCCTACGAATACGAGTGCCCGGACTGCGGCGTGTTCGACGCGCAGCGCGCGATGGCGCTGCGCAACGAGCCCTGCGGATGCCCGGAGTGCGGCGCCGCGGCGCCGCGGATCATCGCCAGCGCGCCGCGCCTGGCCGCGCTCGCCGCGGGCGCGCGCCAGGCCCATGCGCGCAACGAGCGCTCGGCGCACGCGCCGATGGGCGTGGGCGAGTACCGCGCGCTGCGCCATCCGTCGGGGTGTTCGTGCTGCGCCTCGCCGCGGCCGTCGGCGACCCAGCGCGCGGCGTCCGGCGCCAAGGCCTTCCCGAGCAAGCGCCCGTGGATGATCAGCCACTGACCCCGTTCCCGTATCCAGGAGAGAACCATGCTTCACGGAGATATTTCGAGCAGCGCCGACACCGTCGGCGTGGCCGTGGTGAACTACAAGATGCCGCGCCTGCACACGCGCGCCGAGGTGCTCGACAACGCGCGGCGCATCGCCGCGATGGTCGAGGGCATGAAACTGGGCCTGCCGGGGCTGGACCTGGTGGTGTTCCCGGAATACAGCACCCACGGCATCATGTACGACGCCGCCGAGATGTACGAGACCGCCTCCACGGTGCCCGGCGCCGAGACCGAGATCTTCTCCGCCGCCTGTCGCAAGGCCAGGGTCTGGGGGGTGTTCTCCCTCACCGGCGAGCGCCACGAGGAGCATCCGCACAAGGCGCCCTACAACACCCTGGTGCTGATCAACGACCAGGGCGAGATCGTGCAGAAGTACCGCAAGATCATGCCCTGGGTGCCCATCGAGGGCTGGTATCCCGGCGACTGCACCTACGTGTCCGAGGGTCCCAAGGGCCTGAAGATCAGCCTGATCATCTGCGATGACGGCAACTATCCCGAGATCTGGCGCGACTGCGCGATGAAGGGGGCCGAGCTGATCGTGCGCTGCCAGGGCTACATGTACCCGGCCAAGGAGCAGCAGGTGCTGATGGCCAAGGCGATGGCCTGGGCCAACAATGTCTACGTCGCGGTGGCCAACGCCGCCGGTTTCGACGGCGTGTATTCCTACTTCGGGCATTCGGCCATCGTCGGCTTCGACGGGCGTACCCTGGGCGAATGCGGCGAGGAGGAGTTCGGCATCCAGTACGCCCAGCTCAGCAAGTCCCTGATCCGCGACGCGCGGCGCAACGGCCAGTCGGAGAACCACCTGTTCAAGCTGCTGCACCGCGGCTACACGGGAATGATCAACTCCGGAGAGGGCGACAAGGGGGTCGCGGCCTGCCCATACGGCTTCTACGCGCGCTGGGTGCAGGACCCCGAGGGCACGCGCGAAATGGTCGAGGCGCTGACCCGGCCGATGGTGGGCACCGAGGAATGCCCGGTGCCGGGGATCCCGAACCCGAAAAGCGTGGAGCATGGCTGAGCCGCGCCCCGGCGCCGACGAGGATCCGCTGCGCTCGTGGCGCCTCGGCCGGGAGCCCTACTACGTCGACCCGGGCGGGCAGATCGAGGCTTTCGAGGCCGCCTGCGCGGCCGGCTCGCCGGTGCTGCTCAAGGGGCCCACCGGCTGCGGCAAGACGCGCCTGGTCGAGTTCATGGCCTGGCGCCTGGGGCGCCCGCTGGTCACCGTCGCATGCAACGAGGATCTGACGGCCTCCGACCTGGTCGGGCGCTGGATGATCGATGCCCAGGGCATGCGCTGGCGCGACGGTCCGCTGGCGCTGGCCGCGCGCTTCGGCGCCATCTGCTACCTGGACGAGATCGCCGAGGCGCGCGCCGACGCGCTGGTGGTCATGCATCCGCTGGCCGACACGCGCCGCGCGCTGGTGCTGGGCGCGCGCAACGAACTATTGCGTGCGCACGACGATTTCCTGTTGGTGGCTTCCTACAACCCCCAGCACGCCGGCGGCGCGCAGGCGCTGAAGGCCTCCACGCGGCAGCGCTTTTGCGCCATCGCCTGCGATTACCCCGCGCCGGAGCTGGAGACCGACATCGTCAGCCACGAGGGCGGCGTCGAGCGATCCTTCGCCGCGCGCCTGGTGGAACTGGCGCGGCGAACCCGCGCACTGGGAAGCGCCGGCGACGCCGCGCTGGAGGAGGGCGCATCCACCCGCATGCTGGTGCGCGCGGCGCAGCTCGTGCGCCAGGGCCTGGCACCGCGCCAGGCCTGCCTGCACGCGCTGGTGGAGCCGCTGGGGGACGACCCCGAGATGCTCGGCGCGCTGCGCGCGGCGACGGAACTGGCTTTCTGAGTCCCCGCGGGTCATGGACAAGGCCGCGCGGCGCCTGGTCTTGCTGGCGCGCCTGCTGGGGGCGCAGGCGCCGCCCCTGGCGTGGCTGGAGCCGGACTGCGCGCCGACCTTCGACCCTCCCAGCCATCTGGACTCCGACGTCTGGCTGCTGCCGCGCGACCAGGACCCGCGCGTGGAACTCGCGCGCCTGGCGCACGCGGTGGCCCATCGGCGCTTCGGCCTCGCCCCCCAATCCAGGGGCGGCCTGCGGCCATTGCAACGGGCCCTGTTCGGGCTGATCGAGGACGCGCGGGTGGAGCAGCTGCTCGTGCGGGAGTTTCCGGGACTGGGGCCGCTGTGGGCGGCCCGGCACCTCGTTCGGGCCGATGCGGCGCCCACGGTGGAGGCCTTGATGCAACGCCTGGCGCGCGCGCTGGCCGACCCGGACTTCGATGATCGCCACCCCTGGGTGCACGCGGCGCGCGCTCGCGTGCGCGAGGCCTGGGGCGACGCCGCGAGCATGCGCGCGCTGGCCTCGCGCATGGGGCACGAGCTGGGGCAGATGCGCCTGGGCTTCGACCCTCGCGCTTATCGCGTGCAACCCGGCTACCGCGACGACCACGCCTGCCTGTGGGCCACACCGGAGGAACAGGCGCGGGAGTTGTGCCTGCCCGCGGCGGCTTCGCAGGCGCCGCGCCCGCCGGATTCGGCCGAGCCGCCCGGCGACGCCGCGCGTCGCGAATCGCCCGAGCGCGGTGCCGGGCCCTCCGGCACGCGGGCGCCGGTGGCGTGCACCCTGCCCGAGTGGGACTGGCGCATCCGGCGCCACCGGCCGGACTGGTGCACGGTGCGGGAGCAGCGCGCGGTGGCGGCGACCGGCGCGCAGGCGCTCGAGGTGCCGTGGCTCGCGTACCCGCCTGGCTGCGTCGCGGCCGCCGATGCCTTGTTGCGGCTGTGCGAGCGCCAGGCGCAGCCGGCTCGCATGCGCGCTCAGCCCGAGGGCGAGCATGCCGAGCCGCGGGCGCTGTTCGACTGGCTCTTGTCGCGCGCCGCCGGCGCGCCGGCCGAGCCGCGATTGTTCCGCGGCAGCGCGCCCGCACGCGTCGGCGG
>JAKBNS010000108.1 GCA_021830925.1 Pseudomonadota bacterium | reverse complement strand
CGTCGGGGTGCCCCTCGGCAAGTCGGGCGTTGCCCTGGCGCATCAGCGCCGCCGGCGTCTGGTCGGAATCCTTGCTGCTCGCCTCGCGGCGCCTGAACCACTGTGAGATTGCCAAGGCCCCTCCCCAGTTCCCGCGCCCGCGCACCCCGGCTTCGCCCGGGCGCTCAGGCCTCGGTGCGCCTTCCCGTGCTGACCGACGCGGCCAGCAGGATCCCCAGCATGACGACCAGGAAGCGTCCTTCGTTGACGTCCATCAGCAGGGAATTGAACAGGCTTCCCACGCCGATGGTCACCAGCACGCCCCACGCGAAGTCGCGTTCCAGGCGAGGCAAGCCGCGCGCGTCCCTCCATGCCGCGACGGCCAGGCCCAGCAGCAGAAGCAGTCCGATCACCCCGAGTTGCTCGGTGGTATTGAGGTATTCGTTGTGCGGGTTCGCGGTATGCGGATCGTGCGGCGCGACACGGGTGTATTGCAGATCCATGCTGCCGGTGCCGTTCCCGATCACCGGATGCTGCTCGATGATGTGCAGGGTGTTGGTCCAGAACTGCAGGCGCAGGCCCCAGGAGGTATCGGCCAGTGCGCTGTCATGCTCCGCCTCGGCGCGCTGGTATTGACGCAGGTTCTGCACGCCCTGCTCCATGCGCATGCGCGCCACCGGAAAGACCGTGAACGCCACCCCGGCGAGCAACAGCGCGGTGAGTCCGCCGGCCACCAGTCCCTTGAAGCCGAGACGCTGCGCGCCCAGCAGAACGACCAGCGCGAGCACGATCACGTAGCCCGTCCGGGCGATGCCGACGTACAGCACGTCGAGGGCCAGGAGGGCCGCCAGCACCGCCCACAGCACGCGTCGCCTGCCCGGCTCGAAGGCCATGCGCGCGAAGGCAAAGGCCGCGAAGGCCTCGATGGTTCCGAAGTGGATGTGCCCCTGCACGATACTCGCTTCCCACCGCTGCGGCACCCAACCGAAAAAACGCGCGTAGGACAGCGCCGAGGCCAGCACGGCACCCCACAGGAAGGCGCGCACAGCGCGCTGGCGCCAGGTGTCGTCGGCCACCGCGACGATCAGCAGGGGCAGCAGCAGCAGCTTGGCGTACTTGCCCATGACGTCGGCCTGTTGGGCATGGGTGCCGCTGCTGTAGGACATGCCCAGCACGAACATCAGCAGCAGCGCCGTGGCCCAGATGGACGTGGGACTGGCG
This sequence comes from Pseudomonadota bacterium, assembly GCA_021830925.1. GTDB lineage: Bacteria > Pseudomonadota > Gammaproteobacteria > Burkholderiales > Burkholderiaceae_C > Thiomonas_A. The sequence goes on along the minus strand of JAKBNS010000108.1, from coordinate 4,309 downwards.
CGCCAGCGCCGCCACTGCCACCGCCAGCCCCCCGACAGCAGCCAGGCGGCCAGGAACAACACCGCGGCAACCGAGCCGCTGGCGGTGGGCAGGCTGAGCGTGAACGCCAGCAGCACGGCTGCCGGTCCGAGAACGCCCATGCGAGGCGGTCGCGCATCGCCGGCGGCGCAGAGAGTCGTGGACATGGAAATTCGTGAAGGCAAGGCTGCCCCGGAGCCTTCCGGATCGCCGCGGGGGCACGTGGGAACTGCGCGGCTCAAGATGCGCCCGCATGCTAGCACCGGCCCGCCTGCCCGCCGCAGGGCTCGCGAGGCGCGCGCGCCGAGGCTGGAGCGGGCGGATTCTCAGCCCGGAACGAATTCCGCCTCGTCCCAGTCCTTCTCGAAATACCGCAGCAGATCGCTCATCAGGGTCATGCGATCGCCGGAGATGGCGGACTCCAGGGTGTTGGCCAGGCTTTTCCTGCGCCCGGTCGCGATCTGGCTTTTCACGATGCCGTTGCGGCTCAGGTGGCCGCTGAACCAGACGTCGTCGTCGAACCAGGCGCGCGCGGGCGCGCCGCGCAGATCCAGCAGCACGGCCGGATCGAGCATGTCGGCGCGCAGGCAGTAGCCCCCCGCGCCCTGCATCACGGCCACGCGCCGGCGCCCGGCCTTGAGCGCGCGGTCGTCGTGGCAATCCTGCGCGCTCAGGCTGCGCGGCAACAGCAGGCCGTTGGCGCAGAAGCATTCGCGGCCTGAGCCCGCGGCCTCGGCATCGATCAGCTGGCGCAGCAACCCACGGTGGTAGAACATGTCGTCGTCGACCACGACGATGCGCTCGCGCGTGCCGCGCAGGCGCTCCAGCGTGGGGATCAGCTTGGTCGCCGGGCCCACGTCGCGTGCCACGCGCTGGACCTTGACCACCTCCAGCCCTTCCAGGAAGGAGGGAAGCTGGCGCTCGCCGAACAGGTCCATGCCGACGTTGACGTGGATCTCCCGCGGGGCCAGGTCCTGCCCCAGCAGGCTGAGCAGCGTGGGCCGCAGCCCTGCAATGCGCCCCGGCGTGGTCGACAACGTGACCAGCGGACTGTCCGCGGCCGCGCGCGCGGCGGCGCGAGCGTCCAGGCGGCGCAGGTCGCGCAGTTCGTGCAGGCGCGAACGCCACATCTTGGTGAATTTCATGCTGCCTCGTCGCGTGTTTCCGGCATGATCAACATGGCGGCCACGGCCACCACGCTGGCCGCGGTCGCGTACCAGGCCGGCGCGATGGGGTTGCCGGTGGCGTGGATCAGCCAGGTGACGATGAACTGGGTGGTGCCGCCGAAAATCGACACCCCGATCGCATAGGCCACGCCCAGTCCGAGAGCGCGGTGGCGGCGCTCGAACACCTCGGGCACGGCCACCAACGTGGCGGCGCCGGTGAGCGCGTTGATGGCCGCCAGCACCGAGGTGACCAGCACCAGGGTCAGCGCGCCCGGCGAGGCGTCGAGCAGCATGAAGGCCGGCACCGTGGCCAGGGCCGAGACCACGCGCGGCCACAGCATGGTCGGCTTGCGCCCGAAGCGATCGCACATCCAGCCGCCGACCACGGCGAACACCAGTGTGAACAGGCCCAGCGCCACGGTCGCCGCCATCGCCGCGTTGGGGGGCATTCCGAGCGTGGCGATGGCATAGGTGGTCATGTAGCTGCCGACATAGGCGGACACCGTACCGCCCAGAATCACGCCGACGGCGATCACCACGTAGCGCAGGGGCGCGCGCCGCGGACGACGCTCCGGCTTCGCGGCAGCCGCGTGCAGGGTCTCGGGCATGGAACTGCGCAGGTACAGCGCCAGCGGCACGACCAGCAGGCCGAGCAGGAAGGCCGCGCGCCAGCCCCAGGCCAGCATGGCCTCGTGCCCGAGCAGGCGCCCGAACAGCAGGCCCATCAGCCCCGCCACCAGGATGCCGGCGCCCTGGCTGGCGAACTGCCAACTGGCGTACAGGCCGCGCCGATCGGCCGGCGCGGCCTCGATGAGAAAGGCGCTGGAGGGGCCGATCTCGCCGCCCAGCGCGAAGCCCTGCACCAGGCGCGCCAGCACCACGATGGCCGGTGCGGCCAGGCCGATGCTGGCATACGACGGCGTCAGCGCCACGCCCAGCGTGCCCAGGGTCATCAGCGCCAGGGTCAGGATCAGGCTGGCGCGGCGCCCGACGCGGTCGCCCATGAGCCCGAACACCACCCCACCCACCGGACGCGCGAAAAAGCCGAAACCGAACACCGCCAGCGACAGCAGCAGGCTCATGTAGCTGCTGTGCACCGGGAAGAAGGTCTTGCCGATGTACACCGCGAAAAAGGCATAGCTGAGGAAGTCGTAGAACTCCAGCGCATTGCCGGCCACGGCCGCGGCCACCACCCGGCGCGGCGCGTGGCTCAGAGCCGCGGGCTGCGCCGCATCCTGCCGTGCCGACGGGCCGGGCGTGGGGATGGTCGAATGCATCGTGTCGTCTCCTGGTTGAAACCCTGTCGCGGCGGCGCGCCTCGCGCGCCACCCCGGTGGCCCTCGATGAGGCAGCGCCCGAGATCCGCTCAGGACGTGCCCAGTCCCTGCACCGCCTGCAGCAGCGCAACCCGGGTCTGGCCGAGCACCATGCCGCGCCACTCGTCGCTGTCGCAGCAGAAGGCGTCGCGCATGCGCCGGTTCAGCTCGTCGCGCAGTTCCTGGGGCGCCTCGGGATGGCGCCGCATCCAGGCATGCGCGCGCAGGCAGCCCAGCACCTCGTCCTGCTCGACGGTGCCGAACTCCAGGCCCATCAGCGCCAGGCGCGCGCCCGGACATTCGTCGCAGGCGACCGTCACCACCGGGCCGGAGACATCGGCGGACACCGAATCGCCGGCGAAGGGCGCGAACAGGTCGGCGCCCCACCAGGCGCGGGCCATCGCGTGGTCCTGCTCCAGCGGGCGCCCCGCGTAGATCTTCTCCCCGTGCCCGTAGGGGCCGAGGCCGGTGTGGATGTCCACCCAGCCCAGGTGGGTGGCCGCCCCCGCGTGGCGACGCAACAGCGCGCGCAGCGTGCGGTTGCTCCAGCTCGGTCCGGTTCCGCCGTAGAACACGCCGTCCGGCGAGGTGTACTGGCCCGCGGTGACGGCCTTGCGGAAGGCCGGCATGCCGTGGCCTTCGATCCACTGCTGCAGCTCCTGCCGGTCCGCCGGGCCGGGAGGCCACTGCGCCGGAATCAGCAGCGGCTCCAGCTCGGCGTAGACCGGATTGGCCGGCAGCGGCCGCCCGAAGTCGATGTGGTTCCGGTTGAGGTCGACGTTGTCCTCGTTGGTGCGTTGCAGGTGCGAGAAGCCGTAGGGATTGACCGCGTGCACCAGCAGCAGAGTCACCTCGGCGCGCTGCGCGCGCTGCAGCAGTTCCTGGTCCTGCAGCAGCGCCAGTTGCGCCGCCGAACCGGCGAAACCCTCCGGGCCGTGGGTGCCCGAGCTGACCACCAGCACCTTGCGCGCGCCGGAGCCGCCGATCCACGCCGTGTCGATGGCCAGCTCCTCGCCGCGCGCGCCGCGCAGACCCGGCAGCACCTCGGACTCGATGGCGGCGCCGCGCGCGGAGGCGGCCTCGAGGAAGCGCGCTCGCGCCTGATCGTAGTGACCGGAGAAATTGCGCGAAACCGGGGCGTTGGGCGTTTGCATGACGCTAGCTTAAGTCAGGCGCGCGGGCCATGCGCGAACCTGGAAGACCGCGGGAGCGTTCGGTGATAATGGAACGTGCAAGCCCGGCCGACCCGCCGGCCGGACAACGCGAATGGAGAGCGATGGTGCTGCTGGGATGGTTCGACGCCGCGCAGGCGGGCGCATTCGGCGAAGAGCTCGCCAGGTTCTGCGATTCCGAGCTGCGGCTCATCGCCACCGCCAGCCCCGGCAAGCGCGAGGACAGACGCCGCAAACTGCTGGGCAAGGTGCTGCAGCGCGCGCGCGATTTCGCGGCCGCGCATCCCCTCAACACCTACAAGAAGGCCAAGCTGGGCAATCGCCTGAAATGGACCCTGAAGGACCTGGGGCACGACGACGACTTCGTCGACCTGCTGGTCAAGGAAATCCTGTTGGCCCTGGCCCGCTGACCCGCGCACGGGGAGCCCGCATGCTGAACTCGATTCGCCGACTGTTCGGTCAGGCTTCGCACGACGACGCGCCGCGGGTCCAGGGCGCGGCCGCCGAGTCGGCACCGACATCGCTCGCGCCGCTGCCGGCCGACACCGCGGCCCGCAGCGCCGAAGCCGCCGAGATCGCGTCGCGCGGTCACCGCTGCGTGGCCGAGGGGCGCCTGCAGGAAGCGCTGGACTGCTAC
>JAKBNS010000219.1 GCA_021830925.1 Pseudomonadota bacterium | reverse complement strand
TGAATCCAGTGTAAGGGCTGCGAGGGCGACCAGCGGTGCGGTCTCGGCGCGCAGCGTGCGGGCCCCCAGGCTGACCGGCACAAAACCCTGGCTGAGCGCAGCCTGCTCCTCGGCCGCGCTCAGCCCGCCCTCGGGGCCGGAGAGGAAAAGCACCGGCCCGGCGTCCAGGCTGGCGAGGTGTTGTGGCAGCGGCACGCTGTCGGATTGCAGGGACAACAAGAGGCGATGGCCCGTCGGAGCGGACGACAGCCAGGCCGGCAGGGCCTGGATGGGATGCACGGGCGGCACGGAGTTGCGCCCGCACTGCTCGCAGGCGGCGACGGCCACGCCGTGCCAGTGCGCCAGGCGGCGCTGGGCACGCTCGCCCTCCAGGCGCAGCACGCCGCGCGCGCACATCAGCGGAGCCAGCGCGCGCGCGCCGAGTTCGGTGGCCTTCTCCACCAGCCAGTCCATGCGTTCATTGGCCGGCATGCCCACGGCCAGCTCGACCGCGCGCCCGAGCTCGCGCTCCACCGGGTCGAAGTCCAGCAGTTCCAGGCGATCGCCCGGCAGCAGACGCGCGCGCCACTGGCCGCCCTCGCCGTCGAAGGCGGCCACTTCGTCGCCTTCGCGCAGGCGCAGCGCGCGCACGTGGCGGCGGGCCTGCGCGTTCAGGTCCGCGCTGGCGCCCGACAGCGGCGCCGGCAGGAACAGCCGATGCATGAGCGGGCTCCCGCGAGCGCGCCTCAGGCGCTCAGCAATTCGAGCAGCGCGTGGGTGTCGGCGCTGAACGCGGCGATGCCTTCGTCCAGCTTGGCGCGCCAGAGGTCGTCGGCGGCCAGCGCGCTGGCGAATTCGGCGCGCCCCACCGCGAGTTCGGCCCGGTCCTCGGCCGGCCCGGCCTGGGTCGGATCGAGACGCCGCGGCAGCGCCTGCGAGGACGCGGCCAGCTCGCCCAGCAGCGCCGGCGCGATGGTCAGCAGATCGCAGCCGCACAGCGCGGCGATCTGCGAGGTCTGGCGAAAGCTCGCGCCCATCACCTCGGTGGCCACGCCGCGCGCCTTGTAGAAGCGCCAGATGCGCAACAGCGCGCGCACTCCGGGGTCGGCGTCGCCCTCGTGCGCCGCCGCGTCCCAGGCGTCGCCCGCCTGCTGGCGCGCCCAGTCGGTGATGCGGCCGACGAAGGGCGAGATCAGTTGCACCCCGGCCGCCGCGCAGGCGCGCGCCTGCATGAAACTGAACAGCAGGGTCATGTTGCAGGCGATGCCGTCGTCGCGCAGGCGCCGCGCCGCCTCGATGCCCTCCCAGGTCGTGGCCAGCTTGATCAGCACGCGCTGGCGCGGCACGCCGGCGGCCTCGTACAGGCCGATCACCTCGCGCGCGCGGCGCAGGCTGGCGTCGGTGTCGTGGGACAGCCGGGCATCGATCTCGGTGGACACGCGTCCCGGCACGCGCTCGAGGATCTCGCGTCCGAAACGCACCAGCAGCCGGTCCATCGCCTGCTCGGGCACGCGCGCCGCGCGCACCTCGGGGTCGCGCAGCAAGGGCGCGTACTCCGGCAGGCGCACGGCGCGCAGCACCAGGCTCGGGTTGGTGGTGGCCTCCGCCGCGCCCAGATCGGGCAGGCGAAGGTACTCGGCGGTATCGGCCACCACGCGGGTGTGGCGCATCAGGTCGTGCAGGGAACTCATGCCGCCATGGTACTCACGCACGCCGCCCGGTGACGCATCCCCGACGCATCACAGCCGGGCGGCCCGCGGCGCGCTCTCGTCGCGCCCGAACACCGCGTGGGTCAGCGCCTGCACCGCCGCGCGCTCGCGCGCCACGCGCGCCGGCTCCACCAGCGCGGCCTGCTCGGCGCCGCGCAGGCGCTCGGCATGCTGCAGCCGGCGCAGCCGCCGGTAGGCCACCGCCGCCAGGCGCCCCACGCGGGTGGGCAGCAGACCGAGCTGCTCGGCCAGGCGCAGCAGTGCGATGTTGCCCACGTTGGCCACCAGCTGCGGGAAGGCGCAGGCATGCTCCAGCACCAGCGCCTGCACCGCGAACTCCACGTCGACCATGCCGCCGGGGTCGTGCTTCAGATCGAACAGCACACCCCGGTTGGGATGCCCCTCGGCCACCCGCCGGCGCATCGCCGCCACCTCCGCGCGCAGCGCGGCGCCGTCGCGCGGCGTGCCCAGCACCTGGGCACGGATGGCCTCGAAACGCGCCCCGAGCCGCGCGTCGCCGGCGCAAAAGCGCGCCCGGGTCAGCGCCTGGTGCTCCCAGGTCCACGCGGTGTTGCCGCCGCGCCCGAGCTGGTACTCCTCGAAGGCGTCCAGCGACGTGACCAGCAGCCCGGCGTTGCCGTTCGGGCGCAGCCGGGTGTCGATGTCGAACAGGCCGCCGGCCGGGGTGGCCGCGGTCAGCCACCACACCAGCTTGCGCGCCAGCGCCCCGTAGCGCTCGGGCGCCTCGGGCGCCTCGTCGTCGTACAGGAACACCACGTCCAGATCGGCGCCGTAGCCCAGTTCCTTGCCGCCAAGCTTGCCGTAGGCGACGACCGCGAAAGCCGGCTGCTCGCGGTGCCTGCGCGGCAGGTCGTCCCAGGCCCAGGCCAGCGCGCGGTCGATCACCGCGTCGGCCAGCTCGGACAGCTCGTCGGCCACCTGCTCGACGTGCAGGCGCCCGCCCAGGTCGCGCACCAGGATGCGGAACAACTCGGCGTGGAAGGCGCGGCGCAGCACGTCCAGGCCCTCGCCGGCGTCCCAGCTGCCGCGCTGCAGCGCGCGCGCGCGCTGGCGTTCGCATTCGTCGCGGCAGGCCGGCGCCGAGAAGCGCTCGAGCGCGGGCACGATCAGCTCGTCCACCACCATGGGATTGCGCTTGACGTAGTCGGCGGCCCAGCTGGAGGCGCCCAGCAGGCCCACCAGGCGCGCCAGCGCCTGCGCCTGTTCGGCGAAAAAGGCCAGGTAGGTCTCGCGTCGGCAGATCGCCTCCAGCACGTCCACCAGGCGAGCCAGCACGAGGTCGGGCTGCGCCTGCTGCGAGGCGACGCCGATGCCCCGCTCGATCACCCGCAGCATGCGCGTGCGCCCCACGTCGCTGAGCGCGGCGTAGCGTGCCGACTGCGCCAGCGCGCGCAGGCGCCCGGCCGACTGGCCGCCCTCGATGCCGGCGGCCGTCAGCAGGTGCTGCAGCGCCTCGATGCTGTCAGCGGGCTTGCGGCAGCCCACGCAACGCGGTTGCGAGGAGTGCAGCAGCGCGTCGAACTCGCCCGCCACGTACTCGCGCACGGCGTCGAGCTCGCGCAACAGGGAGCACACCGGACGCGTCGAGGCCTGCAGCATGCGGCAGGCCTGGGCGATGCGCTCCAGGTCGCCGTCCTCGGCCGGCAGGCAATGGGTCTGCGCGTCGTCCAGGTACTGGATGCGGTGCTCCAGACGACGCAGGAATTCGTAGCTCTGCGCCAGGCGCTGCGCCTGCTCGGGCTGCAGCAGCCCGGCCTCGGCGAGGCGCTCCAGCGAGCGCAGGGTGTTGCGGTCGCGGATCTGTGGCATGCGCCCGCCGCGCACGACCTGCAGCAATTGCACGATGAACTCGATCTCGCGGATGCCGCCGCGCCCGAGCTTGAGGTCGTTGGCGCGCTCCGGGCGCGCGCTGGCGCGCCGCGCCGCCTCCTGGCGGATCTGGCGATGCACGCCGCGCAGCGCCTCGAGCATGGCGAAGTCCAGGTAGCGGCGCCACACGAAGGGTTCCACCACCGCGTCCAGCGCCGCCTGCTGGGTCTGCGCCGCGTCCTGCGCCGACACGACGCGGCTCTTCAGCCAGGCGAAACGCTCCCATTCGCGCCCCTGCACCTGGAAGTATTCCTCCAGCATGGCCAGGCTGACCACCGGCGGACCGCTGTCGCCGTTGGGGCGAAGGCGCGTGTCGACGCGGAACACGAAGCCGTCGGCGGTGAGGTCGGACAGCAGCGGCACCACGCGTCGCACCACCTGCGCGAAGTAGTCGAAATTCGACAGCGGATGCGCGCCGTCGGTATGCCCGTCCTGGTCGAACACGAACACCAGGTCGATGTCCGACGACACGTTGAGCTCGTCGCCGCCGAGCTTGCCCATGCCCGCCACCATCAGTTGCGCGGCGCTGCCGTCGCCCGCCCGCGGCACGCCGTGGCGCTCGCGCAGCTCGGCCTCGGCATGCTCCAGAGCCGCCGCGATGGCGCTCTCGGCCATGCAGCCGATGCCGTGGCACACCTGGGTCAGCGGCGCCTCGTGCAGCACGTCGCATTCCATCAGGCGCAGCATCAGCGCATTGCGCACCCGTCGCAACGCGCAGGCCAGGCCGGAAGCGGCCTGCACCTGTTGCACCGCGGCATCGATGGCGTTCCGGTCGGGGATGCCGACACCCCACAGGGCGTGGATGTCGTCGAACCGCCCGGCTTGCCGGCGGTAGTAGCGGGAAAACGCGTCGAGTTGCATGCGCTGCGGGTTCCGGACAAGGCCCGGGGAAGCCTGGGTGTTTCAACGCGCAGCATATTGCAGGCCGGCTTTGCTTGCAGCAGGGCTTCAGGGGATCATCGCGACAAGGCTCCTTGGCTACCATCACGGAAAGGTCGTGGCACCGCGGCTGCTCGCATCCGCCGCGTAGCGCATCCACACCGTTCAGACCTCACGCCACCCAGCCTGCTTCGTGTCCGCGCTGCACGTCACCGTCAAATTCGCCACCCGGCTGCTCGAAGCAGCGATCGGGCTGGTCGTCGTGCTCTACCTGCTGCTCGGCGCCTCGCTGCTGACCCTGCGCTACGCGGTGCTGCCCAACGCGCAGCGCTTCGTCCCCTGGCTGGAGCAGGAATCCAGCCAGGCCCTGGGGCTTCCCGTGCACATCGGCTCGGTGCGCAGCCGCTGGCAGGGCCTGCTGCCCACGCTGACCATGCGCGACCTGGTGATCGATGATGCCCACGGACACCCCGCGCTGCGTCTGGCCTCGGTGCAGGCCCTGCCCTCCTGGAAAAGCCTGCCGCGCCTGCAACTGAGTTTCGAGCAACTGGCGATCCGGGGCGCCGACCTGCGCATCACCCGCGAGGATGCCGACCACCTGGACATCGGCGGCATCCCCATCGACCTGCGCGCCAGCGCCGGCAGCGGTCAGCGCTTCGCCGACTGGCTGTTCTCGCAGGACCAGATCCTGGTGCAGGACAGCACCATCACCTGGGTCGACAAGACGCGCGACGCCCCGCCGCTTCCATTGCGCGACGTACAGCTGGAATTGCGCAACAGCCTGCTGCATCATCGGGCAGCGCTGCAAGCCGTACCCCCGCCCGACCTCGGCGACCGCCTGCAATTGCGCGCCGACATGCGCCAGCCCCTGTTCGACCGCCACCCCGGCAACCTGGCCGCCTGGCAGGGCACGCTGTGGGCCGACCTGCCGCGCGTGGACCTGGACGCGCTGGGCCGCTGGGTCGCGCTGCCGGCCCGGCTGTCGGGCGGCGACGGCGCGCTGCGCGCCTGGCTGCAGGTCGGGCGCGACTACCAGCCGCGGGCCTGTACCGTGGGGG
>JAKBNS010000289.1 GCA_021830925.1 Pseudomonadota bacterium | reverse complement strand
AAGTGCAGTGCCCAGTCCAGCGCGGAGTCTCCGCCGCCGACCACCACCAGGTTCTTGCCGGCGAAGCGCGCCGGGTCCTTCACGCGGTAGTGCAGCTGCGAGCCCTCGAAGCGCTCGATGCCGTCGACCTTGAGCAGGCGCGGCTGGAAGGAGCCGACGCCGGCGGCGATGAACACGGTGCGGGTGATGAAGCTGGTGGCCTTGCTGGTGGCGACGAAAAAGCGCCCGTCGTCGAGCCGGCGCAGTTCGGTGACGTCCTGCCCGAGGTGGAAGGTGGGGCCGAAGGGCTCGATCTGCCTGAGCAGGTTGTCGGTGAGTTCCTGGCCGGTGCACATGGGCACGGCCGGGATGTCGTAGATGGGCTTGTCGGGGTAGAGCTCGACGCACTGGCCGCCCAGGTGGGGCAGGCTGTCGATGACGTGGGCCTTGATCTCCAGCAGCCCGAGCTCGAACACCTGGAACAGCCCGACCGGCCCGGCGCCCACGATCACGGCGTCGGTTTCGATGGGCTGGCCGGGGGTGAGGGAATCGGCGGCCTGGGTGATCGCCGGGGCGATGTGCATTTCCATGGGACTCGGGATGGGAACCTTGCGCGACGCGGCTTCAGCGCTCGAGCAGCGGGCGCTTGTCGTTCTTGCCGTTCCACTCCTCGGCGTCGGGGAGGGCGGGCTTGCGCTTGGTGATGCTGGGCCACTTGCGCGACAGCTCGGCGTTCAGCGGGATGAAATCCTGCTGGTCCCCGGGCACGTCCTCTTCCGCGAAGATCGCGTTGGCGGGACATTCGGGCACGCACACCGCGCAATCGATGCATTCGTCGGGGTCGATCACCAGGAAGTTCGGACCTTCCCGGAAGCAATCCACCGGGCACACATCCACGCAGTCGGTGAACTTGCAGCGGATGCAGTTTTCTGTCACGACGAATGTCATCTCTTCGGCCTTGACTCGGATATGGGGAAACTCCTTATTTTAACCCTGGGTTCATGCCCCTCGATTTGCCGGACGTCAATCCGGTGCGGGGCGGCCGTCGCGGCGCTGCTGGCCTGGCTTTTCAATCCCCTACTGCATCTCCGGGTATATCGGGACATCCCGGGGAGGTGCGCGACGCGGCGCTCGTTGTACATTCGTCAGGCGCCCCTCGAGGGGCGCGCGGCCGCCGCCCCGGCTCCGGCCGACCAACAGCGATGGGAGACAACACGATGATGGGCCTGATGCAGCAGCATTCGCTGCTGATCTCCGGATTGATCGAATTCGCCGCCCGTTTCCATGGCGACACCGAGATCGTCTCGCGGCGCGTGGAGGGTGACCGCCACCGTACCACCTGGGCGCAGGTGCGCCGGCGCGCCATGCGCCTGGCGCATGGGCTGGACGCCTGGGGCGTCGAGCGCGGCGAGCGCGTGGCCACCCTGGCCTGGAACGGCTATCGGCACCTGGAGCTGTACTACGGCGTATCCGGCAGCGGGCGGGTGCTGCACACGGTCAACCCCCGGCTGCATCCCGAGCAGATCGCGTGGATCGTCAACCACGCCGAGGACCGGGTGCTCGCCTTCGACATGAGCTTCGCCGCGATCATCCAGGCGGTGGCCCCCCGATGCCCCGGCGTGCGGCGCTGGGTGGCGCTGTGCGATGCCGAGGCGCTGCCGGCCGAGCTGGAGCACGCCGTGCCGGGCCTGGTGAGCTACGAGGCATGGCTGGCCGAGCAGTCCGACGCGCGGTACGACTGGCCGGCGCTGGACGAGTCCGAGGCCTCGTCCATGTGCTACACCAGTGGCACCACGGGCAACCCCAAGGCCGTGCTGTACAGCCACCGCTCGACGGTGCTGCATGCCTGGTCGGCCGCGCTGCCGGACGTCACCGGACTGTCGGCGCGCGACGCCGTGCTGCCGGTGGTGCCCATGTTCCACGTCAACGCCTGGGGCGTTCCCTACACGGCGGCGATGGTCGGTGCCAAGGTGGTGTTCCCGGGGCCCGCGCTCGACGGTGCCTCGCTGTTCGAACTGATGGACGAGGAAGACGTGAGCTTCTCCGCCGGCGTGCCCACGGTGTGGCTGGGCCTGCTGGCCAGGATGCAGCAGGAAGGCCGGCGCCCGCGGTCGCTGAACCGCGTGCTCATCGGCGGATCCGCGGCTCCCATGGCGATGATCCAGGCTTTCCAGGACAACTGGGGGGTCGAGGTGCGCCACGCCTGGGGCATGACCGAGATGAGCCCGCTGGGCACCGCCTGTTCCTTCAAGACCAAGCACGCGTCGCTGGATGCGCAGCAGCGCCTCCAGTTGCAGACCTCGCAGGGGCGTCCGCTGTATGGCGTGGACATGCGCATCGTCGACGCCGCGGGGGCGGAGGTGGCCTGGGACGGCCGCTCCATCGGCGAGCTGCAGGTGCGCGGGCCCTGGGTGCTGGCGGACTATTACCAGTCGGGCCAGCCCAGTCCGCTGCGCGATGGGTGGTTCCCCACCGGCGACGTGGTGTCCATCGATCCCGACGGCTATATGCGCATCGTCGATCGCAGCAAGGACGTGATCAAGTCCGGTGGCGAGTGGATCAGTTCCATCGACATCGAGAACGTCGCCATGGCGCACCCCGCCGTGGCGATGGCCGCCTGCGTGGCGATTCCCCACCCGAAATGGGACGAGCGTCCGCTGCTGGTGGTGGTGAAGAAGCCCGGCGCCCAGGTCGAGGCGCGCGAGTTGCTCGACTTCTACGAAGGCAAGGTTGCCAAGTGGTGGATTCCCGACGACGTGCAGTTCGTCGACGCCATTCCGCTGGGAGCCACCGGCAAGATCCTCAAGACCCGTCTGCGCGAGCAGTTGCTGGAGTTGCGCACCGAGGGGTGAGCGCCGCGGGGAATGTCCCCGATGCTCCAGGGCGCGGGCGGGGCATTGCCCGCGCTGCGTGCGCACGCAGCCGACGCTGCGCACAATGCTTCGCATGAGCGATGCACGACCGCCGGCCCTGGACGCGCTTCCCGGCACCCCTTCCCGCGCGCTGCACTTGTGCGGCGACGTGCTGGACGAACATGGCGGCGAAGCCGCCTGGAGCGTGCTCGCGCTGCGCGCCGACGAATCCCTGGATGGCTTGTTCGAGCACCAGTTGCTGCTGCGCCGCGAGCCCGGCGCGCAGGCCTGTCCGCCGCGCAGCCTGCTCGGCCGGAGCCTCGATTTGCGCATCGAGCTCGGCCTTGCAGGCGCGGCGCCCACGGCGGCACCGCGCTGGCTCAACGGCGTGGTCTCGCAGGCCGCCTGCCTGCACGAGCAGCCGCACGGAACCTTGTACGCGCTGCGCCTGCGCCCCCAGCTGGCGCGTGCCCGCCTGCGGGGCCAGTGCCGCGCCTGGCGAGGTCGCAGCGTGCCCGAGGTGCTGCGCGAACTCGTGGCTCCCCTGGGCGTCACGCTGCGCGAACGCCTGCGCGGTCCCCATGCGCCGCAGGACTACCTCGTGCAGTTCAACCAGAGCGACTGGGAGTTCTTCCTGCGCCTGACCCGTCAATGGGGCCTTCGCTTCTGGTTCGAGCACCGGCGCGGCGCGCACGATCTGGTGCTGGCCGATCACGATGGAGCCGCTCTGGAACAGCCGGCCCCGGCGTGGCGCGCGCTCGAAGTGGGGCGCGTGGGCGAGCGCGAGGATCACGAGAAAACGCAGGGCCGCCCCAAGTTTTCTCGACCCCCTCGGGGGGCGGGCTGGGCGCAGCCCGGCCCTGGGGGCGCTCACGAGAAAACGCCGGGGCGCGCTCACGAAGCGCTGCAGGAGCTGCGCCTGGCCCGCGGGCCGAATGGCGAGGTCGCGAGCGCCTGGGCCTGGGGGCCGGTGCGCGGCGTGGCCGCCTGCCATCGCCTGCGGCTGCACGACGGTCGGCTGGCGCCGGCGCAGCGCGAATTCCTGGTGCTGCGCAGCCGGCTGCTCCTGCGCGAAGCGCAGGTCGCGGCCTGGCCCTGGTCGACGGCGTCGCCGGCCGAACTCGCGGCCGCCTGCCGCGCCGCGGCGATCGATGCCGACGGTTTCGGCGACGCGGGGCGTCGCTGGGATTTTCCGCCACCGCGCGGTCGCGTGGTGGACGGCTGGGAGCTGCACGACGAGCTGTGGCTGCGGCCGGCCCGCGGAGCCCTGCACGCGCGACCCGGGAGCCCGCGTCCGCGCGCGCGCGGTCCGCAGTCGGCGGTGGTGGCGCGCTCTGGCGCGCCGGCTCCGGCGGCGGCCACGCCGCAAGGCGAGGTCGACACCGATGCGCTGGGGCGGGTGCGCGCTCGCCTGGCCTGGGACCGCGCGCCCGAGCGCCCGCGAGCGGGTACGCCAGAGCCTCCCGGCACGCCGTCCGGGCCCGCGCCCGCCACCACGCCGTGGATCCGCGTGGCCGCGCCGTGGGCAGGTTGCGAGCTGGGGTGGCTGCAGGTTCCGCGCGTCGGGCAGGAGGTATTGCTCGGCTACCTCGACGGCGAGCTGGAGCGTCCGCTGTTGCTGGGCGCGCTGTACCGCGCGCTGCAGCGCCCGCGCTGGGAGCTGCCGCGCAACCGCGTACTGGGCGGAACGCGCAGTCGCGAATTGCCGGTGCCGGGGGAAGGGCCGCTACGGGAACGTCCGGCCGGGGAAGGCGAGAGCGAGCCGGTCGGCGAGGGCGCCGCGGCCTTTCCCGTGGGCAGCCAGCTGGTGCTGGACGATACGGCGGACTGCCTGCACCTGCAGTTGCTGTGCGAGCGACCGTACGCCTCGCTGGCGCTCGGACGCATCGCCCGCGTCGAAGGCGAGGCTGGGCGGCGCGAGTTGCGCGGTGTCGGCGGCGAGTTGCACACCGAGGCGCAGGGTTTGCTGCACAGCGTGCAGGGCATGCTGCTGGGGACGCACGGACGCGAACCGCACGACGGCGCGGCGGCCGACGCGGCCGAAGCCCTGCGCGGTCTGGAAAGCGCCGCGCGGTGGCGCGGGGAGGCGCTGGAAGCCGCGCGCGGGGCGGGCATGGACCTGGAAGCCGACGTGCAGTCGGGCACGAGAGGGCCCCAGCAGGCCTTCCCGCGGGCCGCGCCCGAGTTGTTGCTGGACGGCGCCGATGGAATCGCGCTGACCGCGACGCGCCATGCGCAACTGGGCGCCGCGCAGGACCTGGATCTGATGTCCGGTGATCGGCTGGGGCTGCATGCCGGAGCGGATCTGCTCGCGCTGGCCGCGGCGGGCCTGCGCGTGCACGTGCACCGCATCGGCCTGCGCCTGGCCGCGGCCGCGGGGCCGTTGCACCTGCAGGCCTGCGACGGGCCGCTGCTGGCCGCCGCCCGCGATCGCCTGAGCTTGCGCAGCGCCAGCGACCTGCGCGTGCGCGCCGCGCGGGGAATCGTGCTGGCGGGCGGGGGCAGTTTCGTGCGCCTGGCCGAGGGGGGCATCGACTACGGCAGCCCCGGATCGCTGGTGCAGCGCGGCGCGGCGCCCCGCATGGTCGGTGCCTGATGTCCGCGGAAGGCGGCCGCGTCCGTGATGACCTGATTGCGCGAATGGGCACCGAAGCTTGGGGGTGCTGCGTCCGCGGCGCGCAGGCGCGGGCGGGTTTGCGTTCAATGCCCATTTCCTGCCTCGAAGCGACCGGAGCACACCATGTCGAGTCCCTCTCCCTCCTCGAACGCCG
>JAKBNS010000049.1 GCA_021830925.1 Pseudomonadota bacterium | reverse complement strand
GGGGAATCGAACCCCCACGACCTGATTAGGGTCGGCGGATTTTAAGTCCGCTGCGTCTACCGATTTCGCCATCCGGGCCGTGGAATGGGGGTAGCCGCGCATCCTAGCGCAGCCCCGAGCAGCGTCCGGGTGGTGCCGACCGGTGGCGGGATTCGCGAGGCCAAAAAGGGACACCTGGCGCACGCCTAGCGGCTTTTCCGCGCTCGTGCCGGCAGATGCTCGGGTCATCGGCGGATCTTTGGGCGATCGTTCAGCAATCGTTTGGATAAAAAGAGAATTATCAATTCATTTTTTGGTGAATATGATATAAGATTCGTATTGTTGAATTTTTGCCGGATAAAGCTCCAAGAAGCTCACGCTCCGCAGTAATTTTTGCGGAAAAAGTGACCGGCTACCGCGTAGCTGGATCCGCCCCGGGTTGCGCCCGTGTGGTGATCCGGCGCAGGCTGTTGCCCGCCTTCCACGGCAGGGCGGCGCCGCGCAGATGGGGTGGCGCCACGTGCGCCGCCGGGGGAAAAGGCGTGCCGTGCATGCCCGCTTCCCGACCAAGTCGCCGCGTCCGGCTCCGCTCCGGGCGTCCCCTGCACGGCGGACCTCGGCCCGCCACCGACTTCGGAGATGCCATGCACGCTCGATCTCGCGGCGAGTCCGCCGCCCATGTCCCCCACGCCGCCCGCGCCCCGCTGCGCGAGCCTCTCGAACTGGCCGTGCTCGGCGCCGGCAGCTGGGGCACCGCGCTGGCGGCCGCGTCGCGTCGCGCCGGCCTGTCGACGCGACTGTGGTCGCGGCGTCCCGACGTCGCCCACGCCATCCGCACCACCGGCTGCAATCCCCGGCACCTGCCGGGGATCGCGTTGCCCGAGGGCCTGCAGGCCAGCGACGATCTGGAATGGGTGCTGCAAGGTGCAGACGTGGTGCTGTTCGCGGTTCCCTGCGGCTCCCTGCGCGAGGTGGCGGGCGCGGCCGCAGGAGCCTTGCCGCCTCATGCGCTGGCGCTGGCCGCCTGCAAGGGGGTCGAGCCGGGCACCGGCGAGCTGATGACCCAGGTGCTGCGCGAGAGCTGTGCCGGAGGGCAGCCCGTGGGCATGCTGGCAGGCCCGAGCTTCGCCGACGAGGTCGTGCGGGGCCTGCCCACGCGATTGACCCTGGGCATGCGCGCGCATCCTGCCGCCTCTGTCACCGCGGCGGAGCTGGCGAAGGCCTTGCGCGCCGCGGCGATCGAACTGGAACTGTGCGACGACGAGATCGGCGTGCAGGTGGCCGGCGCGCTGAAGAACCCGGTGGCCATCGCCTGCGGCATGGCCAGCGCGCAAGGCCTGGGCGAGAACGCGCGCGCGGCGATCGTCGCGCGCGGCCTGGAGGACATGCGGCGTCTGACCGTGGCCCTGGGCGGTCGCGGCGAGACCCTGTTTCGCAGCAGCGGCGTCGGCGACCTGTTCCTGACCGCCTCTTCGAGCCATTCGCGCAACACGCGCCTGGGCATGCGCCTGGGGGCCAGCGCCGCGCATCGCGCCGGCGCGCAGGCCGGCGAGGGCGGTGAACTCACCGAGGGCGCATCGGCCAGCCAGGCGCTGGCCGTGCTGGAGCGGCGCCTGCAACTGGCACTGCAGGTGCCGCGCGCCGTGCGGGACGTGCTGGCCGGGCGCTGCACCGCGGCGCGCGCCTTGCAGCGCGTGCTGGAGGAGCCGCAGGAGCCGCAGGAGCCGACCGCGCAAGGCCCGACACGCGTCGCGGCGCACGCAGCGGCCGCGCACGGAGTTTCGCACGACGGCGGCGCGGTGCGGGTGCCGGGCGCGGTCTGGAACCATCGGGCGGTGCAATGAGCGGCGCGGCGATGAACGAGGTGGCCGCGCAGCGTCCGGCCGGCTCCCGGGCCCTGGGCCAGCGCACGGTACTGGCCACCGACCTGGACGGAACCTTCGTGGGCGGCAGTCAGGAGCAGCGCGAGAGCCTGTACGACTGGATCCGTGAACACCGGGACGAGCTGGTGCTGATGTTCGTCAGCGGACGGGGGCAGGCGCACATGCGCGAACTGGCCGAGGACATCGGGCTGCAGCCGGACTATTGCATCGGCGACGTCGGCACCAGCGTGGAGGCCCGCGATCCTCAGGCGCACGAGGCCATCGCCCCGGTGACTCGCTGGCTGAACGAAACCTGGCCGGCCTACGCGCCCAGGCGCATCGAGGAGTTCATGCTGCGCCACCCGCGTCTGCGCCCGCAACAGATCACCGGGGGCCTGCGCAAGTCTTATCTGTACGACGACGAGCCGGCGGCGCTGCGCGCGGCGGGCGAGCTGCGCACCATGGGCTTCGACGTGTTGCTGTCCGATGGGCAGTACTTCGACGTGCTGCCGCGCGGAGTGCAAAAGGGGCCCACGCTGGTGCGCGTGCTGCGCGCGCTGGGCCTGTCGTCGCAGCGCACGCTGGTGGCGGGCGACACCCTCAACGACCTGTCGATGTTCCGCACCGGCCTGAACGGCGTCGCGGTGGCCAACCGCGAGCCCGGGCTCGAACGCGCCTTGCGGGGTTCCTCGAACGTGTACCTGAGCCCCCTGCCCGGGGCGGCGGGCGTGCTCGACGCGGTGCGTCGCTTTCACCAACACCAGGGAGCCCAGGCATGGCTGCGCAACTCGTGATCGTCTACCACCGCCAGCCCTACGAGGAGGTGGTGGAGAACGGCAATGTGGTGCTGCGCGAGAACCGCAGCCCGAACGGCATCGTGCCGGTGCTCAAGGGATTCATCGGCCAGGTGGACAGCGCCAGCTGGATCGCCTGGAAGAAGGCTCCCGCCGGCAAGGCGCCGGGCTTCGAGCGACGCGTGCAGGTAAGCGACAGCTACGGCACCTACGAGGTGCTGCGGCTGCCGCTGCAGGCCGAGCAGATCAATCAGTTCTACCACGTCACCTCGAAGGAGGCGCTGTGGCCGGTGCTCAACAGCTTTCCGTCCATGTACACCTCGGAGAACACGCAGTGGGCGACCTTTCGCGAGGTCAACCGCCTGTTCGCCGAGGCAGCCTGCGAGGAGGCGGCGCCGGGGGCGGTGGTGTGGGTGCACGACTACAACCTGTGGCTGGTGCCGCGCTTCGTGCGCGCACTGCGCCCGGATCTGAAGATCGCCTTCTTCCACCACACGCCCTTTCCGGCGCCGGACGTGTTCAACCTGCTGCCGTGGCGCGACGAGATTCTCGACAACCTGCTGTGCTGCGATCTGGTGGGTTTCCACGTGCCGCGCTACGCCTGCAATTTCGCGGCGGTGGTGCAGGGCTTGCGCGAGGTGAGGGATGTGCGCTGGGAGCCCACGCCCGAGGGGCTCGCGCCCTGCGGCAGCGCGCTGGCCGAGCCGCGCACGCCGACCTCGCTGCGCGTGGGGTCGCAGGTAGTGCACATCGATGCCTTTCCGATCGGCACCCATGCGCGCCTGATCGAGCAGACCATGGCCGCGCCGCAGTCGCGCGAGCAGGTGGCGCGCATCCGCGCCGGAATGGCCGGGCGCAAGGTGATCGTGTCGGTCGGGCGCGTGGACTACGCCAAGGGCACGCGCGAGCTGCTGCTGACCTACGAGCGCCTGTTGCGTCGGCGTCCGATCCTGCACGGACAGGTGCAGCTGCTGCTCACGGCGGTGGCGGCGGCCGACGGCATGCGCGTGTACCGGCGCGCCCAGCAGGCCATCGAGCAGTCGGTGGGGCGCATCAACGGCCACTACGGCACCCTGTCGTGGCAGCCGGTGGTGCTGTCGACCACGCCGATGACCTTCCAGGAGACCATGGCGTACTTCCGCGCGGCCGACGTGTGCTGGATCACGCCCCTGCGCGACGGCCTGAACCTGGTGGCCAAGGAGTTCGTCGCGGCGCATGACGCGCGCGACGGCGTGCTGGTGCTGTCCGAGTTCGCCGGCACGGCGCTGGAGCTGAGCGACGCGGTGCTGGTCAATCCCTACAGCATCAGCCAGATGGACGCGGCCATCGACCGCGCGCTGGACATGGAGCCGGGGGAGCAGCAGGCTCGCATGCGGCGCATGCAGCAGCATGTGCAACACTACGATATCGAGTTCTGGACCCGCCACGTGCTGCGCTGGTTCGAGACGCTGCGTCAACCGCGGGTCGAGGCTCCGGCCGAGGCGCTGAGCTGAAGTCGATGGACGAGCGGCGCCGCGCCCGCGGCGCGGGCGGCTCCGTGCGCCGCCGGGCGGCACCAGGAGGCATCGGACTGCAGCGCGTGCGGAGGCCGCGGCTGCCGTGGCGCGAATGGAGGAAATGCGAGCAATGAGCGACTGGACCCACCTGATGATTGCATCCAATCCGCTGCCGGCATGGCTGGAAGCCCTGGCCTGGCTGCTCGTGGTCGGCTTCGGCGTGGCCGCGGCGAAGCCGTCGGTCGTGCGCCGCCTGCAACGCATCGCCGAGCACACGCCGTCGCGCTGGGACGATGCTTTCGTGCACGCGCTGGACGGTACGCGAGGGTGGTTGATGGCGCTGGTGGCGCTGCTGCCGGCGGTGCGCGTCCTGACCATGCCGGCGCAGCCGCGCCAATGGCTCGAGGGCGCGGCCAGTGTGGCGCTGGCGTTGCAGCTAGGCTTGTGGACCGGGCGCTT
The DNA here is from genome assembly GCA_021830925.1 of Pseudomonadota bacterium. Taxonomy (GTDB): domain Bacteria; phylum Pseudomonadota; class Gammaproteobacteria; order Burkholderiales; family Burkholderiaceae_C; genus Thiomonas_A. The sequence goes on along the minus strand of JAKBNS010000049.1, from coordinate 1,019 downwards.
CATCGACAAGCTCATCACCCAGTCGCGCGAAAGCGCGATGCGCACCGACCCGGAGACCGCCACCGGTCTGGCGGCGATGAGTTTCCTGGCGCGATTGGTGCTGTGGAGCCTGCTGCTGCTGCTGTTGCTGGACAACCTGGGCTTCAACGTCAGCACGCTGCTGGCGGGCTTGGGCGTCGGCGGCATCGCGGTCGGCCTGGCGCTGCAGAACATCCTGGGGGACCTGTTTTCCAGCCTGTCGATCGTGCTGGACAAGCCGTTCCAGATCGGGCACTTCATCGTCATCGACGGATTCTCCGGGACGGTGGAGAACATCGGGCTGAAGACGACCCGCATTCGCAGCATCGGGGGCGAACTGCTGGTGTTCTCGAACACCGATCTGACCAAGGCCCGGCTGCGCAATTACCGGCACATGCAGGAGCGGCGCATCGTGTTCGCCTTCGGCATCGAGTACGACACCCCGCCGGACGTCGTGGCGCAGGTGCCCGCGCAGGTGCGCGCCGCCGTGGAGCATCAGCAGCAGACCCGATTCGACCGCGCGCACTTCAAGGATTTCGGGGACTCGGCGCTGAACTTCGAGGTGGTCTACTGGATGACCACCGCGGACTACGGGGTCTTCATGGACACGCAGCAGGCCATCAACCTGGAACTCATGCGTGTGTTCGCCGGGATGGGAGTGGGATTCGCCTTTCCGACGCGCACGGTGCAGTTGGCGGTCAACGGCTCGCTTCCGGTGTCCTGGCAGGGCGAGCCGCCGCAGCGTTCGGCCGAGGCCCCGACCGGGGGCTGACGGACCGTCGAGGCCCGGTTCGGAGCGACCCGGGCGTTTGCGCCCGTGTCGGGGCTCGAGCCGCCAGGCTCCACGCCCCGGACACTCAGGGGCCCGGCGGCGTGCCGCCGGTCTGTTCCGCCTGGATCTGGCGGGACAGGGATCGCGCCAGTTCGAGGCGCTCCGCGCCGTGCTCCAGTCCCGTCAGCCAGCGCTCGGGAATGGCCTGGATGCCGCCCATAGATCGGAA
>JAKBNS010000144.1 GCA_021830925.1 Pseudomonadota bacterium | reverse complement strand
AATCCAGCCTGCGCCGGCTGGACGCGATCGCGTCCGCCGGACGAGGCCGCGAAGGTGCTCAGAAACTGTAGCCCACCGCGAGGGTGTAGATCACCGGATGGAAATTGATGTCGGTGCTCGACTGCGCGGTCACGATGCGCGGGTTCACCGCGGCCGGCGAGTAGGAAGTCACCGTCAGGGTGCTCTTCACGTCCGCGATGGCCACGGTGCCCACCACCGACCAGCGCTGGTTGATGTGGTAGGTCAGGCCCACGTGGGCCGCCGGCCCCCAAGAGTCCGACAGGCTCAGCTCGGTGCGCCCGAGCGCGTGGCTCAGCGGAGTCAGGGCCTTGGTGTTGGCGAAACGCGTGTAGTTCACACCGAGGCCCACGAAGGGATCCCAGCGCGAGCGCGTGCTCAGCGGGTGCCAGTTCAGGAACACGGTGGGCGAGAGCACGTCGACGTCGGCGATGCGGGTGCCCGGGGCGATGCCCAGCAGCGCCCAGTTCGCCCCTTTCGCGTCGGTGTGCACGGTGGGCGGCGCGCCCAGAGCCAGCTCCACGCTCCAGCGGTCGGTGACGTTGTGCACGAAGCCCAGGCCCAGCGTGGTCGCGTTGCCGATGTCCAGATTCAGCCCGGGCGGGGTGTTCAGCCCGTGCAGGTCACCCAGCGAGGCGTGGTTCTGCAGGGCCGCCACGCCGGCGTAGATGGTGTTGGTGCCGGCACCGCCCAGGGTGTCGGCATGGGCGCTGACGCCCCCGAGGACCGCGGCGGCGGCGAGCAGCGAGGCGGCGGCGGCGTGGCGCAGGCCGGGCGACGAGCCCTGCGCGCCGGCGCGGTCGGAGAGTTGGCGGTTCATGCGGGAAGTCTCCAGGAAAGTGGCAGCGCGGATCGGGCGCCGGGCGTCAGGATACCCAGCCGAAGCTGCGCAGCTCCGCCAGGGTCGCGCTGGCGATGACCTGGTAGCCGGCGGGCGTCGGGTGCACCGCGTCGGCGAACAGCCAGGTGCCCAGATTGGAGGTGCTGGCGCCGTAGGCGGTCGCGGGGGTTCCCGTGTTGCACAGCAGGGAGGTGTTGTTCACCGTGGCCGCGCTCAGGTCGCACCACGGCGTGGTGACGTTGGTGAACCCGAAGCTCGAGGGGTTGGCGATTTCCTGGTTGAGCAGCGCGTAGCCGTCGATCATCTTCACCGGCTGGCCCTGCAGGTCGTCGAGCAGGCGCTGGTTGAACACCTGCACCAGGTTCGACAGCAGGTAGCAGGCCGTCTGCGGGTTCTTGTTGTCGCAGGTGGTGCCGCCGGCCAGGCTCTGCCCGAAGGGGCTGAGCGAGGAGTCCGGCAGGGTGTAGACCATCACGTAGCGCCCGCCGTTGCCCAGGATGCTCTTGACCACGCCGGCGAGTGCGTCGGCGGCGCCGCCCACGGCGGCCTGCGCCTGCTGCACAGCGGTGGTCTGCGGCACCCCCTGGCCCACGGCCGTCTGCACCGCGCTCAGCGCGGCGAAGATGTCGTTGTTGCCCGCGAGCACGGAGATCAGCTGCGAGCTGTTGAAGGAGCCGAACTCACCCAGGTAGTTCTGCAGTTGCTGGGTCACCGGGAAAGTCAGTGCACCGGTGCTGTGGCCGATGCCGTCGGCCGTGAAGACCATCGAGCCGCCCTGGGCGAAATTGGTGCAATCCTCGGGACTGCCCGCCGGCGCGGTATTGAAGGCGCAGGTTGCGCTCGCCTGGCTGACGGTGGGTCCGGTGGGAGTCATGAACGTGGTCGTGCCGCCGGACGAATACCCCACGACGTTGGGCGCAAGGCCGATCCCGAGGGTCTGGGCCAGGACACCCGTCCAGTTGCCGGTGGCGGCACCGTTCACGGTGAACTGGCCCCCCTTCGCGTAGGGCAGGGAGAACGGCGGGGTGGGGAATCCATACACGGTCCAGGCGGCCAGGGTATACGCCCCGTCGTCGGACAAGCTGTCGCCGAACACCACGAAGTTCTTGAAGCCTCCGCTGGGCCCGGCGCTCGGCGCGGTGCTGGCGGCGTTGACGCTGGCCACCGTGGCCAAGGATGGCGCGCTCGGGTTGCCACCACCGCCGCAACCGGCCATCAACAGCGCGGCGCCTGCGGCGACCGCGAAGGTAAGTCCCCTATTCATGGATATCTCTCCGTGGCGGAAGCAGCAGCGCCGAAAAAGAAACGACCGTTCGTTCCAATCCTGATTTCGATGCGACTCTACGCTTGGGAACCGCCTTGCCAAAAGTCGGGTTTTCCCGTGTGCGCCGCGATAAGGTTGCCGGCGCGATCGCGACTCCCGCGCGCATCGTGCAGCAGCAGGGTATCAGCGCCCGGCCGCCTTTTGTCGCCCACGCTGCGCAATTCCGACACGCGGGCCAGGCCAAGTCCGCGGGTGGGTCAAACCCCCTCGACGATCACCACGGTGCGCCGGGCCGAGCGCTTGCTGATGCCCAGCGCCTGCTGGTATTCGGGGGACTCGTAGAAGGCGCGGGCCTGTTCGACGGAGGGGAACCGCACCACGACCAGGCGCGACGGGCTCCACAGCTCGGACTCCTCGATCACCATGTCGCCCCCGCGCACGACGTACTCGCCGCCATGTTTCTCGGCCAGGGGTCGGGCCTTGCGCTTGTATTCCTCGTAGGCGTCGGGATCGGTCAGCAGGGTATCGGCGATCAGATAGGCGGCCATGAGCTTGCTCGTTGTCGGTGGGGTGTCGCGCCGCGACCCGGCGCGGCGTCGACTATAGGGCCGACGCCTCGCCGCTCACAGCCCCGTGAACCGCCGCACCGCGGAGAAGTACCAACGATCGGGCAGCAGACGCAGCAGGCGCAGCCACAGCGTGAACCGGCGCGGGAAATGCATCTCGAATCGGCCCTGCTCCCAACCCCGCAGCATGTGCGCGGCCGCCTGCTCCGGCCGCAGCAGCGCGGGCATCGCGAACTCGTTACCGGCCGTCAGGGGGGTGTCGACGAATCCCGGGTTGACCACGCTGACGCCGATGCCGAGGGGCCGCAGGTCGAGGTACAGGATCTGCGCCAGGTTGATCAATGCCGCCTTGGTGGGCCCGTAGGCCAGGGCCTGCGGCAGGCCGCGCCAGCCGGCCACGCTGGACACCACGCTGAGGTGGCCCCGCCCCTGCGCGAGCAGCGGCGGCAGCACGGCCTTCAACCAGCGCAGCGCGCCCCGGTAGTTGACCTCGTCGTGCTCCAGGGCCGCGTCCAGGTCGAAGTCCGACGCGCGTTGGGGAGCATAGGTTCCGGCGCAATACACGACCAGGTCCACCCCCCCGAACTCCCCGCGCAGGCGCTGCGCGGCGGCCAGCAACGCCGCTCCGTCGCGTACGTCCAGCGGCAGTGCCAGCGCGCCCGGCAACGCCGCCAGCGCCGATGCGTTGCGCGCCGACACGGCCACCCGCGCGCCGCGCGCGAGCAGTTCGCGCGCCAGCGCGGCGCCGATGCCGCTGGAGGCGCCGACGATCCACACGCGCTGGGCGGCCCAGTCGCGAATCCCGGGATTGCTGGGCATGAGGTCTCCCGCTGCAGGCGCCCGTCAGGGCTTGTGGAAGGCGATGAATATGCTGGCGACGCGGATGCCGAATTTGCTCATCTGGGTGCGGTTGAGCAGCACGTGGTCGTTCATCAGATACATCCAGTCATCCATGTGCATGTCGTAGGTGCGCCCGCCGACCGGCAGCGCCAGCGTGTAGCTCCAATGGAAGGCGTTGCCCTCGGCGTAGCCGGCCGCCGTGCCGACCACGTCGCCGGCGCCGCCCTCGTAGCGCCGCTGGGGGCCGTCGCCGGGCAGGCGGCGCAGATGCCACACCCGCTCGGAGCGGGTGCCGTCGCTGTACAGGAAATGCTCGGTGAGCGTGCCCTCGTCGCCCTTCCACGCGCCGATCATGTCGACGTGGAAGCGCTTGACGACCTTGCCCGAGCGGTTGAACACGAGGCCGTCGGCGCTCAGCGGGCCGTTGAAGTACTGCTCCAGCGCGAGTTCGGGCTTCTCGCCCCGGTAGTCGGCCGGGGTCACGCTCGCGCAGCCGGCCAGCAGGCCGGCGCTCAGCAGGGCGCCCGCGGCCAGGTGCAGGGGCTTGTGCCAGGCGGTGATCATGCGTTTCTCCTTGTCGAGTCCAGCAGGAAACCGGGGTCGCGCGCGGCGGGGCGCATCCATCCCCGCCACAGCATCCACCCCGAAAGAACCTTCAATCCGCAGGGCAGCAGCGCATAGGCCACCACCAGCGGCGGCAGCGGCCCGGTCGCCGGCGTGCCCGGGTGGTAGCCCAGGACGCCGAGCAGGGGCAGCGCCACGCCGGCTGCCAGGGCCAGCGTGAGCTTGGCCGCGAAGCTCCACAGGCCGAAGTACGCCCCCTCCAGTCGGCCGTCGTGCCCGAGGCTGCGAATCAGTCCGGCCAGCAGCGCGGGCGGCACGATGAGGTCCGAGCCGAGCGCCAGGCCGCATACCGCGCACAGCGCGGCGTATGCCCCGCGCTGCCCGGGCTGCAGCGCGGCCGCCCAGGCGAAGCTGCATACCGTCGCGCCGATCCCGAACAGCCAGGTCGGCGCCGCGCCGAAACGCGCGACCGCGCGCAGCCACAGGGGAACACCGGCGGCTGCGCCCGCGAAATACAGCAACAGGTAGGCGCCCGACCACTGCGCGGCGCCGATGCGGTCGCGCACGAAGAACAGCACCAGCGTGGCCGGGATCGATGCCGCCACGCCGCTGCTCACGTAGGTGGCCAGCAGGCTGCGGAAGGCCGGGTGGCGCAGCGGCTCGACGACCGCGCGCAGGCCGCCGATGGCATGCGCGCGCGGGGCGAACACCGGCGGCAGCTCGACCCCGCGCAACAGCGCCAGGGTCACCCCCAGGCTGAGGGCGAATCCCAAGGTGAACACTGTCGCCCCGCCGAACTGGGTCGCGGCGGCCGCCGCGAGCACCCCGCCCAGGCCGAGCGCCTCGCGCCATGCGAACACGCGCACGCGATCGGCCTCGCCACCGGCCAGCGCCGCGCCCCAGGCCTGGTGGGCCACGCCGGCTGCGGTGGCGCCCGCCTGCGCCAGCCACAAGGCCGTGACGAAGGCAGCGGCGAACACCGTTGCGTCCAGGCCGCCGGACAGCCAGCCGGCAATCCCCATCAGCACCGCGAAGCCGGCCAGCGAGACCAGGCTGGCCGCCGCGATCAGCCCCCATGCCCGCCGACGCGCCAGCATGCGATCCGCCAGGCGCCCGAGCGCGGGGTCCACCAGCGCATCGGCCAGCCGCGCGCCCAGCAGCAACAGCCCGAGCAACCCGAGGGGAACGCCATGCTCCGCCCCGTAGTAGGCGGGCAGGAACACGTACAGCGGCAGCGCGACGAAGCTCAGCGCGAATTGCAGCGCCCCGTAGCGCGCGAGCTGCGCGCGCGAGGGTTCCCGCGGCGCTGGCGCGACGCCGCTCACCGCGCCTGCTCCACCCCGGCCAGCAGCGCCTGCCGCAACGCCGGCTCGCTCGTGCGCGGGGACAGCCAGATGGAGAAGAAGGCCTGCGCGAAATCCTGGCCTTCGATGTCGCCGACGACACGCCCGTCGAACACGAAACGGCTACGCCCGCCGCCCTGCGGTTGCGGCCGATACAGGCCCACCAGGGTGTCGCCCGCATGCACGTCGGGGAACATCGCCCGCATGCTCGCATGCCAGGCCCGGCGTTGCGCGGGGCTGCCCAGACCCAGGCGGGCGATCAGCTCGGCGGACTTGTCGGCGATGTCCCTGCCGCGCAGGCTGCGCGCATAGCGCAGCTCCAGCGCGAAGGCCTGCGCGCCCAGGCGGGACGTGTCCAGCCCGTGGGGCCCGACCCACAGCCAGGCGCGATAGATGTCCAGGCCCCACCAGCGCAACTCCGCGCTGCCGCTCAGCCGTGCCCCGGGAAGCGCGCGCGCCACGCAGGCGGGAGCGCCATGGCCGGCCTCGACGCTCGCGCGGGCACGCGGCACGAAGGCCGGCCAGACCATGCAGGCCAGGCCGGCCAGCAGCGCGCCGCGTCGTGCCTGGCGCTCAGCTCGGCCGACGCAGGGTGAACTGGATGACGTCGATGCTGCCATGTGCGAATCCGGCCTCGCAATAGGCCAGGTAGAAGTCCCACAAGCGTTCGAAGCGGCGATCGAAACCCTGTTCTCGCACCGCCACCAGCCTGCTGAGGAAGCGCTCGCGCCAGATGGCCAGGGTGCTGGCGTAGTCCAGGCCGAAGGCGTGGGTTCCCAGAACTTCCAGGCCGGCGCCGCGCGCCTGCTCGACGAAGGCCCTGCGGCTGGGCAGCATGCCCCCCGGGAACACGTAGCGCTGGATGAAATCCGTGCCGCGGCGATAGGCAGGAAACAGGGCCTCGTCGATGACGATGGTCTGGATGCACGCTCGCCCCCCGGGACGCAGCAGTTCGGCCACGCTGCGGAAGTAGGCGGGCCAGTAGGCCTCGCCCACGGCCTCGAACATCTCGATCGATGCCAGCGCGTCGAATCCGTCGGCCGGGCTCAGGCGCCGTGCGTCGCGGTAATCGCACAGGTGCACGCGTGCCCGGGCGTCGAGCCCGGCGTCGCGCAGGCGGGCCCGCGCGAATTCCAGTTGCCGATCCGACAGCGTGATGCCGTCGACCTCCAGGCCCGCGCGGGCCGCGGTCTCGGCGAATCCGCCCCAGCCGCAGCCCAGTTCCACCACGCGCTGCCCGGGCCGCGGCTGCAGTTCGCGCAGCACCCGATCCAGCTTGGCCTGCTGGGCCTGCTCCAGGCTCATGCCGGTCTCGGTGAACAAGGCCGACGAATAGTTCATGCCCGGGTCCAGCCACAGGCGGTAGAAGTCGTTTCCGAGGTCGTAGTGGGCGTGGATGTTGTCGCGGCTGCCGCGGCGGGTGTTGCGCCTGAGCAGCCCATGACGCAGCCGGTCCAGCAGGGTGCCGAGCGGGCTGCCGTGCAGCGCGCGCTCCAGCGCCGCGCGATTGGCCGCCAGCAGGCCGAGCAGGCCCGGCAGGTCGGTGGTTGTCCACTGCCCGCTCATGTAGCCCTCCGCGAAGCCGATGTCGCCGCGACGCAGCACCGCGCCGAACACCGACCAGTCCGACACCTGCACTTGGGCCAGGGCCTGATCGCGCTCCGCGCCGCCCAGAGACAGCATGCTGCCGTCGGGCAGCCTCAGCTCCAGGCGCCCGTAGCGCAGCTTGCGCAACATGGCCAGCACGCTGCGCGCCGCCAGCGGCATGCGCGCGGGACGGGCCCGGTCGAAGGACGCGGCGCCGCCTTGCAGGGCGCCCGAGCGGGAGGAGTCGGTACGGGAGTTCATCGTGTCAGCGGATCTCGCGATGCCTGGGGCCTGGAAAAGAAGGGCACGCGCTTGCGCCACAGCGCGAACGCCTGCCAGTGGATGCGCGCGACGACCCCGAAGCTGTGCAAGGGATGGGATAGCAGCGCGCGCCGTGCCGAGCGCGGTGTCAGGGGCTGCAGCGAGCCCGCGATGCTCGTGCGCAGCAGGGGCCCCAGCGCATCGTCGTGATCGACGCGTGCGACCACCCGTTCGGCGCCGTCGCGCGTGCAGCGCAGGAAGCGAAAGCGATAGCCCCCCTCGATGCGGCAAAAGGGCGACACGTGCATGGCCTTGTCCGCGCGCAGTTCCTCGCCCCAGGCCACGGCGTGCCCGGCGCCCGGCCTGAGCACGTAGCAGTGGCGCTCGCCGAAGGTGCTGTTCACCTCCGCCACCACGGCGGCCAGCGAACCGTCGGCGCGATGGCAATACCAGAAGCTCACCGGCTTGAACACGTAGCCCAGCACGCGCGCGAAGGTCTGCAGCCAGATCTCGCCCGCCGCGTCGTGCACGCCCTGCTCGCGCAGCAGGCGCTCCACCCACGCCAGGCTGTCGGGGCCGCCGTCGCCATGGTCGGCATCGTGAAAGCTCAGCCAGCCCGCGCGGTTGCGCGCGATGCCCAGCGTGGCCTCGCCGCGCGCCAGCGCGCGCATGGGCAACAGCAGGAAGAACACACGGTAGGCGAAGGCATGCCGCGCCGGGCGCAGGCGCGTGTGCCGCACCACGCCGCGACCGATCAGCGCCGCAGGCATGGCCACGCCTCGATGGTCGGTGCCGGGGCGCCGTTCACGCCGAAGCCTCCAGCGCGCGATCCATGCGACCCGGGGCGTGCGCCCGCTGCTGGGCCAGCCAGGCCTGCGCGGCTGCACGCCCTGCGCGCAGCCCGTCCTCGTGAAACCCATGCCCGCACCAGGCGCCGCAGAAGTAGCTGCGGTGCCTGCCCTGCAGTTCCGCCACCCGCGCCTGCGCCGCGATGGCCGCTGCATCGAATACCGGGTGCGCGTATTCCATCTCCCGCTGCACGAGCGCCGGGTCGGGCTCGCGCAGCGGGTTCAGGGACACCAGCAGCGGGCGCGCGAAGGGCACCGGTTGCAGCCTGTTGATGAGGTAGTGCAGGCACACCGAGCTCGCCTCGCCATCGCTCGCCGCCCCGGCGCTTTCGAAGTTCCAGGCGGCCCAGGCCTTGCGCCTGCGCGGCAGCAGCGTCGCGTCGGTGTGCAACAGCGCACGGTTGGACCGATAGCGAACTGCGCCGAGCACCTGGCGCTCGGTCTCGTCGGCGTCGGCGAGCAGGGCCAGCGCCTGGTCGCTGTGGCAGGCCAGCACCACGTGGTCGAACCATTCGGTGCCCAGGTCGGTCGCCACTTCCACGCCGACGTCGTGGCGCTTGACCAGTCGCACCGGGCAGTTCATGCGTGCATCGGGGATGCGCTCCACGATGCGCTCCACGTAGCGACGCGCGCCTCCGCGCACCGTGTACCACTGCGGCCGCCCCTCCACCTGCAGCAGTCCGTGGTTGTCGCAGAAGCGCACCATCGAGGCCAGCGGGAACTCCAGCATGCGTCGCGCCGGGCAGGACCAGATGCAGGCGAGCATCGGCAACAGATAGTCCTGCACGAAGGCCTCGCCGTAGCCGCCGTCACGCAGGAAGTCCCCCACGCTGCGCGCCTCGCGCGCCAGATCCGCGCGCGCCAGCGCGGTGGCCTCGCGGTTGAAGCGCAGGATGTCGCGCAGCATGCCCAAGAAGCGCGGCCGCAGCAGGTTGGAGCGCTGCGCGAACACCGTGTCCAGGCTCGAGCCGCTCCATTCCAGGCCGGCGCCTCGCGCATGCGGGCGTTGCACCGAGAACGACATGTCCGACTTCGCCAGTTCCACGCCAAGTTCGGCGAACAGTCCCAGCAGCCCGGGGTAGGTGCGCTCGTTGAGCACCAGAAATCCGGTGTCCACCGGGTAGACGACGCCGTCCACCTCGGCGTCCACCGTGTGCACGTGCCCCCCGAAGTGCGACCCCGCCTCGAACAGCGTGAGCCGGGCGTGCTCCTTCAGGGCCCATGCGGCGGCCAACCCGGCGATGCCGCTGCCGATCACGGCCACGCGTGGCTGCTGCTCGCGGGGATCGCTGTGCGATGGATTCAGACGGGACATGGTTGCGCTCGATGGGTGGGTTTCGCAGGGTTCTCCCGTGCATACGCTGCGCGCGCCGCAACGGATTCAAAATTTCCGCACCAAGCGGGGCGTGGCCTCATTGTCGCATGTTTGTCCTGGACAGATATAGCTCGTGTTAGGAAATTGCGGAATGTATGCCGATTTGTCGAGGACAATAGCGGCGCCATGGCTTTGCCCGTACTGCGCTCGCGCGAAGCCGCGAACGCGGCGCGCGCCTAGACTTGCGCCTCACCATGAGCCTGCTGCTGTTGAAGATCGCCATCACCCCGCTGCTGGTCCTCGGCGCGACGCTGCTGCAGAGGCGCTTCGGGGGCTCCATCGGAGGTCTGCTGACCGGCCTGCCCCTGACTTCCGCGCCGCTCTCGGTTTTCCTGGCCCTGCAGAACGGCCCCGACTTCGCCTCGCGCGCGGCGGTCGGCACCCTGCTCGGGCTGACCGGCACGGCGGGTTTTTGCGCCACCTATGCGCGTACCGCGCGAGGGAGGCGCTGGGCCCCCGCACTGGTGCTGGCCAGCCTGGCCAGCGGCGTCTGGTTCCTGGTGTTGGCCCGCCTGCCCCAACGCCCGGGCATGGCGGCGGCGATCGTGTTTCCGGCGCTGGTGGCGCTGGCGCTGCTGGCGGGCCGCCAGGGCCCGGTCCTGCCGGCCCCGCACCCCTGGTGGGACCTGCCGGCGCGCATGGTCTTCGCGCTCGCCGTGGTGCTGGGCATCACGGCGGTTTCGCTGCACCTGGGCGCCACGTGGAGCGGCTTGCTGGCGGCGCTTCCGGTGCTGTCGGCGACCATGGGAGGCTTCACCCACCGTCAGGCCGGCCCCGAGGCCGCACGCGCATTGCTGCGCGGCATCATCGTCGGCTGCCTGGGGGCCGCGGCCTTCAACCTGGCGGTCGCGCTGTGGTTGCAGCGCGTCGGGATGGGCGCCGGATATGCGGTGGCCGTGCTGGGCGCCTTGAGCGTGGCCGCGCTGGGGCATCTCGCCTTCGCCGGGCCCGGCGGTGCAATGGACGTGCTCAAGGAAAGTTCCCCGCGCGCTTGATTGCGGCTATTCTGGGCGGGGCCAGCATCGCCGCGCCACCGCATGGGAGATCCGCGCCATGGACGTGCAGACCCGCTTCAGCGCATGCCTGTTCGAGACCATCGTCGCATCGCACGACGACGCGATGGTCAGCCTCACCCCGGACGGCCTGGTCAGCAGTTGGAACCCGGCGGCCGAGCGCCTGTTCGGGCATTCTCCCCGACAGGCGCTGGGGCGGCCGATCGACTCGCTGCTGGTGCGGCAGAGCACGCCGCTGCTCAACCGCACGTCCGAGGCCGCGCAGGCGCTGACCTCCCCGGCGCTGCTGCGCGACGCCGACGGCGCGCTGATCTCGGCACTGGTGACCCACCGCCCGCTGCACGACCCCGATCTGGGCCTGGTGGGCACGCTGGTCACGGTGCATCCACTGCGCCAGGCGCTGTCGCAGGCGCAGGAGCCGCATCCCAGGGCACAGCCGATCAACGTCTACGAGTCCCTGGTCGAGTCCACCGACGACGCCATCATCACCAAGACCCTGGGCGGCATCGTGCTGAGCTGGAACCCCGGCGCCCAGCGCATCTTCGGCTACAGCGCCGCGGAGATGATCGGCGAGCCGATCACCAAGCTGCTCCCCGTCGAGCGCGTGCACGAGGAGGAGATGATCCTGCAGCGCATCGCCAACGGGGAACGCGTGGAGCACTTCGAGACCGTGCGCGTGCACCGGGAAGGCCACCTGGTGCATGTTTCCGTGACCATCTCGCCGCTGCGCGACGCGACCGGGCGCATCGTCGGCGCCTCCAAGATCGCGCGCGACATCGGCGAGCGCATCCGCGCGGCGCAGACCATCTGGCGCCAGGCCAACCAGGATGCGCTGACCGGACTTCCCAATCGCCACGCCTTCGGCCAGCGCCTGCGCGTGGAAGCCGAGCGCGCGCAGCGCGACCAGGTCTGCTTCGCGCTGCTGTACGTGGACCTCGACCATTTCAAGTCCGTCAACGACTCGCTCGGCCACGCGGCGGGAGACGCGCTGCTGAACGCGGTGGCCGAGCGCATGCGCTCGGCGCTGCGCGCCTCCGACGTGCTGGCGCGCCTGGGCGGCGACGAGTTCAGCGCGCTGCTGCCGGCGCCGGCCGAGGCGCAGACCGCGCGCCGTGTCGGCGCCAAGCTGCTGCAGGCGCTGGCGCTCCCCTTCGACATCGGCGAACACGCCGTCCACGTCTCCGCCAGCATCGGCTTCGCACTGTTCCCGCACGACGCCGAAGGCCCCGAGAACCTGCTGCGCTGCGCCGACCTCGCCATGTACGAGGCCAAGCACGGGGGCCGCAATCGCACCGCGGCCTACGAGCCGACGATGGACCAGCACGCGCGCGGGCGCCTGGTGCTGGCCGGCGATTTGCGCCGCGCCTCGCAACTCGGCGAGCTGTTCCTGCTGTTCCAGCCCGTGGTGCGCACGGCCGACCGCTCGCTGGCCAAGTTCGAGGCCCTGCTGCGCTGGAAGCATCCCGCCTTCGGCGTGGTGCCGCCGGCACGCTTCATCGCGCTGGCCGAGGAGACCGGGCTGATCGTCGAGCTCGGCGAGTGGGTGTTCCGCAGCGCCGCGCAACAGGCGCTCGCCTGGCAGGCAGCGGACGGCCACGGGCCGCAGGTGAGTTTCAACGTATCGCCGGTGCAACTGGCCGCCGAGCTCGATCCCACGCAGGGCTGGGTCGACTACCTGCATCGCATCGGCCTGGCGCCGCGTCGCCTGGTGGTGGAAGTGACCGAAACGGTGATCCTCGACGAATCCCCGCGCATCGCCCAACGCCTGCGTCGACTGCGGGCGCAGGGCCTGCAGATCGCGGTGGACGACTTCGGCACCGGACACTCCAACCTCGCCTCGCTCAGCCGTGTGGAGGTGGACTACTTGAAGATCGACCAGTCGCTGGTGCGCAAGCTGCCCGGAGACGCGCGCAAGCTGGCAATCTGCGAGGCCATCGTCGCGATGTCGCACCGCCTGGGCATCGGCGTCATCGCCGAGGGCATCGAGACCGAGGAGGAACAGGCCCGGGTGCGCGACATCGACTGCGAATTCGCGCAGGGCTACCTGTACGCGCGCCCCCTGGACGCGCAGGGCGCCACGCAATGGGTCGCCGACGATCGGGCGCGGCGCCCGGCCCATGGCGCGGGCGGGGACCCCAGCGCTGGGGTCGACGGCGCGGGCGCCCGCCCCACCGCGCAGGGCTAGTGTTCTGTCCCGCTAATAACTGTCATTTCGTTCGTGTGCCTGCGGGAGCGATCGGCGGCCGCCCGCACAGGGTCAAGACTGGGCGTCTTGCCCCTGTTTGGGCGGCCGGCGAGGGCCCCGCAGGCGCCGAACCCTTCGGGCTGGGCCGTATCGGGGCGCAGGCCAGGCGCTCAGCCTGGACCCGCGCCCGCGCCTTGCCTGCGCCCCGATACGGCCCAGCGAAATGACAGTTATTAGCGGGACAGGACACTAGTGTCCTAGCACTGGGCCAGCAGTGCGGTCAGGGCTTCGATGTCGTCGCGGCAGGCGCGCGCCGCGCTCAGCTCGATGTTGCGGTACAGGCGCACGAGTTCGCGTCCCGTGTCGGTCAGCCGACTGCCTCCACCCTGCGCGCCCCCGTGCACCGACTCCACCACCGGCGCACGCAGGCAGCGGTTGAGCTCGTCGAGCAGCATCCAGGCGCGCCGGTAGGACATGTCCAGGCTGCGCGCGGCCGCGCTGATCGAGCCGGCGTCGCGCACCGCCTCCAGCAGTTCGATGCGGCCCGGCCCGACGGCGATCTGCCCGCCCCGGGTGACGCGCAGCCGAAAGCGCGCCACGGGGGCCTCGCCCGGCGCGGGAGGCGCGGCGGCATCTCGGGGTTTGCGGGCGGCGGGATCGGCCATGCGAACGGGTCTGGGAATGGAGCGGCCGTGCGCGGCCGTCCAGCCCACAGCATAGGGCCTCGGAAGCGGGCGGCCGCGCCGGCGCCCGGCGCGCTGCAGCGCCGCCGCTTCCCGCCGACAATCCAGGTCCACGCCCGCGCCCAGGGCACGCCGCCGTCGTCGATGTCGTCCACCCCTCCCTCCCACGCTCCCGAGCCCGGACTCTCCGTCTGGCGCATTCCGGGATTCACGAGTTTCTGGCTGGTGCGCGTCGCGCTGACCGGGGCCTACCAGGTGCTCAGCGTGGCCATCGGATGGCAGGTGTACGCGATCACCGGCAGCGCCTTCGACCTGGGCCTGGTCGGCCTGGTGCAGTTCCTTCCCCGCATGGCCCTGGTGCTGGTCGCCGGCAGCGTGGTCGACCGCTACGAACGCCGCGACGTGGTCGCCGTCAGCATGGCCCTGCAGGCCCTCGCCGCCGGCGTGCTGGTGGCCGCGTCGCAGGGCTGGGGCCTGCGGCCGGAGCGGACGCTGATCCTGGGCCTGTCGGCGCTGGTCGGCGCCTGCCGCGCCTTCGACACGCCGGGCATGCAGGCCATGCTGCCGGCGCTGGTTCCCAAGCGATCGCTGGCGCGCGCCATCGCGCTGGCCGCCTCGGCCACGCAGACGGCCAGCATCGTCGCGCCGGCGCTGGGCGGCCTGCTGTACGCGCTGGGCCCGGGCTTCGGCTACGGCCTGGCCCTCGTCGCGGACCTGCTCGGCGTGGGCCTGCTGCTCAGCCTGCCGCGGGTGCGCGCCTCCGGGCGCGCGCGCATCACCCTGGACTCCATGCTCGAGGGCGTGCGCTACATCCGCGCGCACAGGGTGGTGCTCGGGGCCATTTCGCTGGACCTGTTCGCCGTGCTGCTGGGCGGCGCCACCGCGCTGCTGCCGGTGTATGCCCGCGACATCCTGCACATCGGTCCGTGGGGCCTGGGCATGCTGCGCGCCTGCCCCGCCGTGGGCGCCCTGCTGACGGCGGCCTGGATGGCGCGCCATCCCGTCGAGCGCCACGCCGGGCGCCTCATGTTCTCCGCGGTGGCGGTGTTCGGCGCGGCCACCATCGTGTTCGGGCTGTCGCGCTGGATGACGCTGTCGATGCTGGCGCTGGCGGTGCTGGGCGGCTCGGACGTGATCAGCGTGGTGATCCGCGGCGCCCTGGTGCAGTTGCAGACTCCGGACGCGCTGCGCGGGCGGGTCAACGCGGTCAACTCCCTGTTCATCGGCGCCTCCAACCAGCTCGGGGAGTTCGAGTCCGGCTTCACCGCCGCATGGTTCGGCACCGTGCCCGCGGTCGTGCTGGGCGGGTTGGGAACCCTGGCTGTCGTGGTGCTGTGGCGCCGCATGTTCCCCGCGCTGGCGCGCTACGACGGCCTGGCCTGAATCCTCCGGCCGGCCACGTATACGGCGGCCACGTTGCGTTCGTCGGCCAGATGCATCCAGGCGTACAGGCGCTCGTGCAGGCCGCGCGCGAGGCCCAGGCGGTGTTCCTGCAACTCGTTCGCCGCCCAGCGCCACGCCACCACGTCGGCCCAGGCTCCGGGCTGGAAATGCCCCAGCTCGGGCTCCAGCTCCAGCGCGGCCGCGGCGCCGCGCGTGACGGCGTACAGCGCGTGCCAGGCGCTCAGGCGCATGCCCTGCAGCGCCTGCACCTTGCAGGCGTCGGCCGCGCTGCGCAGCTGGCACAGGCTGGTGCCCGCGCCCACGTCGCTGGCCACGGCCACGCGCATCCCGGCGGCATCGGCGCGCGCCCAGTCGAACAGCCCGCTGCCCAGGTACAGGTTGGACGACGGAGAGAACGCCACCGTGCCGCCCCGCTCGGCCAGCAGCGCGCGGTCGACGTCGTCCAGCCAGATGCCGTGCGCCAGCACGCTGCGCCGCCCCAGCAATCCGAATTGCTCGTACACGTCCAGGTAGCTGCGGCTGCGCGGAACCAGCTCGCGCACCCAGCGCACCTCGTCGCGGTTCTCGGCCACGTGGGTCTGCAGGTACGGCGCGCCGCCGTCGGGGTGCTGCAGGCGCAGCAGGCGCGCGCACATGCGCAGCTGCTCGTCGCTGCAGGACGGCGCGAAGCGCGGGGTCAGGGCATAGCGCAGGCGATCGCGGCCGTGCCAGGTCTCGATCAGCGACAGGCAGTCGCGCTCGGCCTGCGCGACGTCGTCGCGCAGGCACTCGGGCACGTTGCGGTCCATCAGCACCTTGCCCGTGACCAGGCACATGCCCTGCTCCCGCGCGGCCTCGAACACGGCGTCCACGCCATGGCGATGCACGGTGGGAAACACCATGGCGCAGGTCGTGCCGTGCGCCAGCAACTGGCGCACGAAACGCCTGGCCGAGCGCGCCGCGTGGCCGGGGTCCGCCCAGCGCGCCTCCGCCGGATACGTGAAGTCCTCCAGCCAGCGCAGCAGCCCCTCGCCCCAGGAGCCCATGACATCGATCTGCGGCGCGTGCACGTGCAGGTCGATGAAGCCGGGCAGCAGCAGGTGCCCGCGCCAGTCCTCGCGGCGCCAGCTCGCGTCGGGAGGCGCGTCTGCCGCGCGCACCGCGACGACGCGCCCGCCCTCTGCGAGCAGCCAGCCGTCGGCCTCGAAATGGGCGCAATCCCCGACATCGCCCCCAGGCCCGGGGTCGGCGCGCAGGTACAGCACGTCGCCGCGCAGGGCGACGCGCTCGAGGCCCCGTGCGGCCCCGGTCGGCGGGTCCGAGGCCGGGTGCTGGCTCAATCCGCGGGGAACAACGCGAAACGCAGCACGAACAGCGCGGCCACGACCCACAGGGCCGGATGCACCTCGCGCGCGCGCCCGGTGAACAGCTTCAGCGCCGCATAGGCGATGAACCCGAAGGCCAGGCCGTTGGCGATGGAGTAGGTGAAGGGCATGACCAGCGCGGCCAGCGCCGAGGGCACCGCCTCGGTGACGTCGTTCCAGTCGATCTGCAGCAATTCGCGCATCATCAGCCCGGCCACGTACAGCAGGGCCGGCGCGGTGGCCCAGGGCGGCACCACCGCGGCCAGCGGGGCGAAGAACAGGGCGGCCAGGAACAGCACGCCCACGGTCAGCGCCGTCAGGCCGGTGCGCCCGCCCGCCTGCACGCCCGAGGCGCTTTCGATGTACGCGGTGGTGCTGCTGGTACCCAGCAGCGAACCCGAGAAGATGGCCAGGCTGTCGGCGAACAGCGCCCTGCCCAGGCCTTCCTCGCGCCCGCCATCGAGCAGCCCCGCCTTGCGCGCCAGGCCGGTCAGGGTGCCGGTGGCATCGAAGATCTCCACAAGCACGAACACCAGGATGATGTGGAAAAAGCCCCCACGCAGCGCCCCGGGGATGTCCAGCTTGAGCAGGGTCGGGGAAATGCTCGGCGGCGCCGACACGATGCCCTGGAAGTGGGTCAGGCCGAGCAGCATGCTGGCCGCGGTGACCGCCAGGATGCCGATGAGGATCGCGCCGCGCAGGCGGAAGTAGTCGAGCACTGCGATCAGCAGGAAGCCCAGCGTGGCCAGCAGCACCGGCAGGCTGTGCAGGTTGCCCAGCCCGACCTTGGTGGCGGGGTTGGCCACCACGATGCCGGCCCCCGACAGCGCGATGATCGCCAGGAACATGCCGATGCCCGCCGCGATGGCACTGCGCAGGGATGTCGGGATGCCCCCCACCAGCCAGCGCCTCACCCCCGTGATGGTCAGCGCCACGAACACGCAGCCCGAGATGAACACCGCGCCCAGCGCCTGCTGCCAGGTGAAGCCCATGCCCTTGACCACGGTGAAGGCGAAGAAGGCGTTGAGCCCCATGCCCGGCGCCAGCCCGACGGGCCAGTTGGCGACGAAGGCCATGATGAAGGTCCCCAATGCCGCCGCCAGGCAGGTGGCGATGAACACGGCGTTGTGGTCCATCCCCGTCGTGGACAGGATCGACGGGTTGACGAAGATGATGTACGACATGGTGAGGAAGGTCGTCACGCCGGCCATCACCTCGGTGCGCACGTCGGTCCCGTGCTCCCCCAGCTTGAACAAGGATTGCAGGCTCATTTCTTGTTGTCCTCTTCCGGTTTCGCGAGCGAGACATAGCCTAGCAGGGGACTCACCGGCTGCGAAATCGCGGGTTTCGAGGCACACTTGCGCCCGGGGCATGTCATCCAGCAGGCTTTGAAGTACCGGAGCGATCATGGAAGTCCAAATCGACAAGCGTTACCCCCTGCAGGTGGATCCCGAACGCGCATGGGCCCTGCTCGGCGACATCCGGGCGGTGGCGGGTTGCATGCCGGGCGCGCAGATCACCGAGCAGTTGTCCGACACGAGCTACCAGGGTGTGATGAAGGTGAAGATCGGGCCCGCCCAGGCGCAGTTCGGGGGCACCGTGGAGGTGCTCGAATTCGACGCCGGCGCGCGCCGCCTGGCACTGCGCGGAAAGGGTGCCGACAAGGGCGGTTCCACCGCCTCCATGGAACTGCACGCGGTGCTCGAACCCGACCCCGCCAACCCCGGCCAGACCACGCTGCACGGCGACGCCCGCGTGGAGGTCACGGGAAAGTTCGCGCAGTTCGGCGCGCGCATGATGGTGCAGGTCTCGGAGATGCTGCTGGGCCAGTTCGTCGCCCATTTCCAGACGGCGGCGCAGCAGCTGCCGTCGGCGGCCCCGGCGCAGGCAGGCGACGCGGCGCAGGCGACGGAAACCGACTCCGCGCCGCCCGCGTCGGCTTCCCCGCACGGCGGGGGCGCGGCGCCCCGGGCGACGGCGAGCGACGCGCCGCGCGCCTCCGCAGGAGAGCTCAACGGCCTGGCCATCCTGTGGGCCCTGCTCAAGTCCTGGTTCGCCGGGCTGTTCGGCCGGCGCACGCGCTGACGGAGGGAGATCGAGCATGAACAGCATCGACATCGAGGTCCTGCGCACGGCCCTGCAATGGCTGGGCGCCGGCAAGCGCGTGGTGCTCGGCACGGTGGTGCGCACCTGGGGATCGGCGCCGCGGCCTCCGGGCTCGCTGATGATCATCCGCGAGGACGGGCAGGTCGCGGGCTCGCTGTCGGGCGGCTGCATCGAGGACGACCTGATCCGGCGCGTGGCGGCCGGCGAGCTGGCGCTGCACCAGCCGGAGACCACGGTATACGGAAGCAACGCGGAGGAGGCCCAGCGTTTCGGCCTTCCCTGCGGCGGCAGCGTGCAGGTGGTGCTGGAGCCGCTGAACGACAGTGCCTGGCCCGCCGAGCTGCTGCGGCGCGTGGAGGCCGCCGAGCGCACCGAGCGCGTGGTCGATCTGGCCTCCGGCGCGGTACGCCTGCGGCGCGCCCCGCGCGGCGAGCAACTGTTCTACAACGAGCGCGAACTGCGCACCGTGCACGGCCCGCGCCAGCGCCTGCTGATCATCGGCGGCGGCCAGCTCTCGCGCTATCTGGCGACGATGGCGGTGATGCTCGACTATCGCGTCACCGTGTGCGAGCCGCGGGTCGAGTACCACGAGGGCTGGGACGCGATGCCGGGCGTGGATCTGTCCACGCGCATGCCCGACGACGAAGTGCTGGCCATGCACCTGGACGAGGCCAGCGCGGTGGTGGCGCTGACCCACGACCCCAAGCTCGATGACCTGGCCCTGATGGAAGCGCTGCGCACGCCGGCCTTCTACGTCGGCGCGCTGGGATCGCGTGTGAACAACGAAAGGCGCCGCGAGCGCCTGCTGCAGTTCGACGTCAGCCCCGAGCAGGCGGCGCGCCTGCACGGCCCGGTCGGACTGCGCCTGGGCGGGCTGACGCCGCCCGAGATCGCCGCCAGCATCGTGGCCGAGATGACGGCGATCCGCCGCGGCGCCGACATCTCCCAGCCGCTCACCGACTGGAGCCTGTCGGCGTCGATCTGCGCGGTGGGCTGAAGCCGTCCAGGCGCTGCGCCAGGCCGGGCAGCACGAAGGACTCGTAGGCGAGCAGCGCGCCCAGGCCGCCGAGCAGCATGCGCGCCATGGGCCCGGCCACCGCGCAGCCGGCCAGCCCGGGCGCCAGGGCCAGCGGCAGCGCGGCGATCGCCAGCGCGAACGCCACCGTCGGCAGCGCTCCGAAGCCTGCGCTGGCCAGCCACGGCGCCGCGCCCGGCTCCACGATGCCCCCTGCCCGCGCGGCCGGCGACGCGGACGCCCCTCCGAGCGACGCGCCGGCGTCGCGCAGCGCCACACCGGCCAGCGCCAGCATCCCCACCGCCGACCCCAGGCTGAGCGGCGTGCCGCACACCCGGCTCAGCAAGATTCCACCGGCCCAGGCCACCGGCAGGCCGGCAAGCGCCAGGCCCAGCCGGCGCGGATCGCGCAAGCGCCATCCCAGCACCAGCACCACCCCGGCCGCGGCCAACGCGAAGCCGGCGAACAGGCGCCGGCTTCGCCGCGCCGCGCGCAGCGTGGGGGCGCGCACGCGCAGCGCAATCCCCGGCGGAAGACGCAGCCGGCTGCGCAGGGCCTGGCTCGCGGCGCGCACGAATCCCGCCGCATCGGCCGACGTGGTGGAAGCGAACACGCGCAGCGTACGCACGCCATCCACATGATCGATGCGCGCGGGCACCGTGCCCAGGCGCGGCCGTGCCAGGGCGCGCAACGGGATCATGCCGCATCGCGCGGTGCGAATCGGCAAGGCTCCCAGCGCCTGCGGATCCTCGCGCTGCGCGGGGCGCAACACCACCCGCACCGGCACGGGTCGCGCGTCCAGCAGGATGCTGCCGGCGTCGCCGCCGGCCTGTGCGGTGCGCAATTGGCCCAGCACCGAACGTGCCGAAGCACCGCACAGGCGCAGGGCCGCGGCCTGCAATCGCAGGCGCAGCTGCGGCAGGCGCGGCGGGGCGTCGAGCTGCACGCCGGTGGCCGAGGGCACGGAACCCAGCGCCGCGGCCACGCGCCTGGCCGCCAGTTCGAGGCGCCCCGGTCGACCGCCGCTGAGATCCACCACGAGGTCGGCCCCGCCATCGCCGCCGCTGTGGAGCAGACGTCCCAGGCGCCGCGCGAACAGTCCGTCGACACGGAAGGTGGCGCCCGCGAAGCCCGCCAGCACCTCGCGAATGCGTCGCAAGCCGAGCACCGGATCGGCACCTTCTCGCAGCGCGACGTCGAAGCGGCTGTCGGCGGCCCCCTCGTCGTCGGGCACCAGGCCGGCGTCGGCGGCGCGCTGGGTCACCAGGCGGACCTGCGGCAGGCCTCGCAGCGCAGCCTCCACGCGCGCGCCCATGCGCATCGACGCCTGCAGCGAAGAACCCGAAGCCAGGCGCATGCGCACCATGAACGGGCCTTCGCGCGGACGCGGCAGCAGTTCGAAGCGCCCCTGCGCGGCGGCCCATGCGCCCGCCGCCACGAGGACTCCGGCGAACAAGGCGCCCACCCTCCAGCGTCGCGCGAGCATGCCTCGCAGTTCCAGGTAGCGCGGCTCGACGCCGCGCGGCATGCGCGAAGTCCCGCGGGCGGCGCACGGCGAAGCGCTCGCCAGCGCGGCCAGCGCGGGCGTCAGCGCGGTCCCGACGACCAGCGATACGAGCAGCGATGTCACGCAGGCCCATGCCAGCGGCGCGACCAGTCCGGCCGTCGCGCCCGGCACCAGCAGCAGCGCCAGCACGGCCAGCAACACGGCGCAGGTGGCGGGTGCACAGTAGCCCCGGGCACGCACCGCGGCCAGGACCAGGGCGCGCCGCGCCGCCAGCGGTGAAGCCTGCGCAGCGGGCGCGGCGCGCCGCGAGTCCTGGAGCAGCCAGACCGCGTCGCCCGTCGCCATCAACACACCGAGCCCCACGCCGGCCAGGCGCAACAGGTCCAGCTCGGCCCCTCCCGCCACCAGCAGGGCCGACGAGACCAACAGGGTCGCGGCCGCCACGCCGGCGCACAGCGCCGCGCCGCGCCATTCCCCGAGCAGCAGGCGCAGCGCCCCGAACCCGAGCAAGGCTCCCAGCGCCAGGCGCCACGCCAGTTCGCGCAGCGCCGTGCGCAACAGCCGGGCCGGGTGCGGCACGGGCGCATGCAACACCACCCCCTCGCCGGCCAGCATCGGACGCAGCCGGGCAAGGGCCTGCTCCACGCCGCGCGCGACCCGCAGCGTGGACGCCGCGGCTTGCGCGCGCACGACCAGCTCCACGCCGGGCACGGAACCGATCCGGGCCGCGCTGCGCGCGGGCAGGGGCGCGAAGCCGACGTGGGCCACGTCGGCCAGCGTGAGCACCCGCGATGGCGTGGCGCGCAGCACCGCCTGCGCCAGACCGCCGGCGCCGGCCGGCGCATCGGCGCGCGCCAGCAAACGCTGCTCGGGCGTCTCGATGCAGCCGATCCCGGGCACGACCGTGGCCTGACGCGCTGCCCGCAACACCTCGTCGATACCCACATGCAGGCGCCGCAGGCGCTGCGCCCCGACCCGCACCTGCAGCGCGCGCTCGCGCCCGCCGAACAGGCGCACCGAAGCCACCCCCGCGACCGCCATCAGGCGCGGGCGCAGCTGCCAGCGTGCCACGTCGCGCAAATCCATCGGCCCCAGGCCGCGCGCGGTCAATCCGAAGGCCGCCACAAGCGGCCGTTCCGGGCGCGGCGCGCCCACCCAGGGGCGGCGCGCGGGAGCCTGCAGGCGCACCGGGGCCAGGCGGGCGCGCACGCGCCGCCTGGCCTCGCGCGGCGAGCCTCCCGGCGCGAAGCGAAGGCGCACCAGCGCCAGGCCGGGCAGGCTGCGCGAGTCCATGTGGCGCAAGCCGGGCAGGCCCTGCAGCGCGCGCTCCAGCGGCGCGGTGGCCAGCATCTCCACCTGTCGCGGGCCCAGACCCGGCGCGCGCGCACGGACCTCGACCACGTCGGAGGCAAGGCGCGGCCACATCTCGAGATCCACGCCGTACAGCACGCGAATCGCGCACAGCGCGGCCAGCGCGGCCAGCGTCGCCACCAGGCCCGCGCGGTGCACGCAGAACCGCAGCAGCGACGCCTGGAAGCCGCGCCCGCGGTTCATCGCTGCCCGTCCCCTCCATCGCCCGCGGGCGGCAAGGCGTGCGCCACCGGCGGCGGGGTCAGCAACAGGTCGGCACCTCCGGTCACCACGTCCAGCGAGGACCACCCGGGCTCCACGTAGCCCTTGCCGCGAGGCCAGGCCGTGGACACCACGCGCGCGGTGAACTGACGGTCGCCGCCGGCCGCCGGCCGGGTGGCCACGAAGGTGAAAGTCTGGCCTGCGTAGAACAGCACGGCGGACGCGGGTACCCAGACCGCGCGCAACGGCGCCTGCCGCGCGCGACGGAAATCGCCCGGTGCCAGGCGCTCGATGCGCAGCCCCGACGCGCGCTGCTGCGCGGCGCTCCACGATACC
>JAKBNS010000027.1 GCA_021830925.1 Pseudomonadota bacterium | reverse complement strand
CGTAGCGCAGCCTGGTAGCGCATCTGCTTTGGGAGCAGAGGGTCGGAGGTTCGAATCCTCTCGCCCCGACCAACAATTCAAGGACTTACGGGAGCCGGCCGGGGGCCGGCTTTTTTGCGCAGCTAGCGCTCCCAGGGCGGCTCGTCGCCGAAGTCGCGGGCGAGGGCGTCGACGAAGTCGCGTACCTTGAGCGGGATGCGCCGCGCGCTCGGATACACCGCCTGGATGGTCAGTTCCGCCGCGCGATGGTCCGGGAGGAGTTCGACCAGTTCGCCGCGCGCGATGTGGGCTCCGAACACGAAGCTCGGGCCGTAGGCGATGCCCGCGCCGGCGATCGCGGCCGCGAGCAGCATCTGCACGTTGTTCGCCGTCATGCCGCAGGGCCCGCCGATCACATGGGCCCGACCCTGCGCGTCCTGCAGGGTCCAGTCGCCGGGGGACACGGCCTCGCTGAAGGCCAGGCGCTGCGCGCGCATCAGATCGGCCGGGCTGCCGGGCGTCCCATGGCGCTCGAGGTAGGCGGGTGACGCGCACAGCACCATCCGGCAGGGGGCGAGGCGGCGGGTCACGAGCGCCGGGTCCTGCAGGCGTCCGATGCGGATGGCGACGTCGACGCCCGCCTCGACGAGGTCGACATAGCGGTCCCCCAGCAGCACCTCCACGCGCACCTGCGGGTGCTCGCGCATGTAGCGCGCCACGACCTCGCCGAGGTGCATCGCGCCGAAGGTGACCGGCGCCGCGACGCGCAGCACGCCGCGCGCGGTGGCCTGTGCATCCTGGGCTTCGCGCGCCGCCTCGTCGAAGGCCTCGAGGATGCGCTTGCTGCGTTCGTAAAAGGCCTGGCCGACGTCGCTCAGGCTCAGGCGCCGGGTGGTGCGGTGCAGCAGCCGCGCGTTCAGCTCGGATTCGAGGGCGCTGACATGCTTGCCGGCCATGGCCGCGGACAGGCCGAAGTGGCGTGCCGCCGCCGCCAGGCTGCCTTGCTCGACCGCGGTGACGAACACGCCGAGGCTGGTGAGTCGGTCCATCGGATCCCCAATTCGAAAATATCGTGATCGAGTGACAACACGAATTCGTGAATTATCACAGAAGAATATCGAATCTACGATTTGCTCCTTCCTTCATGAACCTGGAGAACCCGAATGTTGGTCGAATCGAATGGCACGCGTATTCACGTCAGGCAGCAGGGCCAAGGCGAGTTGGCGCTGGTGTTCCTGCACTACTGGGGCGGCTCGTCGCGCACCTGGGACAAGGTGGCGGGCGAGTTGGCCGGGCGCTACCGGATCGTCGCCACCGATCACCGCGGTTGGGGGCAATCCCCGGCGCCCGCCGCGGGCTACGGCCTGGCCGATCTCGCCGCCGACGCCGAAGGGGTGATCGAAGCCCTGGAGCTGCGGCGCTACGTGCTGGTCGGGCATTCGATGGGGGGCAAGGTCGCGCAATTGATGGCGTCGCGGCGCCCGCGGGGCCTCGAGGCGCTGGTGCTGGTGGCGCCGTCGCCGCCGTCGCCCATGGTGTTGTCCGAGGAGCAGCGCGCGACCCTGATCGGTGCCTATCAATCCCGCGAATCGGTGCAATGGGTGATCGACCATGTCCTGACCACAAGGCCTCTGGACGCCGCCGCGCGCGAGCAGGTCGTCGAGGACAGCCTGCGGGGCGCGCCTCAGGCCAGGGCCGGCTGGCCGGACGTGGCCATGCGCGAGGACATCTGCGCGGAGGTGGCGCGCATCGACGTGCCCACCCTGGTGATCTGCGGGGAGCAGGACCAGGTGGATCGGGTCGAGACCCTGCAGGCGCAATTGCTGCCGCGCATTCCCCATGCGGTGATGCAGCAGTTGCCGGGCACCGGGCACCTGTCGCCGCTGGAGGCGCCGACGGAGCTGGCGCGGCACATTGCCCGTTTCGTCGCCGGCGACTGATCCTGGAAGGCGACTACGCCGGTCGTCGCGCAAAAAAAGAAACCCAGCCCGTGGGCTGGGTGAAGCTCGCTCGCCATCAGAAGCTGGAGCAGGGGAGACAATCTGGCGCCCAGCGTAGCCGGCGCGTGTTGCTGCCGCGTTGCCGCAACGTGAAGCTCAGGCTTCGCGCAGCGCAGCGCCGCGCTCGGCCCCGCTTTGCGAGGCCCAGAGGCGGGCGTACCTTCCGCGCGGGTCGGCCAGCAATTGCGCGTGGGTTCCGCTTTCCACGATGCGGCCCCGTTCCAGCACGACGATGCGGTCCATGTCCTTCAGGGTCGAGAGGCGGTGCGCGATGGCCAGCACGGTCTTGCCCTTGAGCAGCTCGCGCAGCGCGTGCTGGACCAGCGTTTCGGTCCGGCTGTCCAGGCTGCTGGTGGCTTCGTCGAGAACCAGGATGGGCGCGTCCTTGAGCAGCGCGCGGGCGATGCCGATGCGCTGGCGCTGCCCGCCCGAGAGCTTGAGTCCGCGCTCGCCCACCAGCGTGGCATAGCCGGCGGGCAGGCGTGCGATGAATCCGTGGGCGTGGGCGCGGCGCGCCGAGGCCTCGATCGTGGCGGCATCGGCATCGGGGTGCGCGTAGGCGATGTTGGCGCGCAGGTCGCGGTGGAACAGGCTGATGTCCTGCGGAATCACCGCGATGGACCGGCGCAGCGAGTCGGCATCCACCGTGGCCGTGTCCCGGCCGCCGACCAGGATGTGCCCGGATTCGGGCGGGAACTGCTTGAGCAGGAGCTGGATCAGGGTGCTCTTGCCGGCACCGGTCTCGCCGACGATGCCGATCTTCTCGCCGGCGGCCACGCGCAGGTTCAGCCCGTCGAACACGCGGTGGCCGTCCTCGTGGGCGAAGCGCAGGTCGCGGAACTCGACCGAGGGACTCGCCAGGCGCAGCGGGGCGCCGCCATATTCGCTGCGGTCGGCATCGAGCACGGCCAGGGCGCTCTTGAGGCTGCCCATCTTGTGCGCCAGGTTCTGGTATTCCTGGATCAGCAGGAACAGGTTCAGGCCCAGGTTGAACATCAGACCGAACACCTGGACGATGGCGCCGATGCTGAGTTGTCCGGTCGCGCGCAGGTGCAGCACGGCCCCCAGCATCGCCGCCAGGAAGGCCAGTCCGAGCAGGTCGTTGGCCATGCCGACCTTGAAGTCCAGCTTCAGCGCCGCGACTTCGCGCACCACCAGATCCTGGTCCAGCGTGCGTCCGAGGCGCGCGCTCTCGGCGTGCCGGGCGGCGAACAACTTGACGGCCGCGGCGTTGCCGAGGATGTCGGAGTACTCGCCTGTCGCGCGATGCTTGGCGTCGGCCTGCTCGCCGACCAGGCGGATGACGGCCCGGCCCATGATCAGGTTGAGGGCGATGTCCAGCACGATCCAGGCCAGCACGACGGCGCCTAGACGCCAGTCGACCAGCGCGATGCTCGCGGCGCTCGCCAGCATGGCCAGCAGCAGGTGGCTCATGCCGGCGCCGATCTGGTGCCACAGGTCGTCGTAGCCCTCGCCCAGCGCCTTGACCTTGCTGACCAGCGTGCCGACCGGGGCGTTCTGGAAAAAACGGTGGCGATAGGACAGGATGCGGGTGACGGCGTCGACCACGATGCCGCGGCGCACGTAGGGTTCGCTGCGCCACGACGCGAAGGCCGCCAGGCGCCACGCCAGGCCGGTGCTGAGGTCCATGGCCAGCCAGAGCGAGACGGGCCAGGCCAGCGCGCGCAGGTCCACCGTCGGGCCGGCCGCGAGAGTGTCCACCATCAGCTTGATCGCGTAGTAGGCGATCGGAATGTACAGCGCCCCCCAGGCCGGGGCGAGCAGCATCAGCAGGTAGTGCCGGCGGTAGCCGACGGTGGAATTCCAGAGAAAGCGCAGGGGCGACGTGTTCGGCAAGAGGTGAGGTCCTTGTTGGCCCAAACATGAATTGGAGCGTCGCCGGCGCAAAAGGTTCCCTTCCTGCGCCGGCACCGGCGCGTGAGCCTCCGCCGGGGCTGGCGCACGCGCAGGGCGCGACGCGGCTAGGATCGATCCATCTCCGGCCCGCTCCCGGCCCGTGCCTGGTCGGTGCTTGCTCCGTCTCCCTTCTCCGCGCGAGAGGATTCGCGCCCACGCTCCATGGAACTTCCCGAAGCCTTTTATCTGCAGACCGGCGAGCAGGACTTCGAACCCACCCAGGCCGCGGTGGGGCCGTGGGCGCCGGATCTGCTGCATGGCGGCCCTCCGATCGCCTTGCTGACCCATGCGTTGCGGGAGTTCCAGGCCCGCGAGGACTTGCGCATCGCGCGCCTGGGCGTGGAGATCCTCAGCCCCGTGCCGCTGGCGCCGTGCCGGGTCGAGGTGCGCATGGCGCGCCCCGGACGTCGGGTCGAACTGCTCGAGGCGCGCATGAGCGCGGGTGGGCGCGACGTGCTGCTGGCGCGCGCGTGGCGTCTGCAGCGCGAACCGGGTTGCGTGGGCGCGGTGGCCGACGACTTCGAAGTGCCCGAGCTGCCGGGGCCGCAGGTGCAGCAGTTTTTCGAGGGCGTGGGCAGCTTTCCCTATGGGGAGGCCATCGAATGGCGCTTCACCCGGGGAGGATTCGACCGCATGGGCCCGGCCACGGTGTGGGGACGCCCACGCATTCCCCTGGTACGAGGGCGGCCCGAATCGGGCCTGGAGCGCCTGTTGCTGCTGCTCGATTCGGCCAATGGGTTGAGCGCCGAGCTGCCGGTGCATGCGTGGAGTTTCGTGCCGGTGGACCTGCAGCTCAGCCTGTACCGCGAGCCATGCCACCCCTGGCTGGGCATCGACGCGCGCACGGCCATCGACGGGGCGGGCGTGGGCACCAGCCACACCACGGTGTTCGATGCCGACGGCGCCTGCGGGCGCAGCCTGCACACGCTGTTCATCCGCGCGCGCTGAATCAGGCCGCGGGAGCGCCGGGCAGCGCGAAGTCGCAGCGCACGAAGGGGTCCACGGCGCACATCACCAGGCTGGCGGTACGCGCCGCCTGGCTCGGGCTGCTCCAGGGCACCGAACGCAGCAATTGCACGGCCGTGCCCTGGGGATGAAAGTTCCATTGCGCCGGAGCCAGGATCAGGCAGCGCGCGACGCGCGCGCCGTGGTCGAGTTCCACACCGTAGGCGAGCAGGCCGCGCGCGGTGTCGGCCAGCCCCATGCCCGCGGCGGCCTTCATGGTCAGAGGCATGTCGGCCTCGCCCACCCAGGCCAGCAGCGTCTCGGCCAGTTCCAGCAGGCGGGCGGCGAAGCGGGCCAGCAGCGGCGCCGAGACATGCGCTGCGCCCTGCGCGAGATCGCGCAGCAGCGGTCGATGCTGCAGGCGCGCCCACGGGCCGGTCTCGCGGCAGCTGCCGTGCCAGCTCGGATTGGTCTCGAACTCCTGCGTCGGATCGCCCAGCAGTCGGGCCGCGAGCTCGCCGGCCGCGGGCACGCCCAGGGGCGGCGGCAGCGGCGCCGGCCCCAGGGTCAGCGGCTGTCGCGCCAGCCATGCGATGAACCGCGCAGGCGTGCATGCGTCGTGCTCGCGGGCCCAGCGCAAAAGCGCGTCCGCGCTGTCGATTTGCAGGAATTCCCGCGCCGGCATGCCCAGCGTGCGCGCTTCCACGAGGTCGCGCAGCGCTGCCAGTGCATGGGATTCGCTGCGCGGCGCATCCAGTGCGCGCACCGTCATGT
>JAKBNS010000170.1 GCA_021830925.1 Pseudomonadota bacterium | reverse complement strand
GACACCACCACCCGGCGCGCCGGCGAGTCCGCGCGCGCGATGTGCAGCGCGGCGCTCAGCACCTTGTACAGGTTCACCGAGGTGGAGTCCGCCACCACGAGTTCCCCCGCGCGAGCTCCCACCAGGCGGGCGATCTTGTCGCCCACGCGGCGCGGCAGATCGATCCACCCGGCGTCGTTCCAGCTGCGGATCAGGCCGCGCCCCCATTCGTCGCAGATCACCTGTTGCACGCGGGCCGCAGTGGCCGCGGGCAGCACGCCCAGGGAATTGCCGTCCAGGTAGATGACGCCGGGGGGCAGCGCGAACTGCTCGCGCAACGGCGCCAGCGGGTCGGTCGCATCGCGCGCGGCGCAGGCCTCGCGGCTCAGGGAATGTCGCATGGGGGTAGGTCGGATGGGCAGGGAGGAAGGGGGGCGATGGACACGCGGGGCTGGGCTCAGGCCCGGCGCAGCACGGCTCGCACCGGCGATGCGCAGGCGCCGGCCAGTTTGAGCGGCAGCGCGATGAGTTCGTAGTCGCCCTCGGGCACGTCGTCGAGCACCAGGTTCTCCAGCACGCGCATGTCCAGGCGCAGCAAGGTGTGGTGCGCATCCAGGCTCTTGCTGTCGGCCGGATCCACCGAGGGCGTGTCGATGCCGACCAGCCGGACTCCGCGCTCGCCCAGCCAGGCCAGGGCCTGCGGGGCATAGGCGGTGAAGTTCGGGTCCCAGGCCGTGGCGGTGCGCCGACAGGTGCGCACCAGCACCCGCGCTGGCAGGTCCCGCTCGGCGCGCAGCAGGTGCTCCACCCGCACCAGGGGGCCGCAGTCGACGGCATGCACCACGCGGCAGGGCCCCAGGTAGGGGGCCAGGTCGACGCCATCGATGGCTGCCGCGCCGTCGGCGTAATGCAGCGGCGCATCGGCGTGCGCGCCCACGTGGGGCGAAAGCTCCATGGCGCTGAGGTTCACCGAACTGCCCTGGGCGATGCGCGCGGTCCATTGCAGCGCGTAGGGCCGGTCGCCGGGGAACAGCGGCGAGCGCGGATCCACGGTGGGCGAGATGTCGTACAGGGCAGGGCTTCGCATGAGCGAAACCTTAGGCCAGCATGGAACGCCGTGGTGTCGGTAATTCCCAACACCGTGAACCCTCGTTGCGCCGATCAGCCGAGTTGCCGCATCCCGGAGGTGCGCGGCCCGCGCAGCAGCACGATCAATGCGCCGGCGCCCCCATCGTGCGGACCGGCCTGGCAGAAGGCCAGCACGTCGCGCATCTGCAGCAGCCAGCCGCGCACCTTGTGGCGCAACACGCCTTCGCGCCCGGGCGAGCCCAGGCCCTTGCCGTGGATCACCCGCACGCAGCGCACGTCGCGCTGTTGCGCGGCATGGGTGAACTCCAGCAAGGCGGCGCGCGCCTCGTCCCGCCGCAGGCCGTGCAGGTCCAGCTCGGCCTGGATCACCCAGTGGCCGCGGCGCAGCTTGCGCAGCACGTCGGGGCCGATGCCGGGGGCGCGGTAGGAAAGCTCCTGGTCGGTTTCCAGCAGGCTGTCCAGGTCCACGCTGTCAGACAGGGATTCCTGCAGCGCGGCGCGTTCGTCGAGCAACCTCTGGCGCGGTATGGGCGGTGGCGGCGCCGGGCGCAGCAGCACGCGCTCGGGGGCGCGCAGCGCCTGCGCGCCGGCCACGGCGCGACGGAACAACACGGTTGGCTCGTCCGGCTCCGGCGCCGAGGGCTCGACCTGCGCCGGCGCGGCTTCGGGCGCACGAGCCGCCGCGGGCGGCGTCGCGACTGCCGGCGCGGCGCGGCTGCGCGAGCGGCGAGGGATCCGCGTGCTCATTTCGCCGCGCTCCTACAGCAGTCCGTTGCGCGCGAAGGAGAAGGCCTGCGCGCGCGTGACCACGAGGTGGTCGAGCAGGGCGATGTCCAGCAGCCCCAGCGCCGACTTCAGGCGCTGCGTGACCTGGCGGTCGCACGCGGAGGGCTCGGCCACGCCCGAGGGATGGTTGTGCGCGACGATCACCGCCGCGGCGTCGTGCGCCAGCGCCAGCTTGACCAGCTCGCGGGGGTACACCGAGGTATGCGCCAGCGTGCCGCGCCACAGCTGCTGCGCGTGCAGCAGGCGGTGCCGGTGATCGAGCAGCAGGGCCGCGAACACCTCCACCGGCGAGCCTCCCAGCCACAGGCGCAGGTAATCCTCGACGGCCTCGGGGTTGTCGAACAGTCGGCGTTCGCGCAGCGGCTCGGCCAATGCGCGCCGGGCCATTTCCAGCACCGCCGCCAGTTCGGCGTACTTGGCCAGGCCCAGGCCCTTGACCGCGCGCAGGCTGTCGGCCGGCGCGTGCAGCAGGCCGTGCAGGCCGCCGAAGGCGTCGATCAGGCGCTGCCCCAACTGCAACGCGCTGCAGCCGCGCACGCCGCTGCGCAGCAGCAGCGCCACCAGCTCGGCGTCGGCCAGCGCCTGCGGGCCGCGCGCCAGCAGTTTCTCGCGCGGACGCGCGTCCGGGGGAAGGTCGGCGATGCGGGTGGACATGCTTCCCTACAATGGGGTTTGCGCGGCCCTGGCCGCCACGACACAGTGTATCGATACCGTGCCCAACGTTCGCCCCGACTCCCTGCTGACCCTTCACTACCGCCTGGCGGCCCCCGGCGGCCCCGCCTGGGTGGATACCTTCGGCCACAATCCGGCCACGCTGACCCTCGGCGCGCAACAGCTCGCACCGGCGCTGGAGCAATGCCTGCTCGGGCTGGAGGAGGGCGCGCAGGCGCGCTTCGAACTGCCGCCCGACGTGGCCTTCGGCATGCACGACCCGCAGCGCGTGCAGCGCGTTCCACGCGCGGCGCTGCAGCAGTTCGTGCCCGACCACGTGCGCCTGGCGGTGGGCGACGCGCTGCAGCTGGCCGGGCTGAGTTCGGCCAGCGGCGCCAGCGCGGCGGCCACCGTGACCGCCGCGGACGAGGACATGGTGGAACTGGATTTCAACCACCCGCTGGCCGGCAAGCCGGTGGTGTTCGATGTGCACATCCTGGGGGTGCTGTGAACCCGACGCCGACCCACGAGACCCCCGGGGCCGACCAGCTCGACGTGCTGCTGGCCAGCCCGCGCGGCTTCTGCGCCGGCGTGGACCGCGCCATCGACATCGTCGAGCGGGCGCTGGAACTGTTCGGCGCGCCGATCTACGTGCGCCACGAGATCGTGCACAACACCACGGTGGTGCAGAGCCTGCGCGCCAAGGGCGCGGTGTTCGTGGACGAGATCGACGACGTGCCGGCCGGCGCCACGCTGGTGTTCTCCGCGCATGGCGTGTCGCGCGCCGTGCGCGACCAGGCGCAGGCGCGCGGATTGAAGGTGTTCGACGCCACCTGTCCGCTGGTCACCAAGGTGCACGTCGAAGTGGCGCGCATGCGCCGCGAAGGCCTGCACCTGGTGATGATCGGCCACGCCGGCCACCCGGAGGTCGAGGGCACGATGGGCCAGGCCGAGGGCGTGTACCTGGTGCAAGGCGAGGCCGACGTCGCCCGGCTTCCCTTTCCCGAGAGCGACGAGGTCGCCTACGTCACGCAGACCACGCTGTCGGTGGACGACGCCGCCGCCGTGGTGGCGGCGCTGCGCGCGCGTTATCCGCGACTGCGCGACCCCAAGCGCCAGGACATCTGCTACGCCACGCAGAACCGGCAGGACGCGGTCAAGTTCATGGCCCCGCAGGTCGACGTGGTCATCGTCGTGGGCAGCCCCAGCAGCTCGAATTCCAACCGCCTGCGCGAGGTGGCCGCGCGCCTGGGGCGCCCGGCCTACATGGTCGACACGGCGGCCGACCTGCGTGCCGAATGGCTGCAGGGCGCGCAGCGCATCGGGGTCACCGCCGGCGCCTCGGCGCCCGAGCGTCTGGTGCAGCAGGTGATCGACCGCCTGCGCGAACTCGGCGCACGCACGGTGCGCAATCTGGAAGGCGTGGACGAAACCCTGCGCTTTCCCTTGCCCAAGGGGCTGGGCCCGAAGACCCCGCGAAGTTGAAACCCTGTCGCCCGCCTGGTTGCGGCGGCGGCAGCGGCCCTGGCATCATCGCCATCGCGCCGCCCGGAGCCCATGACCAGGGCCGGTCCCGAGGCGCATCCCTCAAGCATTCACTGGCCTACCCATGCTGGACATCAACCTGTTGCGCAAGGACCTGGACGAGGTCGTCGCCCGTCTGAACACCCGCAAGCAGCCGCAGCCTTTCCTGGACGTGCCGCGATTCCGCGCGCTGGAAGCCGAGCGCAAGCAGTTGCAGACCCGCACCGAGGAGCTGCAGTCCCAGCGCAACCAGATCTCGCGCCTGATCGGGCAGCGCAAGTCCAAGGGCGAGGATGCCTCCGCGGAGATGACCCAGGTGGCGGCGCTCAAGGGTGAGCTCGAGGCCTCGGCCGCGCGCCTGGAGCAGATCCAGGTCGAACTGTCCGATCTGCTGATGGGCGTGCCCAACCTGCCGTACCCGGACGTGCCCGTGGGGGCCGACGAGACCGGCAACCAGGAGGTGCGGCGCTGGGGCGAGCCGCGCGGTTTCGACTTCCCGGTGCGCGACCACGTGGACGTGGGCGCCGGCCTGGGGCTGGACTTCGAGGCCGGCGCGAAACTCTCCGGCGCGCGCTTTTCCGTGCTGCGCGGGCCGCTGGCGCGGCTGCACCGGGCGCTGGCGCAGTTCATGCTGGACCTGCACACCGAGGAACACGGCTACACCGAGGCCTACGTGCCCTACGTGGTCAGCGCCGAGACCCTGCGCGGCACCGGGCAACTGCCCAAGTTCGAGGCCGACCTGTTCGCGGTGCCGCGCGGCGAACTGGGCAACTTCTACCTGATTCCCACCGCCGAGGTGCCGCTGACCAGCCTGGTGCGCGACACCATCGTGCCGCCCGAGCAACTGCCCATGCGCCTGGTGGCGCACACGCCGTGCTTTCGTTCCGAGGCAGGGTCCTACGGGCGCGACGTGCGGGGCATGATCCGCCAGCACCAGTTCGACAAGGTCGAGCTGGTGTGGCTGTGCGCGCCCGAGCATTCGGCGCTGGCGCTGGAGCAGCTCACCGAGCATGCGGAAACCGTGCTGCAGCGCCTGGAGCTTCCCTACCGCACCATGCTGCTGTGCACCGGCGACATGGGTTTCGGCTCCGCCAGGACCTACGACCTGGAGGTGTGGCTGCCGGCGCAGAACACCTACCGCGAGATCTCCAGCTGTTCCAACATGGACGCCTTCCAGGCGCGGCGCATGCAGGCGCGCACCCGCGACGCGCAGGGCCGTACCCAGTGGCTGCACAGCCTCAACGGTTCGGGCCTGGCGGTGGGCCGCACCCTGGTGGCGGTGCTGGAGAACTACCAGCGCGCCGACGGCGGTGTGGACATTCCGCGCGCCCTGCAGCCGTATCTGGGCGGCCAGCAACTGCTGATGCCCCAGGCGCGTTGAATCGCGGCGCCGGATCTTCCCGAGCCGGCGAGGCGCTGCTACACTTGCATGTTTTCGCGCATGCGGACCGACCACCGCCCGCGCTAGAGCAGAACACCTCGGAAAGGTGGCAGAGTGGTCGAATGCGCCGGACTCGAAATCCGGTGTACGGTTATACCGTACCGTGGGTTCGAATCCCACCCTTTCCGCCAAAGCATGCAATCAAGCCGC
>JAKBNS010000028.1 GCA_021830925.1 Pseudomonadota bacterium | reverse complement strand
CGGCGGCGTGCCGCCGGTCTGTTCCGCCTGGATCTGGCGGGACAGGGATCGCGCCAGTTCGAGGCGCTCCGCGCCGTGCTCCAGTCCCGTCAGCCAGCGCTCGGGAATGGCCTGGATGCCGCCCATGGCTCCGCACAGTGCGCCGGTCAGCATGGCGCGCGCCTGGTTCTGTCCGCCGCCGTTGACCGCGTGCAGTATGGCGTTCTCGACGTCGCCACGGAAGCGCGCGGCGAGGTAGTACGCGGCCGGGAACTGGTGGTAGACGGCGCAGGGCATGCCGTAGACCAGCGAAACCTTCCAGGCCGGCTCGATGCTCACCCCGGGGTCGCGCGCGGCGCGCGCGATGTTCGACGGGCTCAGCAGGGCGTCGGGCGAGGCGAACTCGCCCACGCCGGCCCGGGGCTTCTCCGCGCCGCGCGGCACCGCGGACTCGCCCGCGGAGGTCACCGTGTGGAAGGGCAGCTGTCCTTCGCGCACCAGGGTCATGAGCCGGCCGGACAGGGATTCGTCGAGCTCATGGCCCTGCAGGAGTTGCCCGAGCACGCAGCCGTAGGCCACCGTCATGGCCATCACCGTGGGGTCGATCTGGGTCAACGCGGTGTTCGAGCCGACGTCGCGGGCGAGCCGGTCGGGGCGCAGCGCGTGGCGAACGGCGATGGCCAGTGCCCGTTCGGCGGCTTCCGTGTTGTCGGCGTAGCCGCCGATCTCGCCCCAGGACAGGCCTCGGCCCACGCGCAGGCGCCAGGCCTCGCGGATGGACTGGCTGGTGTAGCCCCCGGGGCCGCTGAGCGGCGTGCCGTCGATGCGCGGGAACAGCTCCTCGTCGATGCGCCGGCAGAAGTCCGCTTCGTCGTAGCCGCCGCGCTCGACCAGGCTGCGCAGGGTCAGCTCGAGCAGCCAGCCGGCCTGGGAGGACTGGCCCGCGCGCAGCCCGGCGTGGTAGCGCTCCGGCCGGGGCTGCGTGTAGTCGGTGATCCAGGGCCCGTAGTCCCGGCGCAGCGCGTCGAGGTCGTAGTACCAGTGCGGGCCGAGCGCCAGCGCGTCGCCGACGAAGGCGCCCAGGAGGGCGCCGAGCACGCGGTCGCCGAGATCGGGGCGGGAAGACTGGGGCGCGGGCTGGGACATGGCGGGAGCATCCGGAGGGTGGGGGATCCAGGCTCGCTGCGTCGGGGCCTGGCGGGGCGACGGACGATTGTGGCACAGGCGGCGTGTTGCCCGCAGCGCGGTCCATGGATGCGCTGCGCACGCAAAAAAGCCACCCGGGGGGTGGCTTCAGGGCACTCAAGGTACTGGAGGCGCGGGCGGGAGTCGAACCCACCTGGAAGGATTTGCAGTCCTCTGCATAGCCGCTTTGCTACCGCGCCGTGATTCAAGCTGGAACGCATCTTAGCGGAAGATGCGCACCGACGTTGGATGCCGAAACCCGGTTGTCGAACCGAACGGCAACGCCCTTCGAGGAGCATTATCAGTGCTCTGTTTCCGGTTTGCGCCGGAGAGGGCATTTTCGATTGGCAACAAAAAGGGGAAGGCAGCGCTTCCCCTGTGGTGTTCCGGGCCCCGCAAGCCGGTCAGGGCTCCGGATATTCACGAGGTTCCGATTATCTGGAATCGGGGCCTCGCAAATCGAAAAACTGGAGCGGGAAACGAGTCTCGAACTCGCGACCTCAACCTTGGCAAGGTTGCGCTCTACCAACTGAGCTATTCCCGCGAAAAACCAACATTGTAGACGGCCCCGAAGACTTGTCAACTACCTCCGCGCAATTTCCCGCGTCGAGGGCGGAGATCGCGGGGCCGCCGAGTTCAGAGTTGCGCGCCCAGTCCGCCGACCACCGCGTGCATGCCGGCGTCCACGTGCAGCACTTCCGCGGTAATGCCGCTGGCCAGGTCGGACAGCAGGAAGGCGCTGGCGTCGCCCACCTGCTCGATGGTCACGTTGCGTCGCAGCGGGGTGCTGGTCTCGTTGAACTTGAGCATCTTGCCGAAGTCGGCGATGCCCGAGGCGGCCAGGGTCTTGATGGGGCCGGCGCTCAGGCCGTTCACCCGCATGCCGCGCGGACCCACGCTTTCCGCCAGGTAGCGCACGCTGGCTTCCAGCGCGGCCTTGGCCACGCCCATGGTGTTGTAGTTGGGGACCACGCGTTCCGCACCCAGGTAGGTCATGGTCAGCAGCGAGGGCATGCCGCCGGCGTCGCAGGAAGCCTGCAGCAGCGGCAGTAGCGCCTTGGCGAGCGCCGGGAAGGAATAGGCGGAGATGTCGTGCGCGATGCGGAAGCCCTCGCGCGACAGGCCTTCCAGGAAGTCGCCGGCGATGGCCTCGCGCGGAGCGAATCCGATGGAGTGCACGTAGCCGTCCAGGCGCGGCCAGTGCTGGCCGAGATCGCGCGCCAGCGCTTCCATCTGGGCATCGTCGGCGACGTCGCAGGGGAAGGTCAGGCGGCTGTCGAACTCCTGGGCGAAGCCCTGGATGCGCTCGGCGAAGCGTTCCCCGACATAGGTGAAGGCCAGTTCGGCCCCCTCGCGATGGCAGGCCTTGGCCACGCCGTAGGCGATGGAGCGGTTGGACAGCAGGCCGGTGATCAGGATGCGTTTGCCGGAAAGAAAGCCCATGAGTATGTCCTGGAAATGCGATTGGCGACGAGAGGCGCGCGGCGCGCCCGCGGTTTGGCCCGCATTCTCGCATGGGCGTCGACGGCCTCGACGCCGCGCCGGTCGTGGGGCCCCCGGCGAGCTCGTGACGGGCTCGCGAGGGGCCGTTCGGCGAATCGTGCGTGCTCGCGCCTTGAAGAAAGGGGGTTTTGCCTATAGAATAAGCAATTCGAAGCACATGGGGCCCCAGGCACCAGGCCGGAAGTTGGTGGCGCCAGCCGCGCGGGACATGCCGAACAGGGTGTCCGGGCAAGCTGGGGTCTCCGGCGCACGGCGGCGGCTTCGGAAACGGATCCAGCCGGGTTGGCCAACAGCAAGGGCGACAAGCAAAGGGCGATACCGATCGCCCTTTTTTGTTGCCCTTGCATTCGCGTTCGCGCCATCCGGCTTCATCGCGGCATCGAGGGAACAGAGGAACACAGGCAGGGCATGCAGCAGGCGCAATTGATCGAGGATACCGTGCGGGGTCTGGGCTACCAGTTCGTCGAGGCGAACTGGGCGGCGGCCGGCTTGCTGCGCGTGACCATCGATCGCAGCGACGACGCGTCGGTGACGGTGGAGGACTGCGAGCGCGTCAGCCGCCAGTTGCAGTACGCGCTGGAGGTCGAGGGGCTGGACTACAAGCGCCTGGAAGTGTCGTCCCCGGGGCTGGACCGACTGTTGCGCACGCCGGAGGACATGCGTCGCTTCGCCGGCCAGGCCGTGGATGTGACGCTGCGCTTG
The DNA here is from genome assembly GCA_021830925.1 of Pseudomonadota bacterium. Taxonomy (GTDB): domain Bacteria; phylum Pseudomonadota; class Gammaproteobacteria; order Burkholderiales; family Burkholderiaceae_C; genus Thiomonas_A. The sequence continues at coordinate 2,268 of JAKBNS010000028.1, read as the reverse complement.
CCGTTTCAGGGGCGCAAGAAGTACCGGGGCATCCTGCAGGGTGTCCCCGCGGAAGGGGAAGGGGGGCTCGAGGGTTCCTATTCCATTGCCTGGGACGAGGCCTTGCTCGCCGGGCTGGAACGGCGCCGTCCCGGCGCGAACAAGAACAAGCCTGCGGCGGCGGGCCGGCGCGCGACGCTCGCGCAGGAGCCGCAGGAGTTGCGTTTTTCGATGGCCGAGGCGCGCGAAGTGCGCCTGGTGCCGTTGCTTGACTTCAGGGGTCGTAAATCATGAACCGCGAGTTGCTGATGCTGGTCGATGCGCTGGCGCACGAGAAGAATGTGGACCGTGACGTCGTGTTCGGCGCGGTCGAGGCCGCCCTGGCCTCGGCGACCAAGAAGCGCTACAGCGGCGAGGTCGACATCCGCGTGGCCGTCGATCGCGACACCGGAGACTACGAAAGCTTCCGGCGCTGGCTGGTCGTGCCCGACGAGGCCGGGCTGCAGCAGCCGGACGCGGAGATCCTGCATTTCGAGGCGGTGGAGCAGATTCCCGACATCGAGGTCGGCGAATACATCGAGGAGCAGGTCGAGAGCCTGGAGTTCGGCCGCATCGGCGCGCAGGCGGCCAAGCAGGTGATCCTGCAGAAGATCCGCGATGCCGAGCGCGAACAGATCCTGAACGACTTCCTGCAGCGCAACGACCGCATCTTCGTGGGTACGGTCAAGCGCATGGACAAGGGCGACGCCATCGTCGAGTCGGGCAAGGTGGATGCGCGCCTGCGTCGCGGCGACATGATCCCGAAGGAGAACATCCGCGCCGGCGACCGTGTGCGCGCGGTGATCGCCAAGATCGACCGGGCCGCGCGCGGCCCGCAGATCGAACTGTCGCGTACCTCCCCGGAATACATGAAGGAACTGTTCCGCCTGGAAGTGCCGGAGATGGAGCAGGGTCTGCTGGAGATCAAGTCCTGCGCGCGCGACCCGGGTGTGCGGGCGAAGATCGCGGTGCTGTCCCACGACCGGCGCATCGACCCCATCGGCACCTGCATCGGCGTGCGCGGTTCGCGGGTGAACGCGGTCAGCAACGAGCTGGGCGGCGAGCGCGTGGACATCGTGCTGTGGTCGGAGGATCCGGCGCAGTTCGTCATCGGTGCGCTGGCGCCGGCCAACGTGCAGTCCATCGTGGTGGACGAGGAGAAGCACGCGATGGACGTCGCGGTGGACGAGGAGAACCTGGCGCTGGCCATCGGCCGCTCGGGGCAGAACGTGCGTCTGGCCTCCGAACTCACCGGCTGGCAGATCAATCTGATGTCCGCGGAAGAGTCGCAAAACCGGCAAAATGCCGAGACCGAGGAAATGCGCGAGCTGTTCCGCGGCAAACTCGACGTGGACCAGGAAGTGGCGGACATCCTGATCCAGGAGGGGTTCACCAGCCTGGAGGAAGTGGCTTACGTGCCGCTGGCGGAGATGCTGGAAATCTCCGCCTTCGATGAAGACACCGTGCACGAGCTGCGCAACCGTGCGCGCGACGCGTTGCTGACGCAGGAAATCGCGCGCGAACAGAAACTCGACGAAGTCTCCCAGGACCTGAAGGACCTGGAGGGTTTGAGCACCGAACAGATCGCCAAGCTGGCCGACGCGGGCGTACATACCCGCGACGACCTGGCCGACCTGGCGACCGACGAGCTCACGGCGATCATCGGCGGCGACGAGGCCCAGGTCAGCGCGCTGATTCTCAAGGCCCGCGAACACTGGTTCAACGCCTGAGACACAAGAAGGAGCAAGGAAAGCATCCATGGCACAAACGACCGTCGCCCAACTCGCCACCGAACTGCACATTCCGGCTGCCCAGCTCCTGGAACAACTAGCCGCGGCCAGCGTGCACAAGCAGACCGAGGACGACCCGATCAGCGAGGCCGACAAGGCCCGGCTGCTCGATCACCTGCGCGTCGCCCACGGCGTGGCCGGGGCCGAGCGCAAGAAGATCACGCTGACCCGCAAGCAGACCACCGAGATCAAGCAGGCCGACTCGACGGGCAAGGCGCGCACCATCCAGGTGGAGGTGCGCAAGAAGCGCGTGTTCGTCAAGCGCGAGGAGCCGGCGGAGACTCCGGCGCCCAGCGCCAAGCCGGTGGTGGACGAGGCCGAGCTGCGCCGTCGCGAGGAAGAGGCCAAGCGCCAGTCCGAGCTGCTGGCGCGCCAGGCCGAGGAACTTCACCGTCGCCAGCAGGAAGAGCAGGAGCAGGCCGAGGCCCGCGCACGGGCCGCGCAGGCCGAGCGCGAGCAG
>JAKBNS010000273.1 GCA_021830925.1 Pseudomonadota bacterium | reverse complement strand
TCCATCTCGATCGGAACGTCCACGATCAGCGCACGCTTGGGCCGTCGCAGCGTCTCCGCCCAGCGCGCCAGCGGGCCCAGGTAGGGCACCACCCGGTCCACCTGCGACAGATAGGTCTGCCACGGGCCATCGGCGTTCGACGCAAAGGACAGGGCCCTGGGTTTGAGAAGTTCCGAATCCTGCTTTTTCAAGGTTTCACGCATATTCACGATAACGCATCCTTCCTGCTTGCGGGCCTCGGGGAGTTTCTCCGGAATTCGGGACCCGATTCATTTGCCCGGGGCGCGCAGCGACGCCGCGCATTCAACCGCCGCAGATCCTAGGCGAGCGAAACATGCCGGGCAAATGCCGTTTTTTGATAACGTTATGCAAGTTTTGCATGGATTTATCGCCCACCTCGCTCCTAGAATGAGCGCGCATGCCTGCGCGCGCCTTGCCGCGCCCGACGCGACCATCGCATCATGGACACCAAGTGGCTCGAGGACTTCATCACGCTGGCGGAGACGCGCTCGTTCTCCCGCGCGGCGGAACTGCGCAACGTCACGCAGCCGGCCTTCTCACGACGCATCCAGGCGCTGGAAGCCTGGTTGGGCTCGGCCCTGGTGGACCGCACCACCTACCCCACCCGGCTCACCCCGGCCGGCGACGTGTTTCGCGCCGAGGCCCTGTCGATGCTGGCCCACCTGTCGGAAACCCGCACGCTGCTGCGCGGGCAGGAGCAGGTGGACGCGGAGGCGGTGAGCATCGCCATGCCCCATACGCTTTCGCTGGGTTTGTTCCCCCGCTGGGTGAAGGAGCTGGAGCGAGGCATCGGCCGGCTGAGCACCAAGGTCACCGCGCTGAACGTGCACGACGCGGCGATGAGCCTGGTCGACGGGGGTTGCGACCTGGCCATGGTCTACCACCACGCCAGCCAGCCGGTGCAACTCGACCCCTCGCGCTTCGACATGCTGCGCATCGGCGTCGAGTCGATCTACCCCTACGCCCGCTGCGACGACCAGGGGCGCCCGGAATACGAACTTCCCGGCACGCCCGGCCAGCTCATCCCCTTCCTGGCCTACGCGCCCAATGCCTACCTCAAACGCATGGTGGACTTCATCCTGGCGGGCATGGCGACCAAACCGCTGCTGCAGACCCGCTGCGAGACGGATATGGCCGAAGGCCTCAAGGCCATGCTGCTGGAAGGCCACGGATTGGCCTTTCTGCCGGAAAATGCGGTGCGACGGGAAGTCGGGCAGAAACTCCTCGCCTGCGCCGGGCATGAATACTCGATGCAAATGGAGATTCGCATCTATTGCGAATGCCGGAAAACCACCAAGGAAAAGGTCAAGATAATCTGGCAGCACCTTTCGGAGGCCTCGGAACATCTTTCGCCCTGAGCCGGCGCGAAGCTCCGGAGCCTGCCGCGACAAGACGACGACTCCCCCGGCGATCCGGTGACCACATACACCGGAATGTATATTCCAGATGGTGCGCGGCGACATCGTCGCGCGGACGAATTCTCCCGCCCCTCCGGAGCCCCCTCATGAAAACCGCCCACGACCTGGTCACCGCCGCCAAGGCCCGCATCACCGAAATCCCCGTCGAGCAAGCCGCGCAGGCGGTGCGCGAGGCCGATGTGGTACTCGACGTGCGCGAGGCCGACGAATTCGCCGCCGGCCACCTGCCGGGAGCCGTGCTGGCACCGCGCGGCCTGCTCGAATTCAAGCTCAGCAGCAGCCCCGAACTGGGCGCTCGCGACCTCGACGTGGTGCTGTACTGCAAGACCAGCGGGCGCGCCGCGCTGGCCGCGGCGGTGATGCATGAGATGGGGTACTCCCGCGTGCGCTCCATCGCCGGCGGCTTCGACGCCTGGACCGCCGCCGGCCTGCCGGTGGTGCGCCCGCAGCAGCCGTCCTTCGAGTAAGCCCGGGCGCGCGGCCACATCCGCGCGCCGCTCCTGACGGAGCGCAAGGCAGGCGCGGCCGGTTCGGCGACAACCGGTGATTTCCAGCACAGAGCGCCCCGCGGACGGCGCTACGATGACCCGAGCATCCGCGCACGCAACGAATCATGGCATCTCCTTCGATGGACCCCGCACGGCCTGCCGACGCAGCCGCGCCGGGGGCCTCCGCGCGCATCCTGCTCAACGTCGCCGTCGCGCTGGGCTACCTGGCCCTGGCGGCCTTCCCGGCGGCCTGGTTTCCGGGGGCCTCGCCGCTGTGGCCGCCGGCCGCGCTGGCTGCCTTCGTGGCCTTGCGCTGGGGGCCGCCGGCGATGCCCGGCATCTTCCTGGCCTCGCTGCTGGCCAACGCGCTGGCCTCGCGCCTCGGACTCGAGGCGGCACTGATCGCCTCCGCCGGCAATGTGCTGGCGCCCTTGCTGGGCTGCGCGATGCTGCGCCGCCTGGGCGCCTCGGCCCAGGCGTGGTGGGAAAGCCCGCGCTCGGTGCTCGTATTCCTGTTGTCCATGGGGCTGCTGCAATCCGTGGCGGCCGCCTTGATCGGTGTGGCGGGCATGGTCTGGCTGGGCAAGCTGCACGGATCGGCGATGGACAGCATCGTCGACTGGGCGATCGCCGACGCCAGCGCGGTGGTGATGCTCACGCCGCTGCTGCAGATCGGACTTCGACGACGCGCGGCGCCCAGGCCACCGCTGTCGGGCGGGCGCGCGGCGCGCATCGCCGGCGTATTCGCGCTGGTACTGGGCATCTGGGCGGTGGCGGCGGGCGGCACCTTGCTGGCGAACGCGCAGCGTACCGGCCTGCTCGGGCTGCTGCTGTTTCCGCTGATCGTGTCGGTGTTCGCGCTGGACGCGTTGGTCACCGCCGGGCTGCTGGCCTTCACCTTCTGCCTGCTCACGGTCTCGGCCGCGGTGGGGGTTCCGATCATCGAGGCGGCCTCGTCGGCGCAGACCATCGTGGGCCTGGAATTCTTCCTGCTCGCGGTGGGCGGCGCCGTGCTGTTCGCCTCCTCGCTGCAGCACGCGCACCACGCCGCGCTGCTGCGCCTGCAGGGCCAGACCTCCCAGCTCGACGCGCTGACCCGCCAGCAGGCGCGCCACATGGACGAGCAGCAGGACCAGTTCCGCGGCCAGCTGCGGCGCTTCTCCGAGCTGGCGGGCATCCAGTCGACCATCGGCAGGATCATCGAGCGCGCGCACGACGACGTCGAATTCCTGCAGAAGTTCTGCGAACTCATGATCGGGCTGCAGGGAGTCACGCTGGCCTGGATCGGCCGCCCGGACAACACCGGCCGGTTCCGGGTGCTGGCCAAGGCCGGCCCCGCCCAGGCCTATCTGGACGACATACGCATCGAGGTGGACACCGGCAGCCCCTACGGGCGCGGCCCCACCGGGCGCGCGTGGCGCACCGGAAAGCCGGCCTACGTGCAGGACACGCGGGAGGACCCGGCGCAGCTGCCGTGGGCCCAGCGCATGCAGTCCTTCGGCCTGTACGGCAACGCCAGCCTGCCGCTGCTGCGCGACGGAAGGACCTGGGCGAGCTTCGGGCTCTACCTGAGCTTTCCCGGGGGCTTCGACCCCCTGCTGCAAAAGGTCGCGGAACAGATCGCCGCGGATATCTCCATCGGCCTGGATCGGCTGGACGCGGTGCGCCGCGAGCGCGAGCAGTCCCGCATCAACGTGGCCCTGCTGTCGAACATGACGGTGGGCGTCAACGTGGTGCGCTATCCCGAGCGGCTGGTCGAACACGCCAACGCGCGACTGCTGCAGATGCTGGGCACCGCCGACCTGGCGCAATTGCAGTCCCGACCAGCCCGCGCCTACTACGCAGACGCCGACGAGGCCGAACGCGTCGCCCATCTGGCGCGGCACATCCTGCATGCCGGACGGGGAACCGCGCAGGGGGTGCGCCATCGTCACCTGGACGGCCACGCGGTGATCGTCGATCTCAGCGGCGTGCGTCTGGACCTGGGCGACGGCGTGCAGCGCATCCTGTGGACCCTGATCGACGTCAGCGAGCGCCACCAGCAGGCGCGCGAACTGCGCCAGACCCAGGGCGTGTACCGCGCGCTGGCGGCCGCGAGCGATTCCCTGCTGCAGGGCGCCACCGAGGCGGGCATGATCGCGCGCCTGTGCCAGAGCCTGGTCGACGGCACCGAATTCAGCGCGGCATGGCTGGCCAGCCCGGATGGGCAGGAGCGCCTGGCGGTGCTGGCGAAGGCCGGCGAGCAAGCCCGGGACATCGCCTGGATCGACGCCCAGCGCCCACGCATCGACGACGCGCAGGCGGCGGCGGCCCGCGCCTGGCGCACCCAGGCGAGCGTGACCCAGGAGCAACCCATGGGCGAACATGCGGGGCCCTGGGCCGCCGTGCTCGCACTGCCGGTGCGGCGCGGCGCCCAGGTGTGGGGAATCCTGAGCCTCGCCGCGCGCCAACCCGGCATTTTCGACGCCACCACCCGCGGCGCCTGCGAGCAGGTCGCGGCGCTGCTCGGCCATGGCCTGGACGAACTCGACCGCAAGAACACGCTGCAACTGCTGCAGGACACCGAGAGCCGGCGCGCTCGCACCGACGCGCTCACGGGGCTTCCCAACCGGCTGGCGCTGGAGGAATTCCTGCCCGGCGCCATCGCACGCGCCGAACGCCGCGGCAGCCTGCTCGCGGTGGGCATGCTCGACCTGGACAATTTCAAGCCGGTCAACGACCGCTACGGCCACGCGGTGGGCGACGTGCTGCTGCAAAAGCTCGCGCAGGCGCTGCGCCTGCGCCTGCGCGGGGGCGACTTCCTGGCGCGCCTGGGCGGCGACGAGTTCGTTGTCGTGTCCGAGGACCTGGATGCCTCGGAGGCGCTGCAGGATCTGGCGGCCGCGCTGGAACGCCTGCACACGGCCGTGCAGACGCCCTTCGACCTGGGCGAAGGGCGCAGCGCCCAGGTGGGCATGACCATGGGCCTGGCGCTATGCCCCAACGACGCGCGCGAACCCGACGGGCTGCTGCGCATGGCCGACGCGGCCATGTACGCCTGCAAGACCCACAAGCATGACCGCAGCAGCTGGTGGCGCGTGGGCACCGCGGAGGTCGAGCGCGATCCTGACTTCGCGCGCGAGGCGCACATCGACGCCTTCGGCGCCGAGTCGCGCACGCTGCTGGCCTCGCTGGACGAGGAATTGTTGCGCACCACGGCCGCGCAATTCGGAGCCGCCTTCTACGCCAGCCTGGCGCGAGAGGAGGAGCCGGCGGCCATCCTGCGCTGCCTGTCCGCGGCCGAACTGGACCGGCTCAAGCGCAGCCAGGGCGAGCATCTGCTGTTGTTGCTCGGCCCGGGCACGTCACGTGCCATGCTGGAAGCGAAGGCGGCGCAACTGGGCCAGGTGCATGCATTGATCGGCCTGTCCGGCGCGCGCATGGAGGAGGCTTTCGCGCTGTACGAGGACCTGCTGCGCACCCAGCTGGAAAACGCGCTGATCTCCTCGCGCCAGCGCTACCGCGTGCTGCGCGTGGCCACGGCGCGGCTGCGCCTGGACGTGCAGGTGCAGCTCGCCGCCATCGACCAGACCACGTCGCGCTATTTCGCGCAACTGCATCCGCCGCTGCGCGAGCGCACCAGCTGGGTGGACGTGCTGCCCGAGACCCTGCAGGCACTGGCCGCGCTGCCGGGGATCCGCAACGCCATGGTGTTCCGTCCCGACGAGCACGGCGTGATGCGCGAGCAGGCCCTGGCCGGCGCGGACGGCGAGCGTCTGGTCGCGGCGCTGCGCGAACGCTCGCTCTACCCGAACCTGAATCCGCTGGCTGGCGTGGCTCGCGGCCCGCTGGCCCAGGCCTGGTTCATGCGCGACGTGCAGGTGGTCGATGCCTACCTGCTCGACGACCGGCTGCGCCCATGGCACGTGCTGGCGCGCGAGTTCGGCTGGCGCAGCGCCGCCACCATCCCCATCGCGCAGGGCGACAACACCGACAGCGTGCTGATGCTGTTCGGCACCTATCCGCACCAGTTCTCGTCCAGCTGGGCGCGTTCGTGGCTGGGACTGCTGCGCGCGCGCATCGACGCGCAGTTCGCGGCCACCGCGCGCAACCACCAGCCTGTCGACCCGGCCCAGGTACGCCGGTTTCGCGAGCTCCTGTACGGCGACGGCCTGCGCATGTGGGTGCAGCCCATCGTCGACCTGCGCAGCGGCGCGGTCACCAAGGTCGAAGCGCTGGCCAGGCTGCGCGGCGCGGACGGCAGCGTGTACAACCCGGGCCAGTTCCTGCCCGCCTTCGGCGAGCAGGAACTGCACGCGCTGTTCCGCCAGGGCCTGGCCCAGACCCTCGAGCACCTGCACGACTGGCGCGAGGCCGGGCTGGACCTGGAGCTTTCGGTGAACCTGCCGCCGCAGACCCTGCTGCACGAGCAGTGCGCGGCATGGATCGAGGAGGCACTGCGCCGCGCCGGCGTCGCCGCCACCCACCTGAGCCTGGAAGTGCTGGAGACCGACGGCCTCGACGTGTCGCGCAGCGACGAAGCCATCCACGCCATCGGCACACTGGGCGTGCGTCTGGTGCTCGACGACCTCGGCTCCGGCTACAGCAGCATCACGCGCCTGGCCTCGCTGCCGGTGGATACCGTGAAAATCGACCAGGGCCTGATCCGCGAACTGCCCAAGGATCCCGTGCGCACCATCCGCCTGCTGGCCGCGCTGGTGCGCATCGGGCAGGAGTTCGCGCCACACACGGTGATCGAGGGGCTGCAGGACGAAAGCTTCGTGGAGGTGGCGCGACAACTGGGCGCGCGCCTGGGCCAGGGTTTCGCGCTGTCGCGTCCGATGCCGGCGGAGGATTTCCTGGCCTGGAGCCGCGAGCACGGCGCGCGCCGCGACGTCGCCGAGAGGCCGCTGCGGACCTGGCCGGGGGCCCTGGCCTGCCTCTGGATGGGCGCGCGCGATCCTCAGCGCGAACGCCGCTCGACTGACGCCGAGGACTGCGCGCTGGGGCGCTTCCTGCGCGCGCAGGGCGTGGCGGACCCCCGCGTACTCGGCTGGTACGAGGAGTTCCGCAGGGGGGCGAATACCCAGGCCAGCGAGCGCGCCACGGAGGAGTTGCTGCAGTGGATGGCGCAGCGCGTGGTGCTCGAAGCCGCGGACCAGGGCGCGCCGGCCTGATCCGCCCGGCACGCGCCGGGCGCCATCGCCTCAGCGCGCCTGGCGCGAGTCCAGCTGCTGCCGGAAGGCGCGTGGCGAGCAGCCCGCGGTGCGCGTGAACACGCGACTGAACAGTGCCGGGTCGGCGAAGCCCAGCGCGTAGGCGACCGAGGCGACGCGCAGGTTGGTGAAGGCCAGCTGGCGACGCGCTTCGCGCACCAGGCGCGCGTCGATCAGCGCGGAGGCGCTCTGGCCGCTCAGCCCGCGCAGCACCCGGCTCAGGTGTGTGGGCGTGACGGCCAGTGCCCGCGCGTAGTCGGCGACGCGCCAATGCTCGCGGAAGTGCGCCTCCAGAAGTTCCTCGAAACCCCGGTGCAGACGCGAGTCGGGGGGCGCGTGCAGCGCGCCCTCCACGCCCGCGCCCAGGCGCGCCGCCCGCGCCAGCAGGGCGCAGCCCAGACCTCGCAGCACCAGCGCGCGCGCCGCGGCGCGGGTGGCGTATTCCTCCGCCAGTTGCAGCGCGACGCTGTCCAGCGCGGGGTCGGCCGCCGCCATCCAGGCACGCGCCAGGCGCTGGCGCACGGCGGCGTCGCCGTCCAGCAGCTGATCCAGCATGGCCTGCGTCCAGGTCACCACCAGGCCGTCGCTGCCGGGCTCGAAACGCAGCGCGTGCACGGTTCCCGGCGGAACGTTGAGCAGGGCGCCGGGGCCCAGCGCGAAGCGAGCGTCGTCGAGCTGCGCACGCCCGGCGCCGCGGCGCAGCAGCAGCAACTGGTGCAGATGCGCGTGCCGGTGCGCGACCAGTTCCCAGTCGTGCAGCGCGGAGCGCACGGCGATGGACTCGCAATGCATGACGTCCGGAAGCTGTCCGGACTCGCCGTACAGGTCGTAGTGCCGGATGGTGTCTTCGCGTGCTTGCATGGGCGGGGCGCAGGAGTGGGCCACAACGTAGCGCAGGCGCGAAGCGGCTCCTTGATCCTGCGCAAACCGGCGCGGCATGCGCGGCGCACCATGGACCGGCGCGCGCGGGTCGCGGCGCCCGATGTTCGAAACGTCCAAGTTCTGGCTGCAAAAGGCGCTTCCGCCGCCCCCCGATGCCCCCCTACTCTGCGCCGCTCGGGCCCCATGGAGCGCGGCCCCGCGCGCGACCGCAAGCCCTCGACACCCAGACCAGGAGACAGGCATGAAAACCCAGGTATGCATCATCGGCGGCGGCCCCTCGGGGCTGCTGCTTTCGCAGCTCCTGCACCTGCAGGGCATCGACAACGTGGTGCTCGAGCGCCAGAGCCGGGACTATGTGCTCGGGCGCATCCGGGCCGGCGTGCTGGAACATGGTTTCGCCGAACTGATGCGCGAGGCCCGCTGCGGCGAGCGCATGGACCGCGAGGGCGAGATCCACGAGGGCTTCTTCATCGCCCACGACGGCCGCATGGACCGCGTGGACCTGCACAGGTACAGCGGCGGCAGCTCGGTGGTGGTGTACGGCCAGACCGAGTTGACGCGCGACCTGTACGAGGCGCGCGACCGCATGCAGGGAACGGTGGTGCACGACGTGCAGGACGTGCAACTGCACGACATCGCCGGTACCTCGCCCAGCGTGAGCTATCGCAAGGGCGACGAACGGGTGCGCGTGGAATGCGACTTCGTGATCGGCGCCGACGGCTTCCACGGGGTCAGCCGAAAATCGATCCCGGCGGGGGTGCTGAGCGAATACGAGAAGGTCTATCCCTTCGGCTGGCTGGGCGTGCTGTCGCGCACCAAACCGGTCTCTCCGGAATTGATCTATGCCCGGCACGAGCGCGGCTTCGCGTTGTGCTCGCTGCGCTCTCAGGTACTGAGCCGCTACTACATCCAGGTCCCGCTCAGCGACAAGGTGGAGGACTGGTCCGACGCGGACTTCTGGGCGGAGCTGCGACGCCGCGTGCCCTCGGATGTGGCCGCGCGCCTGGTCACCGGCGCCTCGATCGAGAAGTCCATCGCGCCGCTGCGCTCCTTCGTGGCCGAGCCCATGCGCTACGGCAGCCTGTTCCTGGCCGGCGACGCCGCGCACATCGTGCCACCCACGGGAGCGCGCGGGCTCAACAGCGCGGCCTCGGACATCCACTACCTGTACCACGCGATGCTGAGCCACTACCGCGACGGCGACGACAGCGGCCTGGACGGCTATTCGGCCAAGGCGCTGGCGCGCGTGTGGAAGGCCCAGCGCTTCTCCTGGTGGATGACCACGATGCTGCACACCTTCCCCGACAGCCTGGCCTACGACCGCAAGCTGCAGGACACCGACCTGGCCTACCTGTTCTCCTCCGAGGCGGCGATGCGCTCGCTGGCGGAGAACTACGTCGGGCTGCCGTTCTGAGCCGAATCACCCACGGGAGAGCGACCATGCAGGAACCCCGCCCCATCGAGGGCACCACCCTTTTCGACGGCACCCAGGCGCGCAAGGGCTACGCGCTGAACAAGATGTGCTACTCCTTCAACGAGGCGGCCAACCGCGCCGCCTTCCTGGCCGACGAGGACGCCTATTGCGCGCGCTTCGGCCTCGGGCCCGAGCAGCGCGAGGCCGTGCGCCGGCGCGACGTGCTCGCCCTGATCGCCGCCGGCGGCAACGTCTACTACCTGGCCAAGCTGGCCGGGATCTTCGGCCTGGACGTGCAGGACATCGGGGCCCAGCAGACGGGCATGAGCAAGGAAGCCTTCAAGTCGCGGCTGCTCGCCGCGGGGAGCTGAAATCATGGCCCGGATCATCGGTTGCGTCACCACCTCCCACGTTCCGGCCATCGGCAAGGCGATGGCCGCGCAGCAGCAGGAGGCCCCCTACTGGAAGCCCTTCTTCGACGGCTTCCCGCCCATCCGCGACTGGTTGGCGCGCGAGCGCCCGGACGCGGCCGTGGTGATCTACAACGACCACGGCCTGAACTTCTTCCTGGACAAGATGCCCACCTTCGCCATCGGCGCGGCCGAACGCTACGTCAACGCCGACGAGGGCTGGGGCATTCCGACCCTGGCACCGTTCGCCGGCGACCAGGACCTGTCCTGGCAACTCATCGAGCATCTGATCGGCGCCGACTTCGACCTCACCACCTGCCAGGAAATGCTGGTGGACCACGCCTTCACGCTACCCATGAAACTGCTGTGGCCCGACGGCGACGCCCCCCCGGCCGTGCCCCTGTGCATCAACACGGTGCAATTCCCGCTGCCCAGCGCGCGGCGCGTCTGGGCGCTGGGGCGGGCCGTGGGCGAGGCCGTGCGCGCCTGGGACAGCGACAAGCGGGTGGTGGTGGTCGGCACCGGCGGGCTGTCGCACCAGCTCGACGGCCGACGCGCCGGGTTCATCAACAAGGACTTCGACCAGCGTTTCATGCGCAGCCTGGTGGAGCAGCCCGACTGGGCCACGCGCTACTCCATCCACGAACTGGTGGAGCTCACCGGAACGCAGGGCGTGGAACTGCTGATGTGGCTGGCCGCGCGCGCCGCGCTGGGCGATCAGGCGCGCCTGGTGCACCAGCATTACCACATCCCGATTTCCAACACGGCCGCCGGCGCGATGGCACTGGCGGCCGCCTGAACGCGCGCTCGGCGTGCGCGTTCAGGCGCGTCCGTACAGCGCGACGTCGGTGCCATCCATGAACGGCAGGTGCCGGTACTCGACCAGTTCCCACTGGTTGCCGAAAGGGTCGAGGAAGTAGTTCACCCGCAGGCCGGCGCAGGGTCCGTCGTCGATGGCGATGGGTCCGTCCATGACGGCCACGCCGCGCGCGCGCAGGAAGTCCAGCGCGGCGTCCAGGTCGCGCACCTTCAGCGCGATGTGGCTGGCGCCTAGGTCGCAGTTGCGTCGCGGCCTTGTTTCGGCGTCGGCCGGCAGTTCGTAGCGGAACAGCTCCAGCATCAGGTTCGGCCCCAGCGCCATCATCACCAGGGTCAGGCGCGCGCCCGCCACGTTCAGGTGGGCCAGGGTCCAGTCGCGCCCGTCGGGCATGCGTGGAAGCTCGCGCGCGTCGAAGGGACCGAGGCGATACAGTTCCACGGCCCCCAGCACGTCACGGTAGAAGTCGACCCCGAGCTCGAGATCGGGCAGGGTCAGCGCGACGTGGTCGACGTGCATCAGTCCGGGCAGGGTCTGGGACATGGCGGGCTCTCGGGATGACGGGTCAGGACAGGCCGCGCGCGCCGCCGAACGCCGGCACCGGACGGAACACGGTCAGGCGCAGCGCCGGATACAGCAGCAGGCACAGCACGAGGGTGGAGAAGAATTCGACCGGCACGTAGCGGTTGAGCACGTAGTGCGACAGCAGCACCGAGGCGATCACCGTGCACACACCGGCCCAATTCACGCTCTCGGCGCGCTCGAAGGCCTCGGCCCGGCCGGCGCCGGCCAGTCGGCGCACGAGGAAGTAGTCCACCACGATCACCCCGGCGAAGGCGGTGGTGAGCACGCCCAGGATGGTGATCCAGGAATTGACCAGCGCCAGGATGCGCCCGTAGAGCATCAGCAGTCCGATCACGTTGCCGAGAATGACAAAGCTCAGGCGCCCGGGGCGCCAGCCGAAGGCGTCGAACAGATTGGACAGGGACAGCGAGGCGCTGTAGGTGTTGAGCACCTGCGCCTTGCTCTGCGCCAGCACCATCAGCAGCGCGCCCAGGGCACCGCCGAACACGATGAAGGCGGCGGTGATGCTGTCGGGGCTGTGCAGCGCGGCCTGCGCCGCCGCCTGGCGGGTCATGCCGTCGGTGTGCATGTAGAAATCGATCAGCGCCGGGATGCCCGCGTACATGATGATCCCGCCCAGCGACAGCATGACGATGTCCATCATCACGTTTCCGATCAGCGCGGCCACGCCGATGTCCAGCGAGCTGCGCGCGTAGCGCCCGAGGTCGGCGTCCACCAGCGCCAGCGCGCCGGCCGAGCCGATGAGCACGTTGACGCAGAACACGAACTTGCCCACCGGCGTGCTCGCGCCCATGGCCTGCAGGGCCTGGGCCGGGAACTGGGATCCGAAACCGAGAAGCTCCGCTCCCGGATGCGCAGCCGCGGACACCACCACGTAGGTGATGTAGGCCAGCACCGCGAGAAAGGCCACCAGGGTGATGGAGGACACGCGCGCCACCAGCGCGAAGCCGTAGGCCGTCAGCAGCACCCAGGCCAGCGACAGCAGGCCGTAGATCACGATGCGACTGGTCAGCGTGTCGGACAGATGGAAATAGAACAGGAAGCCCTTGTACAGCAGGGCGTTCTCCAGCGCCAGGAAGCCGATGATCATGAAGGCGAAGATCAGCGAGGAGATGATCGAGCCCTGGCGCCCGAAGCCGAAGTGGCGCGACAACACCGTGCTGGACAGTCCCGAGCGATGTGCCACGTGGCCGCAGGCCCAGCCCAGGAGCGCGCCGACCACGGTGACGAACACCCCGGCGGCCAGCGCGATGCGGTAGCCGGCGACGAAACACACCAGCGCGCCCAGGAACAACTGCACCAGCGAGGTGACGATGCCGGCGGTGTTCCACGACAACGCCAGCCAGCCCTGGCGCGCATGATCGGGCACGCGCTCCAGCGCATGGTCCTCGATCGCGGTACTCAGCTGTGTCTCGCTCATGCCCGGTCTCCTTGCCTGTCGTTGTATCGGGCCATTGTGGGCAGGGCGCGCGCGGCCGGTCTAGCCAGTTCGCGCAGCAAGCCAGCCGTTTCGCGCAGAGCCGCGGCCGCGGCCCGCGTGCCGGATCGGGGTACTCCCTGATGGTTGCCGGAACTGGACAAGCGCCCGTGCCCGCGGGCCGAAGCTGGATAGAAATCCCCCGAGGTCGCCCCAAGAATGGCCGCCATCCCGGTCCACGGAAACGACCGGGCCATCCGGTCGGCCGTGGCGCCGATCGCCCTTCGCGCAGCATCACCCTCCCAGAGGTCCGCGCATGAACACCCTCGATCCAGGCGTCCTCGTACCGCCCCGCATACGCACCTGGCAATCCTTCGCGCTGTTGATGGCCCTTCTCGGCGAGGTGTTCCTCGCCGGCGACTGGTACGGCTTCGCGGCGGTGATGCCGCTCGTGTCCCGCACTCTCACGCTGAGTCCGGCCCAGGCAGGCTTCGCGCAGGGCGCCTTCGCGATCACCTACGCCGTGGGCATGGTGTTGTGGTCGCCGCTGGGACGGCGCATGTCGGCGCGCTCGCTGTTCGCCATCGGCCTGGTCGGCTCGGGCCTGGGCATGATGCTGCAAGGCCAGGCGCAGGACTATGGCACCTTGCTCGCGTTGCGTTTCCTGATCGGCTTTTTCGACGCCGCGGTGTGGGTCGGCACCATGAAGCTGATCGTCGGCTGGTACCCCAAGAAGCACCACGGCGCGACCATGGGCGCGCTGCTCGCCGCCTTCAGCCTGGCCATCACCCTGGACTTCGCGGTCGGCGTGCCCATGTCCACCCACTACGGCTGGCAGGAATTCTTCCGCTGGCTCGGCGCGGCCACCGTGGCCTGCGGACTTCTCGGCGCCGCCACGCTCAAGGGCGGACCGCGCGACCTGGGCCACAAGGACTTCCAGTGGGACCTGACCAGCACGCATGCCCACGAGCCGGGATCGACCTGGTCGGTGCTGCGCAGCAAGTGGGTGTACGTCGGCGCGGCGGCGATCTTCGGCGACCTGTTCGCCATCTCGGCGGTGTCCACCTGGGTGGTTCCGCTGTACATCGAGGTGCAGAAGATGCCGGTGCCGAAGGCCGCCGTGGTGGGCTCGGTGATGGGCCTGTCGCAGGTGGCGGTACTGCTGGTCGGCGGCTGGCTGGCCGATCGCGTACCGCGCACGGCCCTGCTCAAGGTCGGCGCCCTGCTCGCCACGCTGACCGCCGTGGGATTCACCGCCGCGGCCAGCATGCAGCTGGCCTGGGGCGAGATGCTGGCGCTGGCCGCCTTCAGCGGCATCGTGGTGCTCAGCGGCGGGGCGATCTTCAGCCTGGTGAGCCAGGCCTACGGCGAGACCCTGGCGCCCACGGCCATCGGCTTCGCCGAACTCGGCGGCATCGCCTCCAGCTTCGTGGCGCCGGCCCTGATGGGGCTGATCATCGGCGCCACCCACTCCTTCGCCTCGGCCTTCGGCGCCTTCGCCGCGGTGGTGGCGGCGGTGCTGGTGCTGCTGCTGGTGATCGCGCGCTGATGCGGGCCATGCGCACCCTCGCCGGAGCCGCTCGATGAACCACGCCCTGCTGGCCCGCCGCGGCACCGCCGTGCTGGCGCTGCACTACCAGAACGAGGTGCTGCACGAGGACGGGCGCATCCGCGTCGGCCTGGCGCCCGGAGATCCGCGCCGCGCCGCGGTGATCGCCGGCGCCGCGCGCATGCTGGCCTGGGGCCGCGCGCATGAACTGCCCATGGTGTTCGTGCGCATCGCCTTCCGGCCCGGGCACGTGGACGTGATCCGCAACTGCAAGGTGTTTCGCGATGTGGTGCGCCTGGATGCCGCGGTCGACGGCACCTGGGGCGCCGAATTCCTGCCGGCGCTGGCCCCGCGCGCGCAGGCTCCGCGGGAATTCACCCTCACCCATCAGCGGGTCGGCGCCTTTCACGGCACGTCCTTGCGCGACCTGCTCGACGCGCTGAAGGTGCGGCGCCTGGTGGTGGGGGGCGTGTCCACGCACTCGGTGGTGGCCACCAGCGTGGCCGCCGCGGCGGACGCAGGCTACGAACTCGCGGTGGTGGCCGACGCCTGCGCCAGTGCCGACCCGGCGCTGCACGAGTACGCGCTGCGCAGCATGGAACTGGTGGCCGACGTGTGCCGCATGGACCAACTGGAGGGCCTGCCTGCCGCAGGCGGGGAGCATGACTAGCGAGCACCCGCCGCGGGGAGCGGCCGGCGTCGGCACGGCCCGGGCGCCGGGCGCGGCCGCTCGCGCCAGCTTCGACTACACGGGCTGTGCCGCGCTGGTCACCGGCGGCGCCACCAGCCTGGGCGCCGCCATCGCGCAGGCGCTGCACGCCGCTGGCGCCGCGGTATGGATCTGCGACGTGGACGAAGCCGCCGGCGACGCGCTGGCCGACGCCCTGAACGCCCGCCGCGCATCCAGCGCCTGGTTCCACGCCACCGACGTGGCCGACGACGCCAGCGTCGCCGCATGCATGCGGCGCGTCGCCTCCACCCACGGGCGCCTGGACCTGCTGGTGAACAACGCGGTGGTCTACCTCGATTCCGGCGTCGCCTCGCCGCGCGAGATCTGGATGCGCGCGCTGGGGGTGAACCTGGTGGGCGGCGCGCGGGTGCTGGCGTCCGCGCTGGAACTTCTGGAGGCCGCCGCCGCGCCCGCGGTGGTGAACCTGTCCAGCGTGGCGGGCAAATTCGGCCAGCGCGGGCGCGCCGTCTACCCGGCCTGCAAGGCGGCCATCCTGCAGCTCACGCGCAGCCAGGCGGTGGATCTGGCGCCCCGGGGCATTCGGGTCAACGCCATCACGCCCGGCTGGACCTGGTCCGCGGCGCTTGCGCGCCAGGCCGGCGGCGACCGCGCCCGCGCCGACGCCGTCGGCGCGCGGCTGCATCCGCTAGGCCGCGTGGGCGACCTGGCCGACGTGGCGCGCGCCGTGCTGTTCCTGGGCTCCGACGCGGCCGCGTTCGTCACCGGCATCGACCTGCCGGTGGACGGCGGCTTTTCCGCGCTCGGACCCGATCAGGGGCGCCCGCCGGCGCAATGGTGGAACCCGCAGCAGCAGGCCGACGAGGACTGATTCGACAGGAGAGAACCCGATGAACCCCGAGCACATCGCACTGCGGAATATGGTGCGCCCCGACAGCGTGCACAAGTCGGTCTACACCGACCCCGATATCTTCCAGCTGGAGATGCGGCGCATCTACGGGCGCGCCTGGATCTACGTGGGCCACGAAAGCCAGGTGCCGCGTCCCGGCGACGTCGCCACCACGCGCCTGGGCGACCAGGACGTGGTGATGGTGCGCGGCGCCGATGGCCGTGTGCACGTGGTGTACAACCGCTGCCCGCACAAGGGCGCGAGGATCGTGCCCGACGGCTGCGGCAACGTGGGCAAGTTCTTTCGCTGCCCCTACCACGCCTGGACCTTCCGCCTCGACGGCAGCCACCTGGCGGCGCCGCTCAAGCCGGGCCTGGAGGGAACGTCCTTCTGCGCCACCAGCCCGGAGTTCTCCATGGCCCCGCTGGCACGCGTGGAGTCCTACCGGGGCTTCGTGTTCGCCAGCCAGGCCGCCTCGGGCCCCGATCTGCGCGAATTCCTGGGCGGCGCGATCAGCTCGCTGGACAATTTCTGCGACCGCTCGCCGCAAGGGGAGGTGGAGGTCGCCGGAGGCGCTTTCCGGGTGCTGCAGCGATCCAACTGGAAGATGTTCTACGAGAACCTGCACGACACCATGCACGCCCGGGTCACGCACCAGTCCTCGGTGGAGGCCGCGCGCGAGGAATGCGAGCAACTGGGCGAGCGCCCCTTCGAGTTGCTGATCATGGACGGCAACGGCGAACCCTACGATTTCTGGGAAAAGCTCGAGCTGCGCGCCTACCCTTTCGGCCACGGCTACATGGAAGGCATCTTCGATCCCTCGGCGGCCACGCGCGACCCGGTGTCCAAGGCCCACTTCGAGGCCCTGGCCGCCGTGCACGGCGAACCGCGCGCGCGCGAGATCCTCGGCATGAACCGGCACAACACCGTGCTCTACGGCAGCGGCTCGCCGCACACCGTGTTCCAGCAGTTCCGCGTGATTCGCCCCCTGGCGGTGGACCGCACGCTGGTGGAGATCCAGCTGTTCCGGCTCAAGGGCGCGCCCGATTCCGTGTTCGAGCGCGCGCTCACCTACGCCAACCTGATCAATTCACCCTCTTCGAACGTGATGCCCGACGACGTCGAGGTGTACGCACGCTGCCAGCAGGGCAACGCCACGCGCGGCGGCGAATGGGTCAGCATGCACCGCTACCACGGCCGCGACCGCGAACTGCCCGACGGCATGGTGTCGACCAACGGCACCAGCGAGTTGCCGATGCGCAACCAGTTCGCCGCATGGAGGCAATTCATGCTGGATGCCGAGGACCAGCCCAGCGCCGACGACCGGGAGTTGCACCATGAAGCTGCTTGACC
The DNA here is from genome assembly GCA_021830925.1 of Pseudomonadota bacterium. Lineage (GTDB taxonomy): Bacteria > Pseudomonadota > Gammaproteobacteria > Burkholderiales > Burkholderiaceae_C > Thiomonas_A. The sequence goes on along the minus strand of JAKBNS010000273.1, from coordinate 5,660 downwards.
GTGCCTTCGACCTCGAGTTGCGCCCCGCCGCGGGCGCGCAGCTTCCCCCCGAGGCCCTGCGCGGGGTCGAGCAGTTCCTCTACCACGAGGTCGCGCTGCTCGACGACCGCGAACTCGACGCCTGGCTGGAGCTGTGGGCCGAGGACGGGCGCTACTGGATTCCCCGCTTCGCCGGCCAGGCCGACCCCTTCGGGCAGATCTCGCTGTGCTGGGAGGACCACATGCTGCGCCACACGCGGGTGCGGCGCCTGGCCAACCCGCGCAACTGGTCCCAGCAGCCGCCGGCGCGCTGCTCCCACCTGGTGGGCAACGTCAGCGTGCGGGGGCTGGACGCCGAGGGCTGCCTGATCGTGCGCTCCAGCCTGCTCTACACCGAATGGCGTCTGGAACAGCGCCAGTTCGCGGCCACCGTGCACCACAAGCTGCAGGCGCAGGCCGACGGCTCCTGGCGCATGCGCCTCAAGCGCGTCGACCTGGTGAACTGCGACGCCATCCTGGGCAACCTGGAACTGTTCCTCTGATCCCTGGCGCACCAGACCGGTGCCTGGCACGTTTCATGCTGCTAGCGCAAATACCTAATTGCGCCGGGACGATCCCTGAAGTATTTTAGATATAAAGGAATCGGTGGGCATCGCTCCCGCCGCGCCAGGGGATCTCGTGGGGCGAATTGCGGGAGCAGGGGATGGATGCGTGCGTGCGTGCGGTCGGCCGAGGGGCCGGCGTCGTGGATGCGTCGAGGATGTACGGGCATCCGGTGTTCCGTTGCGCCGACTTGCGCGCTTCCCAACCCTACCTGCGCCAGGCCATCACCGAGCACGAGCTGCGCTGGGGCGGCGGCGAGGTCGACGTGGCGCTGTTCGCGATGCAGGCGCGGCAGCTGCGCCTGCTGCTGCTGCGCTACGGCCCCGAGGTGGAGGTCGAGCCGCTGCATTTCGACGATTTCTCGCTGGTGCAGGTTCCGCTACGCGGCGAGACCGAGATCGATTGCGACGGACAACGCCAGCGCCTGGTACCGGGCCAGTCGGCGCTGGTGTGCCCGCGCAAGCGTCTGCGCGTGTTGTGGAGCCGCGGCTGCGAGCAGTTGATCATCCGCGTGCCCAATGCCTTGCTGCGCCACGCCGCCGCCGGTGCCGGCGCGTGGGCCGGACAGTCTTGCGCGGCGACGCGCCTGCCGGCGCCGCTGACCCTGGTCGACGGCGCGGCCTCGCGCACCTGGAACTCCCTGCTCGGCTCGATCATCGACGTCGCGGCGGATCGCGGCACCGCGGCCGAGGCCCACCCTGCCTGGCAGGACTACCACGAGCTGGGCATGGCGGTGTTCCTGCACACCCTGCGCGGCGGCGACGACCGCAGGGGCAGCGCGCCGCCGCACCCATCGTGCGCCCCCCTTCCCCTGGGCGGCGGCTGCGCGCGCGGCGACCTGGCGCCGGCTGTGGAACGCTACGTGCGTGCGCGCATCTGCGCGCCCATCGCGCTGGAGGACCTGGCGCGCGCCGCGGGCGTGAGCCCGCGCACCCTGCACCTGCACTGGAAGCGTCAGTACGGAGTCGGCCCGATGGCCTGGCTGCGCAACCTGCGCCTGGACATCGCACGCCAGCGCCTGCGCGGCCTCGGCGACGCCTCCATCACCGACGTGGCGCTGGAATGCGGCTTCGGCCACCTGGGGCGATTCTCGGCCTATTACCGCGAACGCTTCGGCGAACTGCCGCGCGAGACGGCGGCCGGGCGGACCAGGCGCGCCGCCTGACGCCGCGGCGCGAAGCTCAGCGCAGGCCTTCGAGCCCCTGCTCGAAGGCCGTGCCGGAAGCCTCGGCCAGCGCGAGCTCGCGCAGCTCGGCCACGCGCCGCGCCGCGTCGGGCCGGCCCAGCAGGCCGGCACCGGCGGCGAGCAGGCGGTCGAAGCGGCTGCTGCCTCGCGCATGGGTGTCGGCATAGCCCTTGACCAGGCGGCGGCAGCGCAGCAGCTCCACCGCCAGCGCGTAGTCCTCGCGCGCCACGCGCCGCACCGTCTCCAGCCAGTGACGCAGGTGCTCGGCTTCCTGCGCGTGGCGCAGGCTGCCCGGCCGCCACCGCCGCAGCCCGGCCAGCAGGCGCAGCTGCAGATAGCCCCCCAGGCGCATGCTGCGCAGGCGCCTGCCCTTGCGAAACAGGCGCTCGCCCAGGCGCTGCATGCGCGGGGACGCGAGCACCCGCCGGCCCAGCTCCCGCGGCAGCAGCCCGGCGATTTCCTCCAGGCGCGGATGCAGGTATTCCTCGACCCCCACCACGTCGTCGGCGCCGGCGTCGATCTCGCCGCGGATGCGCGCGAAACGCTCCTCACGGCTTTTCAGCTCGGCCACGCGGATGACGTCGTCGTAGGACATGGCCACGGCGATCCAGTGCGCCGCCTCGCGGCTGAGCGCATGCCCGGCGCGCCGCGCGGGCTCGCCGGCGTCGAACGCGACCAGGCCGGCCACCGTGTCGAGGTAGCGCGCGGCGTGGTCCAGGTCCTGGAAGTCCAGCGTGCGCTGCAGGCCCTCGCCCAGCATGTCCCAGGCCTCGGCGGGAAAATCGCGCCGGATGCGATCCAGCAGGGGCTGCAGGCGCGCGCTGGCGGCCCGCTCCGGCAACGCGCGGGGCGCGGTGACCATGGCGTCGGCGGCGAGCACCTGCGGCGCCGACAGGTCGCGCGCGGCCGCCTGCCCCGCGCGCAGCGCGCGCAGGCTGGGCTCCACGCCGACACCGCTGTCGCGCACCACGGCCTCGAAGTCCTCCGGCTCGAAGGGCAGCGCGCCGCTGCCGGCAAGCGCCCCGAACAGGCTGGCGGAAATCACGCTGCCCGCGGCCACCGCCAGTGCCTGCATGTCGTCGGCGACCAGGCGTTGCGCGCCGGCCCGCACCTGGTCGAGCACGCGCCGGCCGTCTGCCACGCCGTTGCCCGGCACCATCTTCTCGGCCACCGCGAAGGCGCGGTGGGTGCTGGTGATCACCGTGGTGCGCCCGGGAGTGATGAAACCGCGCTGCGCGGCGCGCCCGGCCTCCATCAGTTCGGCGGCGATGAGCACGTCCACGTCGCCCGGCACCGGCATCTGCGCCAGCACCGGGGTGCGCCCCAGCGGGTCGGGCGGCACCACCTCGATGTAGTAGATGGTCGCCCCGGTGCGCTGCGCCACGCCGGCCACCGAGGTGGACTGGGCCACCCAGCCGCGCCGCTCGGCCAGCGCGACGATCCAGTCGACCAGCACGCCGCCGCCCTGCCCGCCCAGGGCCATGACGGCAATGTGGATCGGCGCCTCCCGCGGACGCACTTCACTCGCGAGGGCGTTCATCGCGCCACCCCCGACGGCAGGGTGGCCGGATACAGGGCCAGGCGGGAACGCCGCGCGCGGGCGCGGCGTTGCAGCCAGCCGATCGCCGCCGCCTGCGCGCGCTGCCAGGCGGCTTCCCAGGCCCCGGGGTTGTGCACCTTGTGCGCCTTGTAGAACGACGGGCACAGCACCGCGGCGTCGGCCGCCTCGCCGCAATGCCCGCAGGCCACGCATTGCTCGTCCACGCGCGCCACCGGGTCGGGCTTGAGGGCGTCTCCGCTGGGCGCCAGGGTCAGGCTGGGGCAGCCCGATACGCGCATGCAGGCGTGGTCTCCGCTGCACACCGCGGCGTCCACTCCGAAGCGCTCGCGCAACTCGCGCCGGCCCTCGCGGATGGCCGCGGCCTTGCGCGGGCGCTCGCGGCGCTGTCGGTTGAGCATGCACTCGCTTTGCGCGATGATCACCTTGGGCCCGGCATAGTCGGTGCTCAGGGCTTCGTGCAGCACCTCGCGCATGCGCGCGACGTCGTAGGTGCGCTCCACCGTGCGCACCCACGTCACACCCACGCCGCGCACCGCCTGCTCGATCGCGTGCATGGTGCTGCGATGGGGGTTGTCGGCGCGCGACGAGGGAATGTCCTGCCCGCCGGTGGCGGCCGAGTAGTTGTTGTCGACGATCACGAACACGTTGTCGTGCCGGTTGAACACGGCGTTGCCGATGCCCGAGGCCAGCCCGTTGTGCCAGAAGCCCCCGTCGCCCATGAAGGCCACCGCGCGCTTGCCCGCGCCCAGCAGCTTGCCGGCGTTGAAGGCCGAGGCGCTGGAGGCGCCCAGGCCATAGCCCATGGTGGTGGCGCCGATGGAAAACGGCGGCATGATCGAGAACAGATGGCAGCCGATGTCGGCCGACACGTGGTGCTCGCCCAGTTCGCGCTCGACCAGCTTGAAGGAGGAGAAGATCGGCCGCTCCGGGCAGCCCACGCACAGGCCCGGCGGGCGCTGCGGCAGCAGGCTCCAGTCGGCGGCGCCGGCAGCAGCGGCAGATGCGGGCGCGAGTTCCGCGGCACCGTTCGCGCGCCGCGGCAGGCCCAGCGGAACCTCGGCTGCGAAGGCCGCCGGATGGTGGCGCTCCAGGAAGCCGCGCAGGCCCTGCTCCACCACGGCCACCGTGTAGTCGCCGCTGAGCGGCAGCAGGTCCTTGCCGTGCAGCGCGACCTGCACCTCGTTGCGCCGCAGGATGGTGTTGAGGTTCTGTTCCAGGTAGTCGGGCTGGCCTTCCTCGACCAGGCACACCGCCCGCTTGCCCCGGCAAAAGCGCAGCACCTCCTCGTCGACCAGCGGGTAGACCACGTTGAGCACGTACAGCGGCACCCGGCTGTTGCCCCACAGGTCGGCCAGGCCCAGGCGCTGCAGCGCGCGCAGCGTGTTGTTGTACAGGCCGCCCGGCACGATCACTCCCAGGTGACCCAGGTCGCCGTCGAAGAATTCGTTGAGCCCGCGCTCCTGGATGAAGCCGATCGCCGCCGGCCAGCGCCGCTGCACCTTCTCGCGCTCGTGCAGGAAGGAAGCCGGGGGCAGCACGATTCGGTCGAGGTCGCGCCGCGGATGCTCCAGCGCTTCCTTGAGGCTGTAGCGCGGGCGCCGGTTCTCGGCCGTGACGAAACTGCCATGCAGATGGCAGGAGCGGATGCGCAGTTGCAGGAACACCGGGGTGTTGCTGGCCTCCGAGAGTTCGAAGCCGTCGTGCACCGCCTTCACGATGCACGGCAGGTTCGGACGCGGGTCGAGCAGCCACATCTGCGACTTCATGGCGAAGCCGTGGGTGCGCTCCTGCATGATCGACGAGCCCTCGCCGTAATCCTCGCCGACGATGACCAGCGCGCCCCCGGTGACCCCACCGGAGGCCAGGTTCGCCAACGCGTCGCTGGCCACGTTGGTGCCGACGGTGGACTTCCAGGTGACCGCGCCGCGCACCGGATAGTGCACCGAGGCGGACAGCGCCGCGGCGGCACCGGCCTCGCTCGCGGCCGGCTCGAAGTACACCCCCGTTTCCTCCAGCAGCGGCTGGGCGTCGGACAGCACGTCCATCAGGTGGGAGATGGGCGAGCCCTGGTAGCCGGTGACGTAGCCGACGCCGGCCTCCAGCAGGGCTTTGGTCACCGCCAGGATGCCCTCGCCGCGGAAGGTCGTTCCGGCGGGAACCCGCAGCTGCTCGACCTCGCGGGCGAATGAACGTTCTGCCATCGCGCGTGGTCCTCCTCAGAAGGGATGCACCCAGTGCACGTTGAGCACCGCGCCGCGCACGTGGTTCTTGGCCTGCACCTGATCGTACAGGTTCACGAACCACATGTTGCGTTCGTCGGCCTGCCAGTAC
>JAKBNS010000095.1 GCA_021830925.1 Pseudomonadota bacterium | reverse complement strand
GCGGTCGAGGATCAGCTCGAGCATGCCCGCCTCCTCGCCGGCCTCCACCAGGTTGCAATACAGATGGTCGAAATACTTGGGGTACTTGCGGAACGCCGCCGACAGGCTCGTGCCGGTCTCGACATCGCCGCGGATGTCGCTGATCAGTCGCGCCATCGACGGATTGGGGTGGCTGCGCCCGACGATGTCGAAGGACTGCAGCAGCGGCACCCCGGCACGCAGCATCGTGGCCATCTGGCGCGTGAACGTGGTCAGGTCCTTGGACTTGATCGATCGCTTGCCGCCGACCTTGCGCTTGCGCAGCTTGGTCACCATGATGCCCTGGCGGCGCAGCGACGCGTTGACGATGTTCTCGCTGCCGGCGCGCATCTCGCCGCGCTGCATGCGTCCCTGGCGGTCCTTGCCTTCCCAGACGTACAGGAACTCCTTGGCGCTTCGCACCGTGGCCGTGGTCATCGACGTGCCCTCCCCCGAGGCGTCTCGGTCATTGCGTCATTCATTGGTCACCGCCAGCACTTCCTCCAGCGAGGTCAGGCCGAGGCGCACCTTGTGCAGTCCCGATTCGCGCAGCGTTCGCACCCCTTCGGCGCGCGACTGCGCGGCGATGTCCAGCGCCGTGCCGTGGTTCAGGATGATGCGCTGGATCTCCTCGCTGATCGGCATCGCCTGGTAGATGCCCACGCGCCCCTTGTATCCGCTGCCACCGCAGGCGCTGCACTTGCCTGGCTTGTAGGGCTTCCACGATCCGTCGATGTCGGCTTCGCTGAAGCCGGCCTCGACCAGCGCCGCCGCCGGGATGTCGACCGGGGTCTTGCACTGCGCGCACAGCTTGCGGGCCAGGCGTTGCGCGGTGATCAGGATCACGCTGGAGGCGATGTTGAACGCCGGCACCCCCATGTTCATCAGGCGCGTCAGCGTGGTCGGCGCATCGTTGGTGTGCAGGGTCGAGAACACCATGTGGCCGGTCTGCGCCGCCTTGATCGCGATGTCGGCGGTTTCCAGGTCGCGGATCTCGCCGACCATGATCACGTCGGGGTCCTGGCGCAGGAAGGCGCGCAGCGCGGTGGCGAAGTTCAGCCCGGCCTTCTCGTTGACGTTGACCTGGTTGATTCCCGGCACGTTGATTTCGGCCGGATCCTCGGCCGTCGAGATGTTCACGCCGGGCTGGTTGAGCAGGTTCAGGTACGAGTACAGCGACACCGTCTTGCCGCTGCCGGTCGGGCCGGTGACCAGCACCATGCCGTAGGGGCGGCGGATGGCGCGCAGCACGCGCTCCTTTTCCTCCGGCTCGTATCCCAGGCTGTCGATGCCCATCTTGGCCAGCGAGGAGTCCAGGATCCGGATGACGATCTTCTCGCCGTGCAGCGTCGGCAGCGTGCTGACCCGGAAGTCGATCGCGCGGTCGGGACCGAAGCGCAGCTTCATGCGTCCGTCCTGCGGCACGCGCCGCTCGGCGATGTCCAGGCGCGAGATGACCTTGATGCGCGATGCCAGCTTTTCCTTGATCGCCACCGGCGGCTGGGCGATTTCCCGCAGTTCGCCGTCGACGCGAAAACGGATCCGGTAGAAGTTTTCGAAGGGCTCGAAATGCAGGTCCGACGCGCGCATGTTCACAGCGTCGACCAGCATCTTCTGCAGGAAACGCACCACCGGCGCGTCGTCCACGTCGGCGGCGAGTTCCTTCTCGGCCGCGCTGTCGCCCGTGCCGTCGTCGAGGTCGGCGAGATCGAAGTCGTCGCCCGCCAGCGCGGCGATCTGCGCGCTGGCGCTTTGCGTGTTCTGGTCGATCCAGCGCTGCAGCTTGTCGTACTCGACCACCACCAGGTCGACCGCCGACTGCGACTGGAACTTGATCTTGTCCTCGGCCTCGTGGTCGGCCGGGTCGGCCGTCGCCACCACCAGCTTGTTGCCCCGCTTGATCAGGGGCAGCACTTTGTAGGCCTTGATGATCTGCGGATCGATCAGGCCGGTGGGAATGCGCGACGCGTCGAAGGCTTCCAGGTCGAGCAGCGGCAGCGCGAAGGTGCGGCTGATCCAGTGCGCCAGGTCGGCGGCACCCATGCCGCCGCCGCCGATCAGTTCACTGATGAAACTGGCCCGGTTTTCCAGCGCGCGCTTCTGGATCTGCTCGGCACTGGCGCGCGCCAGGTGCCCGGATTGCACCAGGGCATTGGCCAGGCCCGAGAGTTGCAAGGGCGAGCGGCTGCTGGCGGGCGAGGCTTGCAGTACAGTGGACATGGGTTGTGGCAGGCGACCTTCGAATGATGCTGGCTGCAGGCTGCGTTGTAAATGCAACAGTCCCCAACGAGGGCCTAATGCTCACATTATGTCGCAGGATCGCAAGTATTCCCGCAGCGTACCCGCCGCGAGGACCGCATCAGGGTTGCATCATGTCGAGTTCGCCCTGCACAGCCTCGGCGCCGGCACGTGCACAGGCCTCGTCGGTCAGGCCCGACGGCGCGCCGCTGACCCCGATGGCGCCGAACTGCATTCCCGCCGCGTCGATGGGGACCGCGCCGGCATCGAACAGCAGGCCCGGAACGTGCGCCAGGCCGCCGGCGGCCTGGCTGCGCAGGCGCGAGGTCGGGCTGTCGAACGACGCCGCGGTGTAGGCCTTGCGCCGGCTGACCCGCAACGTGAGCTCGGGCGCCAGGACGTCGCGCAGCATGACCTGCGGCTGTCCGTCGCGGGTGACCACGGTCACTCCCACCTGCAGCCCTTCGGCCCGGCACCTGGCCATCGCCGCCTGCGCTGCCTTGAGGGCCGTTTCCAGGCTGAGGCGCCGCACGCTGACCGCCAGCGGCTGCGCGGCGCCGGCCGGCGCCGCCGCGCACAGCGCCAGCGCCAGCGCAGCGCCGGCGACGGAGCTCGTCAGCGCTCGCTCCACAGCTTGCCTCCGGTGGCCCAGTGGGAGCGCGAGACCTCGTTGAGGATGATGTCCACGGCGTCGGGGGAGCACTTGAGCGTGTCCACCACGGCCTGGGTGATCGCCTCGACCAGCTGTTTTTTCACTTCGGGGCTGCGCCCTTCGAACATGTCGACATGGATGGATGGCATCGGATGGACTCCAGTGGCTGGGACATTGCGCGGCTCGCGCCCGGCTCGCATTATCGGCGGCTCGGCAAGCCCCTCGCAACGCCGGCGCCGGGCATGAAAAAGCCGCCCGAGGGCGGCTTCGTGCGGCGAATGCGCGCATCAGGGGCGCGGGTCGCGCGCCAGGTCGCGCTCGAACAGCGGGCTCTTCAGGCTCGCCACGTAGGCCGCGATGTCGTGCAGGTCCTGCGTGTTGAAGCGCGCCACCATGCCGGCCATGATCGGGTTGTTGCGCCCGTACAGCGGGGTCTGGTGCTTGGTCTGGTATTGCTGCAGCGCGTGGAACAGGTAGGACTCGTGCTGGCCGGCGATGATCGGGTAGGTCGGCGCCACCGGCTTGTCGAGGCCGGCACCGTGGCAGGCGATGCAGCCGCCTTGCTGGACCAGTTCGGCTCCCTTCTGGACATCTGCGGCATGCGCGGTGCTCAGGCCGGCGAAGGCCGCGGCCACGCCGAGCAGGGAAAGTCGAGCGAGCATGTGGTTCATGGGATGGTTCCTCACTTGGCCTTCGGCTGGGAGTAGTAGGCCGCGATGTCGGCGATTTCCTGGTCGGTCAGCGAGCTGGCGATGGCGCGCATGGTCTGGTTGCGCCGGGCACCGCTGCGGTAGTCCTTCAGGGCCTGCTCGATGTAGCCGGCGTTCTGGCCGTTGAGCATCGGCACCTCGTACACCTCGGGGAACGCGGTGCGGTAGCCGGTGGAGTTGTGGCAACCCTCACACATGAACACGTCGTGCTGGCCGGCGGCGGCATTGCCCTGGATGGTCTGGGCCTGGGCACCGGCGGCGAGCAGCAGCGTGACGACAAAGATCAGCTTTTTCATCGCGGGCTAGTCTCGGTAATGGATGGACGGATCGGGCCCCGCAGCCGACCACGGACCGCATCCCACGCCGGCCCGAAACGTCCCTGAAGGAACCAAAGGCTGTCGATTATAGAGATGCGTCGAAGCGCCGGAACCCGCGGAAGCGCCCGGTTACCCGGCATCGCATCGCATTTTGACGTCACGCAGCCGGCCTGGCGCGCAATCGCGCACGGGCTTGCGGGTTGCCGTGACCTGTGACAGGCGCGCCAAAGCTGCAAGAATGCGCCTTTCGCGCGGGCTCGCCCGCGCGCCGCGCCGCGCCTGCGCGCCGCGGGTCCCACCGCCCCCATTCCCCCGGAGTCCGCATGCATTCGACCCTCTACCTGCTGGCCATGGCGGCGCTGCAGGGCGTGACCGAACTGTTCCCGATTTCCAGCCTCGGCCACAGCATCCTGGTGCCGGCGCTGGCGCACTGGCCCATCGACCGCGAGGCGGAGTGGTTCCTGCCTTTCGTGGTGGTGCTGCACCTGGGAACCGCCGCGGCGCTGCTGTTGTATTTCCGCCGCGACTGGATCGGGCTCATCGGGGGCTGGCTGCGCGCGCGCGGCGGTGCCGGCAACGAGCAGGCGCGCACGCTGTGGCTGCTCGTGGTCGGCAGCATCCCGGCCGGCGTGCTGGGGTTGTTGCTGGCGCATCGAATCCGCGACCTGTTCGGCGGGTTCGCCTTCGCCGCCGTCGCGCTGATGCTCAACGGCGTGCTGCTGATCGCTGGGGACCGGCTGAAGAATCGCCATGCCAGCACCGACCTCGGCCGTCTGGGCTTCGGGCGTGCGCTGCTCGTCGGCGCGGCCCAGGCGCTGGCGCTGATCCCCGGCTTCTCGCGCTCGGGCGCGACGCTGGTGGCCGGGCTCGGCGTGGGTCTGGAATACGAGGCGGCGGCGCGCCTGTCCTTCCTGCTGGCCACGCCGATCATCGCCGCCGCCGGGCTGCTCGAGGTGCCCAAGCTGCTGCACGCGACCCTGCCGCAGGGAATGCTCGGCGCCGTGCTGCTGGCAGGCCTGCTGTCGGGGGTTTGCGCGTGGTTGTCGACCTGGTTCCTGATGCGCTGGTTCCGCGGCCACGAGATGCGCGCGTTGCGCCCGTTCGGCGTGTACTGCATCGCCTTCGGCGCGCTGGCGCTGCTGCTCGCCCACTGATCGGGCCGGCAGGCGCTCAGTTTCCCCGCAGCAGTGCGCGCAGCAGCGGCAGCTGGCGCCTGCTGACCGGCAGGGTTTCGTCGACCCCGCGCAGGCGCAGCTGCCATTCGCAGCCCTCGGCGCCGTCGGCAGCTTCGGCCGCGTCGCCGGTGTCGGCCGCGGCCGACACCGGCGCGCGCTCCAGGCTGGCGATCGCGCCGCGAGCCACCAGCACGCTGCGATGGGTGCGCACGAAACGCCTGGCGAAGCGCTGCTCGAGTTCGCCCAGCGCCAGGTCGGCCAGGTAGCTGCGCGCCGGCGTGCGCACCACGGTGTACTTGTCCTGCGCGCGGAAATACAGCACGTCGTCCACCGCCACTCGCAACAGCGCGCCGCGCTCGACGATGGCCAGCGACGCCGACGCCTCGTCGGCCGGCATGTTGGTGGCGCCACGACGTTGCGATACCCGCGCCAATGCCTGCTGCAGCCGCTCGGCGCGCACCGGCTTGGTGAGGTAGTCGTAGGCGCCGTGCTCGAAAGCCTCCAGCGCGTGCTCCTCGTGCGCAGTCACGAACACCACG
>JAKBNS010000074.1 GCA_021830925.1 Pseudomonadota bacterium | reverse complement strand
GCACGAACTGCTGCACCGTGGCGGGGCCGATGTGCCCGATGCCCGCGCGGACCTCGGCCAGTCGCCAGGCATCCTGCGTCGCGCGCGGCAGCCCGGCGACGGGCTCCCAGGCGTCGAGCGCCTGGGCAGCCACGAGCAGGGTGCGCCGCTGCCCCGGCGCGTCGGGCAGGCGGATCGCGGTGACCGCGCCTTCGGCGCGCGTGCCCCAGACCGGCAGTTCCCCGCCCGGCAGCACGCAGGCAGCGTCGGCGTCCTCCAGCAGGCCGTAGACGCGGCGCTGGCCGCGCGCGTCGTCCAGGGTGCATTTCAGGCGCAGGATGAACATGCGCAGGCGCTTGAGCGTGGGCTCCAGCAACTCGACGTCGAGCAGCAAGGCGATGGCTCCGTCGGCTTCGCGCCAGAGCAGGAAATCGGCCAGCATGCGCCCCTGGGGCGTACACAGCGCGGCCATGCGCGCGGTGGCTTCGGGCCAGTCGCGCAGTTCCTGCGTGAGCTGGGCGTGCAGCAGGTCGACGGCCTGGGGACCGTGCGCGAGCATGATGCCCGCGTCGGGCAATTCGATGAGGGAGCTGGGCATCGGCAGGTTCGGCGCAACGGCCGGGTCACGGGCTTCGGGATCGGGTCGGCTAGTATAGGAATCTGGTACGAACCCTGCGCGCCGCCGCCTCGGCGCGCGCTTCGCGGCCCCGGCCGCGCTCGCGCCGTGGCGCGCTTCCTGGAATCGAGTGAAAGGCTTGAAATCGCGTTGGCCGGCGCGCCTGTTCGCGCTGGTATTCGTGGCTGCCGTGGGCGTGGCCGCGGCGTTCGTCGGCTGGGCGCTGGCGCCCATACGCCTGTCCGGCTCGCCGCTGGACTTCAACGTGCGCCTGGGCAGCCCGGCGCGCAGCGCCGCGGAGCAGATCCGTGCCCAGGGCGCCGACCTGTCTCCGCGCCTGTTCTACTGGCTGGCGCGCCTGAGCGGCAAGGGCACCCAGCTCAAGGCGGGCAGCTACCAGATCGAGCAGGGCGTCACGCCGTGGGATCTGCTGCGCAAGATGGCGCGCGGCGACCAGTCGCTGCTGTCGCTGACGGTGCCCGAAGGCTGGACCTTCGCCCAATTCCTCGCCGCGGCCGACCAGGCCCCCGGCCTGGTGCACGACGCCGAGGGCCTGAGCGCGAGCCAGATCATGCAGCGCATCGGCGCGCCCGCGGGCCTGGATCCGGAAGGCGAGTTCTTTCCCGACACCTACCTGTACGGGCAAGGGACCTCGGAGCTGACTCTGTTGCGGCGCGCCTACCATCTGATGCAACGCGAACTTGCCCAGGCCTGGGCGGGGCGCGAGCAGGGCCTGCCGCTGCGCGATCCGCGCCAGGCGCTGACCCTGGCCTCGATGGTGGAGAAGGAAACCGGCCACCCGGGCGATCGCGCACGCATCGCCAGCGTGTTCGTCAACCGTCTGCGCGCCGGCATGCCGCTGCAAAGCGACCCGACGGTGATCTACGCGCTGGGCAGCGCCTATCGAGGGCACCTGACCCACAAGGACATGCAACTGGCCTCGCCCTACAACACCTACGTGCACGCCGGGCTGCCGCCGGGGCCCATCGCGCTTCCCGGAGCCGCGTCGCTGCGCGCGGCGCTGCACCCCGCCGACGGGCGCGCGCTGTATTTCGTGGCGCGCGGCGACGGCAGCAGCGTGTTCTCCGACACCCTGGCCCAGCACGACGCGGCGGTGACCCGCTATCTGTTGCAGGCCCACCGGGCATCCGGTGCATCCGCCACGGCGCGCGCGGGCGCCACGTCCGCCACGTCCGCCACGTCCGCCACGTCCGCCGCATCCGGCGCATCCGGCACCCCGACTGCGGGGCGCGCGTCGGCCTCGACGGCGGCGAGCGCGTCGACGGATGGCGATGCGCGCCGACGTCCACTTTCCCGCTGAGGCAGGTTCCTTGAAAAACTCCACGAACCGCGGATGGTTCATCACCCTCGAAGGCATCGACGGTGCCGGCAAGAGCAGTCAGTTCAGCGCCGTGGTCGACACGCTGCGCGGCCTCGGCCGCAAGGTCGTGGCCACACGCGAACCGGGAGGTACGCCGCTGGGCGAGCGCCTGCGCGAACTGCTGCTGAGCGAGGCGATGAGCACCTCGTCCGAGGCCCTGTTGATGTTCGCGGCGCGCCAGGAGCACGTGCTGCACGTGATCGAGCCGGCGCTGATGCGGGGCAACGACGTGGTCTGCGACCGCTTCACCGACGCCACGCTGGCCTACCAGGGGGCCGGCAAGGGCATCCCTCGCGATCGCCTGGAGTCCCTGGCCCACTGGGTGCACCCCGGGCTCGCGCCGGACCTGACCATCCTGTTGGACCTGCCCGCCGAGGTGGCGGCGCAGCGCATGCGCGAGCAGGGGCGCCAGGCCGACCGCTTCGAGCGCGAACCGGAAGAGTTCTTCGGGCGGGTACGCCGCCAGTATCTCGAACTCGCACGCGAGCAGCCGGGGCGCTGGTGCGTGGTGGACGCCTCGCGCGGCCTGGAAGAAGTGCGCGAAGAGGTGATCCAGAATCTCAAGAATCGCCTGGAAATATAGGAAAAAACATGGATTTTCCGGCGACTCTTCTCCATGGCGCCCGCGCCACCGGCTTGTGGGAATCCCTGCTCGAAGCCGCGGCCGGATTGCTGTGCGAGGCCCCCGGGCGAGCCACGACGCCGTGGCAGGCCCGGGCCTGCGGGGAATGCGCCGGCTGCCATCTGGTGCAGGCGGGCACCCATCCCGATCTGCGCGTGGTGGTGCCGCCGGCACTGGCCGCCGAACTCGGACTGGGCGCCGACGAGGCCGGGGAGGGCGCGCAGGCGCAGGGCGAGGCCAGGACGGCCGCGGCCGGACGCGAAATCGGGATCGAGCAGGTGCGCGGGCTGATCGATTGGGCGCAGGGCACCAGCCACCGCGGAGGACCCAAGGTGGCGGTGGTGCATCCGCTGGATGCGATGGCCGCGCCGGCCGCCAATGCACTTCTGAAGGTTCTTGAAGAACCGCCTGAATCGCTTTGTTTTCTCACGGGAACTCATCATCTGGACCGGGTGCTGCCCACGCTGCGCAGTCGCTGCAGTCTGCGCGCCTGGGCGCGCCCGGACGCGCAGGCGGCGCTGGCGGAACTGGAACGGCGCGGACAGTCGGACGCGCAGGCGGTGATGCACTGGAGCCGGCGCGCCGTGTTCGAGCCGGACCCCGCGCGCGGCCTGGAATGGACGCGCCGCCTGGTGCGCCAGCTGGCCGACGGCAGGGTGAACCAGCTCGACGGCGTGACCCCGGCGCAGGCCATCGAATCCCTGCAGAAGCTGACCCTTGACCTGGTGCGCGTGCGCTCGGGCCTGCAGCCCAGCTACCTGGCGGACATGGATGGGGCCTTGCGCCGCATGGCCGGGCAGGGCGACACGGGGGCCTGGCTGCAGTGGTGGCAACGCCTGGCGCAGGCCGCGCGCACGCCGGATTTCCCGGTGCACGCCGGGCTCGCGGTGCAGGCCTGGGTCGTAGAATTGCAGCAACTTTGCACCTCGGGGGCGAATTGACATGGCCACTTCCCACGCAGCCGGCGCTGGCACCGCGAGTTCGACCTCGCGGCCCAGCGTCATCCAGCTCGCGATCAAGGAAAAGCCCGCGCTGTACGCCGCCTACATTCCCTATTTCCCCGACGGCGGGATCTTCATTCCCACGCCGCGCGAACACAAGCTGGGCGACGACGTCTACCTGCTTCTGACGGTGATGGACAATCCGCAGCGCTTCCCGATCGCCGGCAAGGTGGCGTGGATCACCCCGGCGAACGCCGCGGGCAACCGCACGCAGGGCATCGGGGTGCAATTTCCCGCGGACGAGAAGGCCAAGCAGCTGCGCCGTCTGATCGAGGAAATCCTCGGCCCCGCCGCCGAGGCCAACAACCGCCCCACGCATACGCTGTGAGGCCGCCGCGCCGCGCCGACGGCGCGCGCGGCCCGCAGGCACCGCCCGTCCGGGCGGCGCCACGCACCATCGCCTGTTCCATGCCCCTGACCGATTCGCATTGCCACTTGAACTTTCCCGGCCTGCGCGAGCGCGAGGACGAGATCCTCGCCGCGATGCGCGAGCATGGCGTGCTGCGCGCTCTGAACATCAGCACCCAGGTCGCGGAGTTCGACCAGGTGCTGGGCTTCGCCGAGCGCCATGCCAACATCTGGGCCACCGTGGGGGTGCATCCCGACACCGAGCACGAGCCGGAAGTTGACCAGGCCACGCTGGTGGCGCGGGCGCGTCACCCGAAGGTGCTGGCGCTGGGCGAGACCGGGCTGGACTACTACCGCCTGGAAGGGCGCACGCATGCGCAGATGCAATGGCAGCGCGACCGCTTCGCGGTGCACATCCAGGCCGCGCGCGAGGTGGGCAAGCCGCTGGTGATCCACACCCGGGCCGCGGCGGACGACACGCTGGCGATGATGCGCGAGCAGGGCGCCGCCGACTGCGGAGGCGTGCTGCACTGTTTCACCGAGTCCTGGGAAGTCGCGCGCGCCGCGCTGGACCTGGGCTTCTACATTTCCCTGTCGGGCATCCTGACCTTCAAGAACGCGAAGGACCTGCAGGAGGTGGCCAGGAAGTTGCCCGAGGATCGCATCCTGGTGGAGACCGACAGCCCCTATCTGGCCCCGGTGCCGCATCGCGGGCAGACCAATCAGCCCGGCTACACGCGTTACGTGGCGCGTTTCCTGGCCCAGTTGCGGGGCTGCGAGGAAGCCCATGTCGAAGAATTCACGGAAGCGAATTTCGATAGACTTTTCAAGCCGGTAGCGCATTGATTTCAAGCATCGAATGAACGTGGAACATACCCTCTCAAGGCGTCGTTGGCTGTTGCGGACGGGCGCCGCGGCCGGCTGGCTGGCCGCGGGCCTGCCGGCGCGCGCCGGGTCGTTCACGGACTTTTTCCGCGCCCTGCAGACCGACGACGTCGGCGAGGTGCGCGGGTTGCTGCGCCAGGGCTTCGACCCCAACGCGGTGGATTCCCATGGCAACAGCGCGCTGTACCTGGCGCTGCAGAACCATGCGCTGAAGGTGGCCCGGGTGTTGATCGAGCAGCCGGGGCTGCGCCCGGACCAGCGCAACCCGGAGGGCGAGACGGCGCTGATGATCGCCTGCCTGCGCGGCTACGAGGAGCTGGCGGAGCAGCTGGTGGCGCGCGGCGCGCAGGTCAACCCGCCGGGCCAGGCACCGGCCTGGTCGGCCTTGTCCTACGCCGCCACCAACGGCCATGACGATCTGGTGAAGTTCCTGCTGGCCCACGGGGCGCGGGTGAATCAGCGGGCGCCCAACGGCACCACGCCGCTGATGATGGCCGCGTATTTCGGCCATGCGTCCACCGTGCGCCTGCTGCTGGCCGCCGGCGCCGATCCGAAGCTGCGCAACGCGATGGGCTTCACCGCCATGGACCTGGCGATGAAACAGTCGCACAAGGACACCGCCGAGGTGCTGGGTCGGGCACTGGGCGGCGGGCGCAAGCCGGGCCAGTGGTAGCCGTAGTACACGCAGCCGGGCCGGCGCACGCATGACCCGCGGCAACCCGGCCGCCCGTGCCTGCCTGCGGCACCTCAACCGGCGCATATTTGCATTATGTCAAATGATGTTCAGACCGCGGCAAGCTCAAGATTCCGGGTTTCGGTGAGAACGCTTATCATTTGCCACATAGTAAGCC
>JAKBNS010000077.1 GCA_021830925.1 Pseudomonadota bacterium | reverse complement strand
GCATCATTGAGCGCATCACTGCAGGTAGTCCGCTGTGCGGACAGGGTTGCTTGCCGTCGAGGATGCGGATCGGCGGCCTCGAGCGCGCGCTGCTGCAGCGCGTTGTCCCTGGGGCGTGGCGGCTCCGGGGCCGGTCAAGGCGGCCAGAGCGTTCAGCATGCCGATCACGCCGCGGCGCCCCCGGCTCCTACAATGGAGCCATGAACACCGCTACCGAACCCGCCCTGCTGCGCCTGCAAGAGGCGCGGCGCCTGTTGCTCGAGCCCTACGGCATCGACGAGTCCACGCTGCAGCGCGCGCTGGCCAGTGCCTTCGAGCACCGGCTGGACGACGCCGACATCTACCTGCAGTACACGCGCTCGGAGGGCTGGAGCCTGGAAGAAGGCCTGGTCAAGAGCGGAAGCTTCGGCATCGAGCAGGGTTTCGGCATCCGCGCCATCGAGGGTGACAAGACCGCCTTCGCCTACTCGGACGACATCTCCGAGGCGCGCCTGATGCAGGCGGCGGGCACGGTGCGCGCGATCGCGCGCCAGGGCCGCGGGCGCGTGCGCCTGGGCGAGGCGCTGCGCCACGGCGGCGGCCATCAGTTGTACGAGGCCTTCGACCCCCTGCAGGCGCTGGATTCGTCGGCCAAGGTGGCGCTGCTGGCGCGCGCCGACGCGATGGCGCGTGCCGCCGATTCGCGCGTGGCGCAGGTGATGGCCAGTCTGGCCGGCGAGTACGACGTGGTGCTGGTGATGCGCGCCAACGGCCTGCTGGCCGCCGACGTGCGCCCGCTGGTGCGCCTGAACGTCAGTGTCATCGCCGAGCAGGGCGGGCGCCGCGAGACCGGTTCCTCGGGCGGCGGCGGCCGCTGGGCGCTGGATCGCTTCGACGAAGACACGCTGCGCTACCACGTGAACGAAGCGGTGCGCCAGGCGGTGCTGAACCTGGAGTCGCGCCCGGCGCCGGCCGGCGAGATGAGCGTGGTGCTGGGTTCGGGCTGGCCCGGCATCCTGCTGCACGAGGCCATCGGGCACGGCCTGGAGGGGGATTTCAACCGCAAGGGCTCCAGCGCCTTCGCCGGGCGCATCGGCCAGCAGGTGGCGGCGCGCGGCGTGACCGTGCTGGACGACGGCACGCTGCCGGGACGCCGGGGCTCGCTGAACATCGACGACGAGGGCCACCCCACCGAGCGCACGGTGCTGATCGACGACGGCGTGCTGGTCGACTACATGCAGGATTCGCTCAATGCGCGGCTGATGAAGCGCAAACCCACGGGTAACGCGCGGCGCGAGAGCTACGCGCATGTCCCCATGCCGCGCATGACCAACACCTACATGCTGGCCGGCGACAGGGATCCGCAGGAAATCGTCGCCAGCCTGGACCGCGGCCTGTACGCGGTGAATTTCGGCGGCGGCCAGGTGGACATCACCAGCGGCAAGTTCGTGTTCTCGGCCAGCGAGGCCTGGTGGGTGGAGAACGGCAAGCTGCAGTACCCCGTCAAGGGCGCCACGCTGATCGGCAACGGCCCCGACGTGCTGACCCGCGTGAGCATGATCGGCAACGACATGCAGCTCGACCCCGGCGTGGGCACCTGCGGCAAGGAAGGCCAGAGCGTGCCGGTGGGGGTGGGTCAGCCCACGCTGCGCATCGATCGGGTCACCGTTGGCGGCACGGCCTGAAGTTGCGCCAAGCTAAGTCTGCGCTAAGGCTTCGGTGGCAAACTGTGCATCATGAACCAAGCCGCCCAACCCGCCGTCTATAACCCGGTCGCCCGTGCGCTGCACTGGTCGATCTTCCTGCTGATCGCGGCCGAGTTCGGGCTCGCGTGGCTGATGCCGGACGTACGCCGCGGCACCCAGCCCGTGGGGCTGATCGCCTGGCACATCGGCGTGGGCACCAGCATCCTGGCGCTGATGGTGCTGCGTCTGCTGTGGCGCGGCGCCACCGGAGCGCCGGCGCTGCTTCCCGGGCCCACCTGGCAGCAGCATCTGGCCAAGCTGGTGCACGTGGTGCTGTACGTGGGCTTCCTGCTGTTGCCGGTGCTGGGCTGGATCAACGCGTCGTCGCGCGGCTGGACGGTGCACCTGGCGGGCCTGGTGGGGCTGCCGGCGCTGGCGCCCACGGGCGCCGGCTGGGCGCACGAGATGGGTGACGTGCACCAGGTGGTGGCCTACGTGCTGCTGGGCGCCATCGGGCTGCACGTGGCCGGAGCCCTGTTCCACGCGGTGATCGAGCGTGACGACACGCTGCGCCGCATGTGGCCGCGGCGGGGCTGAAGGTATTCACCCCCGCACTTGGCTAGTCCACCGCGGGGTGGTTATACTGGCCGCTCAAACCCTCTCCGCCATGCATTCCGCCCGCTTCTGGTTTTACGGCTTTTTTTGGTTCTCGCACCGCGCCGGCGGAGGGAGAGGGCAGAGTTTGAGCTGAACCCACGAATCCCTCAAGAAACCGCCGGCCCAGCCCGGCGGTTTTTTTTCGCCGGTCCCGCGCCGGAATCCCTCAGCAGGAGCCTCAGGAGATGTCCGTGCTCGATCCATCCAGTCCCGATTTCGTGCCCGAGCGTGCAGCGCCGGGAACGGCGTCCGTGCCCCCGGCCGCGGAGCGCACCTCGGCCACCGACGACGAACGCGTCGAGGACGTGCGCCCGCTGCCCACCCCCGAGCAGCTGATCCGTCGCCTGCCGATTGCCGGCAGCGCGGTCGAGACCCTGATCGGCGACACCCGGCGCGCGGTGCACCGCATCGTGCAGGGGCAGGACGACCGGATGCTGCTGGTCATCGGCCCCTGCTCGATCCACGATCCCCGCGCCGCGCGCGAGTACGCGCAGCGCCTGGCCGAGCAGCGCAAGCGCCATGCCGCCGAGCTCGAGGTGGTGATGCGGGTGTACTTCGAGAAGCCGCGCACCACGGTGGGCTGGAAGGGGCTGATCAACGACCCCTACCTGGACCAGAGTTACCGCATCGACGACGGGCTGCGCATCGCGCGCGAGCTGCTGATCGACATCAATCGCCTGGGCGTGCCCGCGGGCAGCGAGTTCCTGGACGTGATCTCGCCGCAGTACATCGGCGACCTGATCTCCTGGGGGGCGATCGGCGCGCGCACCACGGAGAGCCAGGTGCACCGCGAGCTGGCATCGGGGCTGTCGGCACCGATCGGGTTCAAGAACGGCACCGACGGCAACCTGCGCATCGCCATCGACGCCATCCTGGCTTCGCGCCGGCCGCATTCCTTCCTGTCGGTGCACAAGAGCGGCCAGGTCTCGATCGTGCAGACCCGCGGCAACCAGGACACCCACGTGATCCTGCGCGGCGGCAAGAAGCCCAACTACGACGCCCACAGCGTGCGCGCGGCCTGCGAGCAGTTGCACGCGGCCTCGCTGGAATGTCGCCTGATGATCGACTGCTCGCACGCCAACAGCGAAAAGAAGCACGAGCGCCAGCTCGACGTGGCGCGCGACATCGGCGCGCAGCTGCGCGCCGGCGAGCGCTGCATCTTCGGGGTGATGGCGGAGAGCCACCTGCTCGACGGAGCGCAGAAGTTCAACCCCGGCCAGCACGATCCGGCCGCGCTGCGCTATGGCCAGAGCATCACCGACGCCTGCCTGGGCTGGGAGGATTCGCTGCAGCTCATGGACGAGCTGGCCGACGCCGTGCGCGAACGTCGTTCGCGTGAAACGAAGTGATTCGGGGGCTCCCCTGCCTACAATGTCGCGCTGGAGCCCCTGGCGCGGATGGTCCGCGTGCGAGGCCACGCACGATGCACCCGCATGACTGACACTCCGCTGTTGAACACCACCATCCAATCCCTGCCGCTGGTCGGACGCGGCAAGGTGCGCGACAACTACGCCGTCGGCGACGACCTTCTGCTGATGGTCGCCACCGACCGCATCTCGGCCTTCGACGTGATCATGGACCAGGGCATCCCGGGCAAGGGGCGCACCCTGACCGAGATCTCCTGCTTCTGGTTCGGGCTGCTGGAGGACGTGATTCCCAATCACCTCACCAGCATCGACCCGGAATCGGTGGTGACCCCGGCCGAGCGCGATCAGGTGCGCGGGCGCGCCCTGGTGGTGCGGCGCCTGCGCCCGCTGCCCATCGAGGCGGTGGTGCGCGGCTACCTGGCAGGCTCGGGCTGGAAGGACTACCAGGACAGCGGCAAGGTCTGCGACATCGAGCTGCCCAAGGGCTTGCAGCAGGCGGCGCGCCTGCCGCACCCGATTTTCACGCCGGCCATCAAGGCCGAGCTGGGCCAGCACGACGAGAACATCGACTTCGGGCAGATGGTGCGCATGGTCGGCGTCGAAGTGGCGGCGCAGATCCGCGACGTGAGCCTGGAGATCTACGCCCGCGCGGCCGAGCATGCGCAGTCGCGCGGCATCATCCTGGCCGACACCAAGTTCGAGTTCGGCCTGGACGCGCAGGACCGCCTGGTGTGGATGGACGAGGCGCTGACCCCGGATTCGTCGCGATTCTGGCCCGCGGATCAGTGGCGCGAGGGCATTTCGCCCCCGAGCTTCGACAAGCAGTACCTGCGCGACTGGTTGGAGCAGGTGCCGGGCTGGGACAAGCGCGCTCCGGCGCCGACGCTGCCGCCGGAGGTGGTCGAAGCCACCGCGGCGCGCTACCGCGAGGCGCTGCAGCGCCTCGCGGCGAAGTAAGGCCCGGCGAAGCTCAGCTGAGCACGATCATGCTCAGGCGCCGACGGTAGCTTTCCATCGTCGGATCCACCGCCGGAGGCTGGCCGTCGGCGGCCTTCTGCGCCGGCGGCGCCATCAGTTCGAGCACCGCCACGTAGGCCTTGCGCGCGGCCTGGTCGCCCCAGGCCTTGTCGCGCATGAGGATCTCCAGCAGTTCGTCCATCGCGGCCGTCCACTGGCGCTGCGCCATCGCGCGCTGCGCCAGCGCGAAACGCGCGGCGAAGTCGCGCCGGTCGGCGGCGATGCGCGCGCGCAGCGCGTCGTCCGCCGGCGCCTGCGCGGAAGCGTCGATGGCGTCCATCCATTCCTTCAGCGCGCTGGCCAGGGAGTCGATGGCCAGCTTGCCCGCCAGGGGTTCGAAGGCGCGGCGCGCGTCGTCCAGGCGCCCGCCCTGCAGCAGCAGCTTGACGTACTGGCCGCGCAGCGCGTCGTCGGCCGGGTTGGTGGCCAGCGCCTGCTGCATCTGCTCCAGCGCCGCGCTCGGGTCCAGCGGCGCGTCCGGCTCTTCGGCAGCTTCCTCGGGCTCCTCGGCGGCCGGCGGCACGTGGCGGTCGAGGAATTGTCGGATCTGCCCTTCCGGCAGGGCGCCGACGAAGCCGTCCACCGGCTGCCCGTCCTTGAGCAGCACGACCATGGGGATGCTGCGCACGCCGAAGGCGGCGGCCAGGTCCTGCTCGTCCTCGGTGTTGATCTTCACCAGCTTGAAGCGGCCCTCATAGGCCGTTTCCAGCTTTTCCAGGATCGGTCCCAGCGTGCGGCAGGGCCCGCACCACGGGGCCCACAGGTCGACCAGCACCGGCAGGCTGCGCGAGGCCTCGACCACCTCGGTCTCGAAATTGGCTAGGTTGGCGTCGATCATGGCGATAGGTTCTCCAAAACCCGGATGTGGGGGCGGGGGCGGGAATTTCCAGTTCCGGGGGGGGGGCGACGACAGGCGCGAGCCCCTCCGGGTGCCCGAACGCGTGAAGCATACCGGCGCCGGTAAAATGGTGGGCTTTTCAGCTGAAGGGACCCGAGATGGCCTTGGTCGGCGTGGTGATGGGATCGAGTTCCGACTGGGACGTGATGCAGCATGCGGCGCAGATGCTGCAGCGCCTGCAGATCCCCTTCGAGGCGCGCGTGGTGTCGGCCCACCGCATGCCCGATGCGATGTTCGAGTACGCGGCCAGCGCGCGCGCGCGTGGCGTGGCGGCGATCATCGCCGGCGCCGGTGGCGCCGCGCACCTGCCGGGCATGCTGGCGGCCAAGACCACCGTGCCGGTGCTGGGCGTGCCGGTGCCCAGCCGGCATCTGCAGGGCCAGGATTCGCTGCTGTCGATCGTGCAGATGCCCAAGGGCATCCCGGTGGCCACCTTCGCCATCGGCGAGGCCGGCGCGGCCAACGCGGCCTTGTTCGCCGCGGCCATGCTGGCCGCCGGGGACACCCAGCTGCTGCAGCGCCTGGAGACCTTCCGCGCCGAGCAGACGGCGCAGGCCAGCGCCATGCGGGTGGGCCTGTGAGCCAGGCCGCGCGGGAGTTCATCGCGCCGGGCGCGGTGCTCGGCGTGCTCGGAGGCGGTCAGCTCGGGCGCATGTTCGCGCAATCGGCGCAGGCCGCCGGCTACGAGGTGGTGGTGCTCGAGCCGCAGGCCGGCGCCCCCGCTGCGCTGCTGACCACGCGCCACGTCGCCAGCGCCTACGACGACGTGGACGGCCTGCACCAGGTCGCGCGCACCGCGCGCGCCGTGACCATCGAGTTCGAGAACGTGCCGGCGGCGGCCCTGCAATGGCTGGAGCGCCACGTGCGCCTGGCGCCGCACGCGCCGGCGGTGGCCGTGTGCCAGGACCGCGCGCAGGAAAAGGCCCTGTTCGAGCGCCTGGGCGTGCCGTGCGCGCCGCATGCGCTGGTGGACCATGCCGCGGCCTGTGCCGAGGCCGCCGCGCGCGATCTGTTCCCCGGCATCCTGAAGACCTCGCGCATGGGCTACGACGGCAAGGGCCAGGTCGGCGTGCGCGACGGCGCCGGGCTGGAGGCCGCGTGGCGCTCGCTGGGCGGCGTGCCCTGCGTGCTGGAGCGCAGGCTGGATCTGGACCACGAACTGTCGGTGGTGCTGGCGCGCGGCGCCGACGGGCAGATGGTGCACTTCGAGCCGCAGCGCAACGTGCACCGGGACGGCATCCTGTTCAGCAGCACCGCGGCCCCGGGCGTGATCGACGAGTCGGTGGCCGAGCATGCGGTGCGGGCCGCGCGCGGCGTGGCCGAGGGCCTGGGCTATGTCGGCGTGCTGTGCGTGGAATTCTTCGTCACCCGCGACGGCCGCCTGGTGGCCAACGAGATGGCGCCGCGCCCCCACAATTCCGGGCATCACACCATCGACTCCTGCGACGCCTCGCAATTCGAGCTGCAATGGCGCTGCCTGGTCGGCGCGCCGCTGCCCCAGCCGCGGCGCCACAGCGCCGCGCTGATGCTCAACCTGCTGGGCGATCTGTGGTTCGACGCGCAGGGCCGCCAGCGCGAGCCGGACTGGGCGGGCGTGCTGGCGCTGCCCGGCGCGCATCTGCACCTGTACGGCAAGCACGAGCCGCGCGCCGGGCGCAAGATGGGCCATCTGAGCTTCACCGGAGCGGCGCTGGCCGAGGTCGAGGCGGCGGCGCGCGCCGCCTGCGCGCTGCTCGGGCTTGCGCCGTTCTGAGTCCAGGCCCGGTCGCCCCATGACCCCTTCCGACCTGAGTACCCCGGATCCGGCCGCCATCCGCGAGGCGGTACGCCTGCTCGAGGCCGGCCGCCTGGTCGGCTTGCCCACCGAGACCGTCTACGGCCTGGCGGCCGACGCCGCCAACGACGCCGCGGTGCGCGCCATCTATGCCGCCAAGGGGCGCCCGGCCGATCACCCGGTGATCGTGCACCTGCATCGCCGCGCCGACCCCTTGCGCTGGGCGGCCACGCTGCCGCCGGCCGCGCGCGCGCTGATCGAGGCCTTCTGGCCCGGGCCGCTGACCCTGGTGCTGCCGCGCCGCGCCGGCGTAGCCGCGGTGTGCGCGGCCGGGCAGCGGACCATCGCGCTGCGCTGCCCCGACCATGCCGTGGCCCAGGCGGTGCTGCAGCAGTTGCACGCCGGCCATGGCGGCCTGGCGGCGCCGTCGGCCAATCGCTTCGGGCGCATCAGCCCGACGCGCGCCGAGCATGTGCGCGCCGAACTGGGCGACGCGGTGGCCATGGTGCTCGACGGCGGCGAGTGCAGCATCGGCATCGAAAGCACCATCGTCGACTGCAGCGTGGAGGTGCCGCGCATCCTGCGTCCCGGCGGGCTGTCGGCCGACGACCTGGCGCGGGTGCTGGGGATCGAGCCGCAGGCCCTGCACGCGTCCTCGCAAGCCGCCGAAGCTCCCAGGGTCCCCGGAGCTCTGGCCGCGCACTATGCGCCGCGGACTGCGCTGCGTCTGCTGGAGGCCGCGGAGATCGACGCGGAGTGGCCGCGCCGCGCGGCCGACGTGGGCGTGCTGGCGCCGCGCGCCGCGCCGGTCGGCGCACCGCCTTCCGCGCGCGCTCACTGGCTGGGCCTGCCGGACAGTCCGAGTGGCTACGCGCAGGGGCTGTACTCTGCGCTGCGCGCGCTGGACGCATTGGGCCTGCGCGAGATCTGGGTGCAGAGCCTGCCGCCGCAGGCGCCCTGGGACGCGGTGCGCGACCGCCTGCGCCGCGCCGCCCATGGCGCCGGCCCGGACATCGCCTGAGCGCCGCGCCTGGGCTACAGTGCGCGGGTTCGCGGCGCGAACGCGACCGATCCGATCCGGGGCTGTATTTCCATACAGTCCTGTGCTACAGTGCGCCGCACCAACAAGACGCGCGCAGGGACGACGATGGCAATCGAACAAGGCAAGACCATGGTGAACGCGGAAAAGGCCAAGGCGCTGGCATCGGCGCTGGCACAGATCGAAAAGCAGTTCGGCAAGGGCTCGATCATGCGCCTGGGCGAGGGCGAGGTGGCCGAGGACCTGCAGGTCGTCTCCACCGGCTCGCTGGGCCTGGACATCGCCCTCGGCGTGGGCGGTCTGCCACGCGGACGCGTGGTCGAGATCTACGGCCCCGAGTCCTCGGGCAAGACCACGCTGACGCTTCAGGTCATCGCGCAGATGCAAAAGCTCGGCGGCGTGTGCGCCTTCATCGACGCGGAGCATGCGCTGGACTCGCAGTACGCTCAAAAGCTCGGCGTGGACTTGCAGGACCTGCTGATCTCGCAACCCGACACCGGAGAGCAGGCGCTGGAAATCGCCGACGCGCTGGTGCGTTCGGGCTCGGTGGACCTGATCGTCATCGACTCGGTCGCCGCGCTGACTCCGAAGGCGGAAATCGAGGGTGAGATGGGCGACTCCCTGCCGGGCCTGCAGGCGCGCCTGATGAGCCAGGCGCTGCGCAAGCTCACCGGCACCATCAAGCGCACCAACTGCCTGGTCATTTTCATCAACCAGATCCGGATGAAGATCGGGGTCATGTTCGGCAATCCGGAAACCACCACCGGGGGCAATGCGCTGAAGTTCTACGCCTCGGTGCGCCTGGACATCCGCCGCATCGGCTCGATCAAGCGGGGCGAGGAGGTCATCGGCTCCGAGACCAAGGTGAAGGTGGTGAAGAACAAGGTGGCACCGCCTTTCAAGCAGGCCGAGTTCGACATCCTGTACGGCGAGGGCATTTCGCGCGAGGGCGAGATCATCGACCTCGGCGTGGCCGCGAAAATCGTCGACAAGTCCGGCGCCTGGTATGCCTACAAGGGCGAGAAGATCGGCCAGGGCAAGGACAACGCGCGCGAGTTCCTGCGCGAGAACCACCAGCTGGCGCTGGAAATCGAGAACGCCGTGCGCAGCGAGTTGGGCGTGCGCGCGATGCCCACGGACGGCGTCGCCGCCAAGGCCGAGGCCGCCCAGGACTGATGGGCCCGGACGGTGGCCGCCGTGCGCCCACCCGGGACGCACTGCGTGCCAGCGCGCTGCGCATGCTGGCCCTGCGCGAGCATGCGCGCGACGAGCTCGAGCGCAAGCTCGCGCGCCCCCGCGGCACCTGGGACGCGCCGGATCCCGGGTTGTTGCGCCAGGTGCTCGACGAACTGCAGGCCCAGGGCCTGCTCGACGAAGCGCGTTTCGCCCAGGCCCTGGCGCGGCGCGTGGCGCGTCGCCACGGCAGGGCGCGCGTGCTGGGCGAACTGCGCCGCCATGGGCTGGACGAGGCCCTGATCGAGCGCGCCGCCGGCGAGGCGCTGGGCGAGTTGGAGCCGGAATCCGAGCGGGCCTTGCACCTGCTGCTGCGCCATCACCCCCTGCCGCCGGCGGACGCCGCGCAGCGCGCGCGCCAGATGCGTTTCCTGCAAGCGCGCGGCTTCGCCAGCGACGCGATCCGCGCGGCGTTGCGCCAGCGCGGCACCCTGGTCCCGGATTCGGACACGCGCGACGACGCGGGCGATTGAGCGTCCCCGGCCCCGGCCGCGGGGCCCCGGCGGGCTGCTAGACTTGCCTTTTGCGCTGCATCAATTTCCTGTTTCGGCCACGTGCTGTTGCGCAGCCCGCGCCTGCGGCGCGCCCCATGAGCGGGGCGCGGCGGGGGGCTGCGCAACGGCACTACCGCAGCGGCGCCGCCAGGGCCGTACGGGGTCGGGCCGCGAGCCACGGTCCGAACCTGCGTTTTTCCCATTGGAGAACAGCGAATGAAAATCCACGAATACCAGGGCAAGCAGATCCTGCGTGAGTTCGGTGTGCCGGTGCCGCGCGGCATCCCGGCCTTCACGGTCGACGAGGCGGTGCACGCCGCCGAGAAGCTGGGCGGCCCCGTATGGGTCGTCAAGGCACAGATCCACGCCGGCGGTCGAGGCAAGGGCGGCGGGGTGAAGCTGGCGCGCTCGATCGACGAGGTGCGCCAGATTTCCGGGCAGATGCTGGGCATGCAGCTCATCACCCACCAGACCGGGCCCGAGGGCCAGACCGTGCGCCGCCTGCTGATCGAGGACGGGGCCGACATCCGCAAGGAGTACTACGCGGGCCTGGTGATCGATCGCGCCGCGCAGAAGGTGGTGGTGATGGCCTCCAGCGAAGGCGGCATGGACGTCGAGGAAGTCGCCGCCAAGACCCCGGAGAAGATCCACAAGGTGTGGGTCGAGCCCACCCAGGGCCTGCAGGATGCCGACGCGCTGGCGCTGTGCGAGAAGATCGGCCTGCCCGAAGGCAGCCGCAAGCAGGGCGCGCAGGCGCTGCAGAACCTGTACCGCGCCTTCTGGGACAAGGACGCCTCGCTGGCCGAGATCAACCCGCTGGTGGTGCAGGGCGACGGCTCGGTGATCGCGCTGGACGCCAAGTTCAACTTCGACGACAACGCGCTGTTCCGCCACGACGAACTGATGGCCATGCGCGACCTCGATGAAGAGGATCCGGCCGAGATCGAGGCCTCCAAGTACGGGCTGTCCTACATCCAGCTCGACGGCAACATCGCCTGCCTGGTCAACGGCGCCGGCCTGGCCATGGCCACGATGGACACCATCAAGCTGTTCGGCGGCGAGCCGGCGAACTTCCTGGACGTCGGTGGCGGCGCCACGGCGGAGAAGGTCACCGCGGCGTTCCAGATCATGCTGAACAACCCGCAAGTGAAGGCGATTCTGGTCAACATCTTCGGCGGGATCATGCGTTGCGACGTGATCGCCGAGGGCGTGATCGCGGCAAGCCGCGCGGTGGCGCTGAAGGTGCCCCTGGTGGTGCGCATGAAGGGCACCAACGAGGACCTGGGCAAGAAGATGCTGGCCGATTCCGGGCTGCCCATCCTCAGCGCCGAGACCCTGGCCGAGGCCGCGCAGAAGGTCGTCTCCGCCGCCGCCTGAACCCTTGCCGAGGAACACTCCATGTCCATCCTGATTGACAAGAACACCAAGGTCATCACCCAAGGCATCACCGGCAAGACCGGCCAGTTCCACACCCGCATGTGCCGGGACTACGCCAATGGCAAGGCCTGTTTCGTCGCCGGCGTGAACCCGAAGAAGGCCGGCGAGGACTTCGAGGGCATTCCCATCCACGCCACGGTGGCCGATGCGAAAGCGGCCACCGGAGCTACCGTGTCGGTGATCTACGTGCCGCCGGCGGGTGCCGCGGCGGCCATCTGGGAGGCGGTCGAGGCCGACCTCGACCTGGCCATCTGCATCACCGAAGGCATTCCCGTGCGCGACATGATGGAAGTGCGCGCGCGCATGCGGGCCAAGGAAGCCGCGGGCGGCAAGCGCACGTTGCTGCTGGGGCCGAACTGTCCCGGGCTGATCACCCCCGACGAGATCAAGATCGGCATCATGCCCGGGCACATCCACCGCAAGGGGCGCATCGGCGTGGTCTCGCGCTCGGGCACGCTGACTTATGAGGCGGTGGGGCAGATCACCGAACTCGGCCTGGGCCAGAGCAGCGCCGTGGGCATCGGCGGCGATCCGATCAACGGGCTCAAGCACATCGAGGTGCTCAAGCTGTTCAACGAGGATCCCGAGACCGACGGCGTGATCATGATCGGCGAGATCGGCGGTCCCGACGAAGCCGAGGCGGCGCGCTGGGCCAAGGACAACATGAAAAAGCCCATCGTCGGCTTCATCGCCGGCGTCACCGCGCCTCCGGGCAAGCGCATGGGCCACGCCGGCGCGCTGATTTCCGGCGGAGCCGACACGGCGGATGCGAAGCTGGAGGTGATGGAGGCCTGCGGCTTCACCGTCACGCGCAACCCCTCCGAAATGGGCCGCCTGATGCGCAAGGCTCTAAGCTGATGAACGACCCCCACGCTCGCTGACGCTCGCTGTTCCACGTCGCCGCCCGCAGGCGGCTCCGATTCGCCTCCGTCCAAGCTGCCGCAGGGCAGCTTGGAGCCGCGGGGCTCATCCCCCGAGGGGGCCGCAGCCGCCTTGGGGCGGCCCTGCGCCGGCTGCGTGGCCCTTGCATAGCGTGGTATTCCGGCATCGCGAGGCGCCGGGCGCAAGCCCGGCGCCTTGTTTTTGCGCGGTCGCCGCGCTGCCTGCGGCTATGCTTCGTAGGCGTGCGCCGCGACCGTTCCTGAGCCGCGCGGCGACGCCGGAGTTCATATCTTGCCCCTGGAATCCTTTGCCTCGGCGGCCTTCTGGACCGCCAGTGCGCAGATCATCCTGATCGACCTGCTGCTGGGCGGCGACAACGCCGTGGTCATCGCCATGGCCAGCCGCCGCCTGGCCGCCCACCAGCGCCGCCGCGCGATCATGCTGGGAACCGTGGGCGCCGTCGCGATGCGGGTCGTGCTGACCTTGTTCGCGGTGCGCCTGCTGGACCTGCCCGGGCTGAAACTGGCCGGCGGACTGTTGCTGGCATGGATCGGCATGCGCCTGATGCTGCCCGACGCGCACGAGGCCCAGGTGAAGGAGGCGGACGCGCTGTGGAGCGCGGTGCGCATCGTCATCGTCGCCGACCTGATCATGAGCCTGGACAACGTGGTGGCCATCGCGGCCGCCGCCCGCAACGCGGCCACCGGGCACGAATGGGCCCTGGTGGTGTTCGGTCTGGCGTTGAGCGTGCCGATCATCGTCTGGGGCAGCGCGCTGGTCATTCGCATGATCACCCGCTTTCCGATCGTGATCGTGCTCGGCGCGATGATGCTGGGCTGGATCGCCGGGGGCCTCTGCGCCACCGACCCGCTGGTGCATGGCTGGCTGGCGGCGCAATCCTGGGGCGCTTCGGCGCATCTGCTGGCCGGCGCCGCGGGCTTGCTGCTGGTGTGGCTGGGCGGCAGCTGGATGCGCAGGCGCCGCATGCCGTCCGGCATGCGCGGATTCTGAGGTGAGCATGTCGAGCCATTCCACGGGTCCGGTGCTGCTGCTGGACATGGCCAGTTGCACCGACCGCGGGCGCGCCCGCGAGCACAACGAGGACGCGCTGGCCTGCGATGCGCCGGCCGGCGTGGCCGTGCTCGCCGACGGCATGGGCGGCTACGCCGCCGGCGAGGTGGCCAGCGGTGCGGCGGCCGCGCAGATCGCCTCCGATCTGGCGCGTCTGAAAATCGAATACCCCGCCGTCAGCCCGGCCGACCTGATGCAGGCGATGCACGACTCGATTCGTCGGGTCAACGATCAGATCTACCGCGCCGCCCGCAAGGACCCGCGCTACACAGGCATGGGCACGACGCTGGTGGCCGCCGCATTCACCGGCCAGGTCGCGGTGATCGCGCATGCCGGGGATTCGCGCGCCTACCTGTTGCGCGACGGTCGTCTGCGGCGCATGACCAGGGACCATTCCCTGTTGCAGGAACGCATCGATCTGGGGCTGCTGCGGGCGGACGATCCGGCGGGCGATTCCATGCGCAACCTGATCACCCGCGCGCTCGGCGTGGACCCGTACCTGGAGCCGGAGATCGGCGTGCACGGCCTGCGCGACGGCGACCTGGTGCTGCTGTGCTCCGACGGGCTGAACGACATGATCGACGACGCCAGCATCGAGCAGATCCTGCGCGAGCACGGCGACGTTCCCGACGAAGCGGCCCGGCTGCTGGTCGAGCACGCCAACGCGGCCGGGGGACGCGATAACATCTCCGTCATCCTGATCGGAACGCGCCTGGGCGAGCCGCCGCGCGGCGCGGGCTGATGCCGATCCTGCCGTCGCCGGGTTCCCCGGTCCTCCCATCCACGAGGTAGTCCGCCATGGCCAAGCTGGTCATTTTTCTCGATGACAAGGTGCTCAAGGAAGTGGCCCTGAACAAGGACCGCATCACGCTGGGACGGCGCCCGCACAACGACGTGGTGATCGACAACCTGGCGGTCAGCGGCGAGCACGCGGTGCTGCTGCGCGAGGGCGACGGCTACGTGGTGCAGGACCTTGGAAGCACCAACGGTTCGTACATCAACGGCAAGCCGGTCAAGCGCGCCCCGTTCCGCGAGGGCGACAGCCTGGACATCGGCAAATACACGCTGCGCCTGTTGTCCGACGCGCGCGCCTCGGCCTTCGCCGGTTCGCGTTTCGCGCCCTCGGGCTACACGCCGTCGGGGTTCACCACCACCGGTGCGCGCTCGGGCGCGGCCACGGCGACGGGCACGCAGGCGGCGGATTCGACCTCGCGCGCCACCCAGTACCAGGAACTCGGCGGTTCCCCGCTGAAACTGCGGGTGGTCAACGGCAGCTCGGCCGGCGCCGAACTGGCGCTGGACAAGTCGCGCACCACCTTCGGCCAGCGCGGCGTGATGGTGGTGGCCATTCAGCGCAACCCGCGCGGTTACGAGCTCTCCCAGATCGAGGGGGAGGAGCGCGTGCGGGTCAACGGTACCGCGCTGGGCGTGGTGCCGGTGGTGCTGAGCGCCGGCGACGTGATCGAGATGGCCGGCGGCACCCGGCTGCAACTGCTCGGCGCCTGAGGCGCTCGCGGCGCCGGCGCGCCGCACGCGTCGAGGCGGGGCTCCCTCAGCCGCCGACGCGCATCACCTTGAGCATGTTCGTGCCGCCCGGCGCGCCGATCGGCTCGCCGCAGGTGATGGCGTAGCTGTCGCCGTGGCTGAGCGCTCCGATCTCGCACAGGCGCTGCTCGGCCTGGTGCAGCGCCTCGTCGCGATCGCTGGAGAACACCATGTGCAGCGCGCGCACGTTGCGGAACAGCGCCATGCGCCGCACCGAGGCCTGGCGCGGCGACAGCGCGATGATGGGCATGCGCACGCGGTGCCGGCTCATCCACAGCGCGGTGGACCCCGATTCGGTCAGCGCGGCGATGGCGCGGCAGCCCAGATGGTGCGCGGTGAACAGCGCGGCCATCGCGATCGACTGGTCGATGCGGGTGAAGGTCTGGTCGATGAAATCGGCCTCCAGCTTGAATTCCTCGAAGCTCTCGGCCTCCACGCAGATGCTGGCCATGGCCTCGACGGTCTCCACCGGGTAGCGCCCGGCGGCCGATTCGGCCGACAGCATCACCGCGTCGCTGCCGTCGAGCACCGCGTTGGCCACGTCGGAGACCTCGGCGCGCGTGGGCACGGCGTTGGAGATCATCGACTCCATCATCTGGGTGGCGGTGATGACCAGGCGGTCGAGCTCGCGCGCGCGTCGGATCATGCGCTTTTGCAGCGCCGGTACCGCGGCGTTGCCGACTTCCACCGCCAGGTCGCCGCGGGCCACCATGATGCCGTCGGAGGCCAGCAGGATCTCGTCCAGGTGGGGAATGGCCTCGGCGCGCTCGATCTTCGCGATCATGCCCGGGCGGTGTCCGTAGGGCTCGCCTGCCACGGTGGCCAGCTGGCGGGCCATTTCCATGTCCGTGGCGCTCTTCGGGAAGGACACCGCCACGTAGTCGGCCTGGAAGGACATGGCGGTACGGATGTCGTCCATGTCCTTGGCCGTCAGCGCCGGCGCGGTCAGGCCGCCGCCCTGCTTGTTGATGCCCTTGTTGTTCGACAGCTCTCCGCCCACCACCACGCTGGTGACGATGCGCGTGCCCTGCACCGCGTCCACCGCCAGCACGATCAGGCCGTCATTGAGCAGCAGGCGATCGCCCGGGCGCACGTCGCGCGGCAGGTCCTTGTAGTCCAGGCCCACGCATTCGTCGTTGCCCAGTTCGCAGGAGGCGTCGAGCGTGAAGCGCTGCCCGGGCTGCAGTTGCACCTTGCCGTTCTCGAAGCGCCCGACCCGGATCTTCGGGCCCTGCAGGTCGGCCATGATCGCCACCTCGCGGCCGCAGCGCGCCGCGGTCTCGCGCACCAGCGCCGCGCGATCGATGTGGTCCTGCGCCTTGCCGTGGGAGAAGTTCAGGCGCACGACGTCGACCCCGGCGCGCAGCATGCGCTCCAGGATTTCCGGGGAGGAACTGGCGGGGCCGATGGTGGCGACGATCTTGGTGGCTCGGGACATGGCTGGCAAGAGGGTGGGATGTTCGGTTGCGCCGCGCCGGATCGCCGACGGGCACGGCCAGTGTAGGCGCTCGCGGCGTCCGCGCGATGACACGCGCCGCTGCCTTGAGCCCGCGCAGGGCGCGGCGTTAGCGCCGCGGAACTTCGACGCGCCGCAACACCGGGGCATGTTGCAGCACGGAGACGATTCGCGCCACCCCGGGGTTGCCCGCAAGCCCGGCAGCGTCGGCCAGCGGGCCGAAGCTGCGCGCGGTCTGCGGTGCGTACAGCCAGAAGGCGTGCGCGGTGTAGCGGGCCAGATCCAGGGCCTCGCGCTCGCGTCCCAGGCGCAGCAGCACGATCATGCGCCGCGACAGCAGTCCCGGGTCGCCCCATACGTGGGAGGATCGCTCGAGCAGCGCCAGCTCGCGCTGCAGGGCCGCCGGGTCGTCGCCGGGTGCGGGCAGTACCGAGGCGGCCTCGGGGAACTGCGCCAGCGGCACGAAGAACCAGTCCTCGCGCATCGCCAGCCGGCGCAGCGAGGCGCTGTCGGCTTCGCTGGCGTCGTAGATCAGCGAGGTCCGCACGTAATCGATCTGTGCCTTGGCTGTCAGCGCCAGCGCGAGCAGCGCCAGCAACAGCATCGGGGTGCGCGCCGGCGGCGGGACGCGGGGCGCGGCGTCTTCGGCTTGCGGCGCCCGCGCCGCGCCTTCGGCCCAGCCGAGCAGGAAGGCGAGGTCGAGCAGGAAGTAGGCGTACCACAGCGGATACTCGACCAGGCTGTGCAGTCCCAGGAAGGCGCAGCCGAGCAGCGGCGCGAGCACCGCGGCGCGCGCGTCGGCGCCCCGCGCGCCGCGTCGCCAGGCTCCGGACAGGCGCCACAGCCAGCCCAGGCCCAGCGCGAGCACGGGCAGCGTGCCGACGACTCCCGTCTCGGCCAGCAGTTGCAGCAACAGGTCGTGCGCGTTGTCGATGTTCTCCAGCGGAAGCGGATGCAGGCGTCCGGCCAGCGAGGCCTGTTCCAGGCCCCAGCCGATCTGCCCCCAGCCCCAGCCGCGCAGCGGATGCATGCGGAACACCTCCCAGGCATCGCGCCAGATGATCGAGCGCGCGTTCACCGGCTGGTCGATCTGGCGCGACAGCGCGCTGAGGTAACTGATCCAGCCCAGATGGTCGGCCAGGTGCAGGGCCGCCCACCATGCCAGGTACAGCAGCGGCGCGGCCAGCAGCGCGCCCATGCGCGGGTCGCGCCAGGGGCGGCGCCAGGCCAGCAGCACCAGCAGCGCCAGCATCACGACGTGCACGGTGCCGGTGCGCGAGCCGCTGACCAGCAGCGCCCAGGTCAGTGCCGCGCTGGCCAGCCAGGCCAGCAGGGCGCGCCCGCGCGGTGCCAGCACCGCCAGTCCGACGTAGCCCAGCGCGACCGCGGTGGCGTAGTGGTTGGGCTGGCGCAGGTTGCCGTACACGCGCCCGCTACCGGGGTAGCTGACGATGTCGAACACCCAGGACGCGTGAGCGGCCAGCCAGCGGCTGCCGGCGGGCGCCTGCCACATGGCGAACTGCGCCATGCCCATCACGACCTGCAGCAGGGCCTGCAGCAACAAGGCCCAGGCAGCCACCTCGATCCAGCGAGGCTGCGCCGCCAGGCCGGCGGCAAGCGCCGCGACCAGCCCGGCACCCAGCAGTAGCGCCACCGCGAGCCAGCCCTGGCCCGGGTAGGCCAGTTGCCCGGACAGGGCCTGCAGCGCGATCACCGCGGCCAGCGCGGCGAACATCAGCGTCGACCAGCCGAGCCGCGCGCGCAGGCGCAGCCAGGCCGCGCCCACGGCCAGCAGGGCCCAGGCCCAGGCGGCGACGAACATCGAACCCATCTTGGCGCTGGGCCCCGGGTCCCAGGGCCACAGCAGTCCCAGGCCCAGCGCCGCCAGCAGCAGCGCCGCCGCCCAGCCGGGGGGTGTCGAGTTCGTATCCGAAGGGGAGGAGGGACGCAGGCCGGTCATGGGGTCATTTGGGCAGCATCTTGTCCAGCGCCTTGTCCTGTTCGAGGCGTTGCTGCAGCGCGCGCAGCCGGGCGTCGATGATCGAGGCCTCGAAATAGTCGGCTCCTGGCGTGCGCCGGGCGATGTGCAGCTGCAGCAGCGCGGCTTCCAGGTTGCCGTTCAATGCGTAGGCCTCGGCGGTGGCCCGGTGCTGGGCGGCGTTGTCCCCGCAGGCGGCGTAGGCCTGCGCCAGCCAGGTCCACATCTGCTCGTCGCGCGGGTGAAGTACCGTCTGCTCCCGCAGGAAATCGCGCGCCTGGGTGCGCGCGGACGGATTCGCCAGCAGCGCGCGCGCCTGCAGGTGCAGCACCGCGCGCGAGTCCGGCGCGATCTTGCGCAGGCCCTGCGCCAGTGCCAGCGCGTCGGCGTCGCGGTGGCGGGCCAGCAGCAGGTCTCCATGCAGCAGGTCCAGCGGCATGCGTTGCGCGGCGTCGAAACCGGTCGCCAGTTTCTGCGCGCGGCTCAGCGTGGTGTCGGCCTCGTCGAGCTCGCCCGCGCCCAGCCAGGCCATCGCGCCGCAGTAGGCCCAGGCCGCCTGCTGCGCCGGCCATCGTTCGGGACGCCCGGGCTGCGGCTGCTGCATGTCGCGCGCGAGCCGGCGCAGGTCCTCGACGCGGGTGGGTTCCAGGGCGCGTGCCCGCGCGTTCATCAACCAGAAGCTCAGCGTGGTGTCGGGGGGCAGCGGCTCGTTGCCGCCGCGCGCCTCGGCGTCGGCGATGCGTTCGCTGGTCAGCGGGTGGTCCTGCAGGAAGGCGAACACGTCCGAGTCGTCCAGGCGCGACAGGTTCTGCAGGCGCTCGAGCATGCTGGCCATGGCCTGCGGCGGATAGCCGCTGGCGCGCAGCACGCTGGTGCCTACGCGGTCGGCGTCGCGCTCGTCGTTGCGCGAGAAACGCAGCTCGCGGTCCAGCGCCGCGGCCTGGCCGCCCATGATCAGTCCCTCGGCGGCCTGGCCGGAACCGCCGATGGCCGCCAGCACGCCCAGCACCAGCGAGCCGATCGACAGTGCGCCCTCGGCCCCGGCGCGCGCCAGGCGCTGCTCGACGTGGCGCTGGGTGATGTGCGACATCTCGTGCGCGAACACCGCGGCCACCTGCGCGCGTGCCTGCGCATCCACCACCAGCCCCGTATGCACGCCGATGTGCCCGCCGGGCAGTGCGAAGGCATTGAAGGTGGGGTCGCGCAGCAGGAACACCTCGAAGTCGCGCGGCGCCTCGGGTTCGGCGCTGGCCAGCGCGGCCTTGCGCAGACTCTGAACGATGCCTTGCAGATAATCGCGCAGCAGCACGTCGCGCAGGTAGCTGGGGTCGCGGCGCAGTTCGGCCATGATGCGCTCGCCCAGGCGTTGTTCGACGGCGGGGCTGAGCAGGCCCTGCCCGGCATCGCCGAGCGCGGGCAACTGGCTGATGGGCTCGCCGGCGAGCTCGGCGCGTGCCAGAGCCGGCGCCAGGCCCAGGCCCGCGCACGCCAGACAGCGCAGCACCGCGCGCCGTGAAGGCGTGTGCTCCGCGCATGCCGGGGCGGCAGGGGGGCGGGGACGAAGGTGGGACGACATGCGGCTCGGCGCTGCCCTTCAGCCCGTCAGCGTGGCCAGCGCGCGTGCCTGGCCCTCGGGTTCGAATTCGCCCAGCACGGCCTGCGCCAGCGGTGCCAGGCGCGAGCAGTCGGCGCGCAGGATTTCCTGCTTGACCCGCAGGATCTGCGCCGGATGCATGGAGAAGCTGCGCAGCCCCATGCCGAGCAACAGGCGCGTGAGCTGAGGGTCGCCGGCCATCTCCCCGCATACGCTGACGTGCACCGGCCGGCCCTTCCAGCCGTGTGCGGCGTGGGATAGCGAGATGGTCTGCGCCAGCAGTTGCAGCACCGCCGGATGCAGCGGGTCGTAGAGTTCGGCCACGCTCTCGTCGGCGCGGTCGATGGCCAGGGTGTATTGCACGAGATCGTTGGTGCCCACCGAGATGAAGTCGAAGTGTCGCAGGAACAGCGGCAGCATGAGCACCGCGCCGGGCACCTCGATCATCACGCCCACCTCGACCGGTCCCGGTTCGGTGCCGGCGGCACGAAGCTCGGCGCGCGCCAGTTCCAGTTGCTCGAAGGTCTGGCGCAATTCGCGGGCGTGCGCCAGCATGGGAACCAGGATGCGCAGCGGCCCCAGCGCGGCGGCGCGCAACAGGGCGCGCAACTGCACCCGGAACATGGCCGGGTCGGACAGGCTGTAGCGGATCGCCCGCAGGCCCAGTGCGGGATTCAGGTGCGTGAACTCCCCGTCCCGGTAATCCTGATCGGCATCCAGGGGCTTGTCGGCCCCGATGTCGATGGTGCGAATGGTCACCGGCTTGCCGCCCATGGTCTGCACGACCCGGCGATAGGCCTCGAACTGCTCGTCCTCGCCCGGCAGGTTGCGTCCCCGGTTCATGAACAGGAATTCGGTGCGGAACAGCCCGATGCCGGCCGCACCCGCCACCAGAGCCGTGTCGCAATCGTCGGGCAGCTCGATGTTGGCCAGCAGCTCGATGGTCTGCCCGTCCAGGGTGCGCGCGGGGGTGTTGCGCAGGCGCAGCAGGCGCTGGCGAGACAGCTCGGACTCCTGCTTGCGCACCCGGTAGTCGTCGACGATCGCGGGCGAGGGGTCGACGATGAGCAGACCGTTGTCGCCGTCGATGATCACCCAGTCGTCCTGGCGGATCAGGCGGCTGGCCTCGCGCGCGCCCACCACCGCCGGGATGTCCAGGCTGCGCGCGACGATGGCGGTGTGCGAGGTCTTGCCCCCGATGTCGGTGACGAAGCCGCGGAACACGCCCTGCTTGAACTGCATCATGTCGGCTGGCGCGATGTCGTGGGCCACCAGCACCAGGTCGTCGCCGCCGTGCACGCCGCCGGTCAGTCCCTGGGTGCCCTGCAGCGCGCGCAACAGGCGCTCGACCACCTGCTCGACGTCGGCCTTGCGCTCGCGCAGGTAGCTGTCGTCCATGTCGTCGAAGCTGCGCGCGATGACGTCCAGCTGCGCCGTCAGCGCCCATTCGGCGTTGTAGCGCCGGCGCCGGATCCAGCCGGCCGTCTCGCGGCCGATCTGCGGGTCGTCCAGCAGCATCATGTGCACGTCCATGAACGCGGCCAGTTCGGGCGGCGCGTCGGCGGGAAGCTCGGACTGCAGGGTCTGGAGCTCGGCGCGCACGGCACTGCGCGCGGCGCGCAGGCGGTTCACTTCGGCCTCCTCCTGGCCGGGGTCGACGAAGTAGTGCGCCACGTCCAGTCGGGCCGAGGAAATGAGCACGGCGCGCCCGACGGCGACGCCGCGCGACACGGGGATACCGAACATCTGCAGAGCCATGCGCGCAATGGTACGTGGGCTCGCGCCCGATGGTCCACGCTGCGCGCGGCGCCGACGGGCGCGCTAATCCGGAGCGAACGCCGCCGGGGGATTTTCCCGCAACTCGGCCAGGTCGAGCACGAAGCAGGCGCCGCCGCCGGGGTTGGCCTCGTAGTGGGCATCGCCGCCGTGCAGGCGCGCGATGCGTCGTACCAGCGCCAGGCCCAGGCCGCTGCCCTCGGTGGTGCCGCCGAGCCGGATGAAGGGCTCGAAAACTCGCTCCGCCTGCGCCAGCGGAACGCCCGGACCCTGGTCGCGCACGAAAATGCGCACGCCGCGCCGACTGCGCTGCACTTCCAGCTGCGCGCCGTCGACCCCGGCGTGCTTGCGCGCATTGCTGAGCAGGTTGCGGATGGCGTGCCGAACCAGGCGCTCGTCGGCGTGCATGCGCACCCAGTCGCCGTGCGCCTCGATGTCCTCGCGCGAGGCTTCCTCGGCGGCCACCGCGAGCACGTCGACCTCCTCGAGCTGCAGCGCGTGGGTGGCGCCGGCATCGAGCCGGCTGAACATCAGGATGGAGCCGATCAGGTGATCGAGCTCGGCGAGATCGCGGCGAGCCTCGGCGAGCGCGCCGGCACGTTGCGCGGCCGCCGCAGCGCCGGGAGCCTCGCGCTCGAGGGACTCCAGGGTCATGCGCAGGCGCGCCAGCGGGGTGCGCAATTCGTGCGAGGTGTAGGCGAGCAGGGACTTGTGGCTGCGCACCAGCGCTTCGATGCGCTCGGCCGCCTGGTTGAAGGCCACGGCCAGCGCGGCCACCTCGTCGCCGCCCTCGACCGCCACGCGCGCGCCCAGGTCGAGGTTGCCCAGGGCCTGCACGCCGCGCTGCAGGCGCTGCAGACGCCGGGTCAGGCGGTGCATCAGGGGCAAGGTCACCGCGCCCACCACCAGCGCGCTGAGCAGCGTGGTGCTCAGCGGCGATAGCAGCAGGTGGCGCCACGGCGAGGGTTTGAGCCCGTACAGGTGGAAAAAGGCCTGCAGCAACTGCTTGCGCAACTCGGCCTGCTGCGGGTCGGAGAAGAACACCATGTGCAGGACCAGCGCCGACACCAGGGACTGCGCCAGCAGCGCCCCGACCAGCGCCAGTGCGATGCGCGCGCCCAGGCGCGAGGGGCGATCGCTGTCGGCGTCGG
>JAKBNS010000118.1:530-23096 GCA_021830925.1 Pseudomonadota bacterium | reverse complement strand
TGGCGTCGCAGGCCTCGCGCACGTACTCCGGGCGGCCGTTGACCCCGAGGAATTCACGGTTGGGCCCGCGCATGTTGCCGAACTTGGTGGCCAGCACGACCTCGTCGCGCCGGGCGCGGATGGCGCGTCCCACGAGCTGCTCGTTGTGGCCCGCGCCGTACATGTCGGCGGTGTCGAACAGGTTCACGCCCAGGTCGAGCGCGCGCTCGATGGTGGCCTGCGACGCGGCCTCGTCGGACGGCCCGTAGAACTCGGACATGCCCATGCAGCCGAGGCCAAGGGCGGAAACCATAGGGCCATCGCGGCCCAGACGTCGTTGTTGCATGGATGACTCCCAGAGAGAAACTTGGCCGCTACCGGGCGCATTCGCGGTTCGTGGCGTGCCAACTGCCATCCTAGACACAATGCGCGGCCCTCGCACGAGCTCGCGCGCGTCTGGGTCCGCGTCTGCTCACCGTATCCTCTCGAGATCGGGACGACGGAATTCGCGCTGCAGCCGCTGCTGTCGTTCATGAGCGCGCAACTTCAGGCCACCGGCCGCGTGGCGACCTCGCAATTGCTGGTCAGCACCCCGCTCGGGATCCGGCTGCTGGTCGCGGGAGGCCTCACGCTCGCGGGGCCCGCCCATCCGCTGCTGCTCTTCGCCTGGGGCTATGGCCTGGCCACGTTGGCGAGCCTGCTGATCGGACGGCGCATCCTTCCCGGCCGCTGGCCGCGGCCGTCGCAATGGCGGCTTCCCACGCGAGCGCAATGGACCCACGCCCTGGGCTACGCCGCGCTGAACCTCAGCGCAACCGCTCCCGGCGAACTCGACAAGACGATCGCGCTGCGCCTGCTGGGCGCAGGCGCGGGTGGGATCTACGCGGTCGGCGCCCGGATCTACGGCGCGCTCAATCTCCCGATCGGCGCGATGATGATCGCGTCGATTCCACGCCTGGTCCGCGAGACGAGCGACGAGCGGCGACGCGCGGCATCCCGACGTCTCCTGCTCGTCGCGGTCGCATACGGCATCCCGCTTGGCGCGATCCTGTGGCTCGCGGCGCCCTTGTTCACCTGGGTATTCGGCGCCCGATTCCAGGGGCTCGACGAGACCATACACTGGCTGGCCCTGGCGGTCCCCGCGGCCGCTTTGCGAATCACGACCGGGGGGATTTTCATGGCGGAACGCCACCCATGGCGTCGGGTGTCCATCGAAGTCGTCGGAATCCTGGTGCTGGCGGGTTCTGCCGTTGCGCTGGCGTCCCGCAGCCACCCTGCCGCCATGCCCCTTGCAACGGCTGTCTCCGAGTGGAGCATGGCCGTTCTCGGATGCTTGGCCATCACCTTGCCGCGGATGCAACACCCCCAAGACTCTGGCGCAAGACAGGGATAGGTGAACAACACCCCCGTCCCCGTGTTCACGAAGCCTGCCGGGCACTCCCGAGCACCAGGTCCCGGTACAGCTCCACGTAGCGGGCCAGCGCAGCCTCCCGGGAGAAGGCCTCGAGGCTCAGCCTGCGGCCTTCCAGGCCCATCGCGATCGCGCGCTGGGGCTGATCGGCCAACTCGGAGCAGCATGCGGCCAGCGCGTCGACATCGCCCACCGTTGCGAGCAGGCCGCTACGGCCGCGTGCAACGAGATCGCGGATCCCGGTGACGTCGAAGGCGACCACGGGACGGGCACACGCCATGGCTTCGAGCGCGGTGTAGCCGAAGCCTTCGTGCCGGGACAGGCTGACGACGATGTCCGAATCGCGATAGGTCTGCACGAGTTCGGATTCCGACAGCCCGCTCACCCAGCAATCGACCTCCGCCATGCCGGGCCGCTGCCCTGCCCGAAGGCCGGCGACGACCGTGATGTGAAAGCGCGGCCCCAAGGAGCGCGCGAAGCGCGGAAGCAGGTCGAAACCCTTTCGACGGGAGCGATTGGCGACGATCAGGAGGCGGGTCCGTCCGTCTCGGCAGGAATCCATCGGCCGTGCGGGCCCCGGACTGAATCGCTGGGTATCCACCCAGCCGGGGATGAACTGCATCGGCGGCAGCTCGAAGCGCTCGCGGAACTCTTGCGCCGCGGACTCCGCCATCGTGACCAGGGCATCGGCCCGCGCGAAGGTCTTGCGTTCCCAGCGCCCCACGAAGGCGTCGTGGTAGAGCTTTCGCGCAAGCGACTTCCACTGCGGGTACCCGCTGCGATACACGTTGTGAAAAGCCGTGACGACCAACGGAACCCCGGGTCTGGCGAAGGCAAAACCTTGCCACGACCCCGCGTGCACGATGTCCGTGCCCGCGGGCATCTCGGCCAAGCGAAGGCGTTGCGGAAACAACTCCCAGCGAGCGTCGA
Source organism: Pseudomonadota bacterium (assembly GCA_021830925.1). Classification (GTDB taxonomy): domain Bacteria; phylum Pseudomonadota; class Gammaproteobacteria; order Burkholderiales; family Burkholderiaceae_C; genus Thiomonas_A. The sequence continues at coordinate 20,776 of JAKBNS010000118.1, read as the reverse complement.
ACCATTGCTCGCGTGCATCGATGCCGAACTCGCGCAACCCGGCGGCCAGGCGCCGCACATAGACGTCGCTGCCACTTCCGGCGCGGATCGCCGGCAACCAGACACGCATGTTCATTCCCTCGCGCCAGCCGGGCGTGCGTGCCCGGTGTCCAGCTGCCCCGCTCGCCGGGCATCGCGCAGAAGCTGCGCCATGACCTTCGCGCTGTGCGCCCAATTCCCTCGCGCGCAAGTCCCGGGGCGCAGCGGCCGTGGCGCACTCAGTGCGTCCAGGATCGCAGCCGCGAAGCGCTCGGCGTCGGGCTCGGCGTAGACCACCGATCCCCCCTCGCCCGCCTCCCGCATCTCCGGCGTATCGCTGGCGACGACCCGGCAGCCGGCCGCCACGGCCTCGGCGATGGGGATTCCGAATCCTTCATACAGCGACGGAAACAGCAGGGCCTCGGCGCGCGCGTACAGAGCGGCCAGGGTTTCATCGCCGACGTAGCCCACAGGGCGCAGCCACGACTGCTCCGTGCCAGCCGCGATCGGCCCGGCGTGGCGCCCCCAGCCACGCGCTCCAACAACGAGCAACCGATGATCGCGCAGATGCCCCTGTTCCTTCAGCGCCCGTACCGCCTGCACGGCAGCGCCCAGGTTCTTGCGGGGCTCGACGGTTCCCACGGTCATGAGAAAGGGCGAAGTCAAGCCCAGTCCGCGCAGGATCTCGACCTGGCGCGACGCCTCGGGAAGCGCAGTGTCCTGGAGCCCGAGGCCGGGCCGGACCACGGCATCGCCGCCGCGCCCGATCCACCCGCGCAAGCGCTCCGAGGTTCCCTGCGAGATCGCCGCCACCCGCGTCGCCGCCAGCACGTCGCGCGCGAACCAGCTCCGATGCGCCTGCCGGGTCAGGCGCGGCATGGTCTGCGGATACAACACGTGGTTCAGGTCGTACACCGTACTGACGCAAGGCACACCGCCCAGGCGCGCGGGCAGCAAGGTATTCGCGGCCCACAGGACGTCCACCTTCTCGGCCGAAACCCGGGGCCCGAGCCTATAGCGCAGCCACCATGCCAGCGGCATCCGCCGCGAGATCGGCCGCGAATCGCGCACGACCCTGCCGTGAAAGGCGGCCCCCAGGATCACCTCGTCGGCCCGGGAAAAGACCACGAATTCATCCTCCGGCATCTCCTTGCACAGGGCATCCAGGAGATGAAGGGTGTACCGTCCTATGCCGGTCATCCCCGGACGCAAACGGCTCGCGTCGACGCCGATCTTCATGATTCCGCCAGGGCATCGAGCAGGCGCTCGCCGAAGCGGGGCCAGGCGAAATCGGCGGCGAACCCGCGAATGCCACCGGCGTCCGGCGGAGCCTGGAGCATCTCGAGCACGGCCGCGGCGAACGCCTCCGAGTCGCCAGGCTTGACGAGCCGTCCCGACACGCCGTCGCGCACCGCATCCACGACCCCTGCGCTTGCGTACGCCACCGTGGCGAGCCCCTGCGCCGCGGCCTCGACGGCGACCATCCCGAAACCCTCCGGATCCTGAGGGATATCGAGCACGGGGAAGACGTGGACCTGGGAGGCAAGGTACGCGGCGATCAGTTCCTCATCCTCCAGTCGGCCCAGGAAGCGCACGTGCGTCTCGACTCCCGCCGCCGTGGCAGCCTGTCGGATGGTCTCGATGGAAACACCTTTGTGGAACAAGGCCTGCGCCGGCTCGCCTCCGACCACGACGAGCGTCACGTCGGGTCGACCGGCGACGATGCGCGGCAGGGCGTCGGAGACGAATTCGAGCAGGCCCTTGCGCCTCGTCAACCTGCCGACCGACAGCAGCAGGCTTCGGGCCTCGAGCCCATGCTTGCGACGGAAGGCCTGCGCTGCGTCGGGCGTGCAGCCGAGCATCGAAACCCCCGGATTCACCACGCGAATGCGATCGTCGGCGATCCCGATGCGCCGCGCCAGCTCCGCGGTCGACGCGCTGTTGGCGATGACCCGGCGCACACGCCGCAGCGCGGGCCACCAAAGCGCCCGATAGACGGGGTGCGGCACGGCGATGTCGAGCCCGTGAACGTAGACCGCGGAAAGCGCTCCGCACGCCTGCGCGGCCCACAACGCCTGTGGAGCAAGCAGGCCGCTGCCGGCGAGCACCACGTCCGGGCGCCAGCTTCCGGCGATTCGCCTTGCGTGGATCGTCGATTGCAACAGGAATCGAGACAGCGAGCCCATCGGGATCTCGGTCACCTCGACTCCCTCGGGTGCCGCTGCGCGCGCACCGGCACCCGCGAGCAGATGCGTCGGGCCCCGGAGTCCCAGTTGTTCCGCGATATGTCGGTTCAACCGTTCCATTCCGCCGACCATCGGCGGGAAATTCCGGGTGATGTGCAGGGTGCGCATGGGCCGATCCGACAATGCGGCGTGCGTCAGTCGCCGCGCCGGTACGTGAGGTTGGTGATCTGCTCCGAGATCAGCCCGATCAGGAACACGATCACCGCCGCCGACAACAGCAACGCGCTCATGTTGGTGAACCTGTGCAGGGTGGAGAAGGTATAGGCGTAGTTTCCCAGGCCTAGCAACGCGAAGCCCACGGCCACCGGCGCGAACAACTTGAGCGGCGAGTACAGCGTGGCGATCTTGAAAATGATCAGCAGGAAGCGCACCCCGTCACGCAGCGGTCGGATGTGGCTGGTGCCGATGCGCCGTGCCGCATGGATGGGCACGTAGGACACCGCGTAGGCGCTGCGGAAGAACGCCATGGTGCTGGTCGTGGGGTAGGAGAATCCGTTGGGCAGCAGATGCAGGAACTCGCGGAAGCGTGCGGCGCGAGCCGCGCGGAAGCCGCTGGTCAGGTCGAGCACGGCATGCCCGGTCATCCAGCTCGCCAGCCGGTTGTACAGGCGATTGGCCAGGCCGCGTCCGACACTGGCCTGCGAGCCGCCGTCGCGTGCGCCGACCACCATGTCGTAGCCCTCGTCGAGGCGCTGCAGCAGGCGCGGGATGTCGGCCGGGTCATGCTGGCCGTCGGCATCCATGAACACCAGCACCTCGCCGCTCGCGACGCGAGCGCCGGCCTTCACCGCCGCGCCGTTGCCCATGCCGTAGGGGCGGCGCAACACCTGCGCGCCGGCCTGCTCGGCGAAGCGCGCGGTGTCGTCGACGGAACCGTCGTCCACGACGATCACCTGCGCCCCCGGCAACAGGTCCAGCACGCGACGCACGGTGTCGCCGACCGCACCCTGTTCGTTGCGAGCCGGCAGGATCACGGAAACCCCGCGTGCGCCTTCCTGTCCGGCCTGGACGGCTGGGTGCTTCTCGGCTTGCTCGGTCATCGTGGCATCTCCCCCGCGGCGTCCGCTCACGACGGCGGCGCACCGGGTGCAAGCGTACGATGCCCAGCCGTCCGGGACACCGCGGAGGCCGCCCGTGCGGCGATCTGGCGCCGCAGCACGTGGCGCATATGCGACTCGCTTTCCTGGTAGAAGCCGACGTGGCGCAGCCACAGCGCGTGCAGCGTGCCCATGTTCCAGCCTCCGATGTGCTCCAGTGGCGAGGGCACGGCGTCGAGCAATCGAAGCGCCATCGCCGGGTGGCCGGCCGAACCCAGCTCGGCCGCGGCCACCAGCCGGGCACCCGGCGGCAGGCCGGGAATGCGCAGCGCCTCCAGGTCGAGCGCGTAGGCAGCCTGCGCGTCGCCGCGCGCCAGCAGGATCCCAGCCTGGGTGCGCAGCAGCTCGCGCCGCACCTGCGGCAGGGAGCCCTGCGGGCTGCGCAGCGCCGCGGCCACCAGATCGGCACGGAAGTCCGTCCCGAAGACCGTGCACCCGGTCAGCCCGGAGATCAGGCGCCCGACCTGGTACTGCACGACGTTGTTGCCCAGCTGGGCGTGGGCAGCCGCTCGCAGCAGGGCCTGACGCAGCCCCGCCGGGGCCACGTTCTCGTCGCACGCCACGCCGGCGCGATTGATCAGCAACACCAGGTCGTTGGGGTGCCGTCGCAGCGCCCGCTCGAGCAGCGAGCCGGCCTGTGCGTCGTTGCCCGCGGCGCGCCAGAAATTGGCCAGATAGGCCTGCGCCCGCGGGGAATCCGGGTGCTCGCCCGCCCATGCGAGCGCCTGCCGGAACGGCGCTCCCCATTCGGCGGCGCGACGTGCCGTCTGCACCGCGAACAGCGCCAGCAGGGCCAGCGCCGCGGCACCGGCCCAGCGGCGCGACGGTCGGCACAACGGCGTGCGCGGCCCGGCCTTCGATTCGGGAACGGCCAGCCAAGCCAGGGGCCAGAACATCAGCGCCGCGGGCAGGTAGTTGCGGTGTTCGAACACCAGTTCCAGTTGCAGCCAGGTCGACTCCAGCAGATGTCCGGCAAAAAAGAACATCACCGCGGCGCCGGCCGCGACCCAGGCCGGATGGCGCGCCCGGCGCGCGCGCCAGGCCAGCAGGCCCAGCACCAGCAAGCCGGCAGCGGCCGGCAGCGTGGTCCAGGGATGCAGCCACCCCGTGGACACGATCACGTCGTCGTGGAACAGACCGCCGTCATGCGCGCGGGCGAGCCAGATGTCGCCGAGGTAGCTCCACAGGATGCGGGTCTCGCTGAGCAGGCGTTGCCAGGAGCTGAAATCGCGCCCGCCGGTGTATCCGCTCCACAGGCCGGGGGCCGAGCGCAGCAGGTAGCCGACCACCACCGCCGTCGGCAAGCCCAGGAACAGCGCCTTCCAGACCGCGAATCCGCTCCCCTCGGGCGCCCCCAGGCGTCGGCGCAGGACCCAGGCCTCGAGCACCCAGGCCAGCAGAGGCACGAGCGCGCCGTTCTCCTTGCTCAACGTGGCCAGCAGCGTCCCCAGGCCGAGCGAGACACTGATGCCCAGGTATCCGGTGCGCACTCGCCCCTGGGCCAGCAGCTCGCGTCCGCGCACGTAGCCCCACAGCGCGGCGAGGCCGAACAGCGCGGCCAGCATGGCCATGCGCTGCACCACGTACAAGGTGGTGCTGACCCAGAAGGGGTCGAGCAGCCACAGGCCGGCGCCCAGCACGCCCACCCAGGCGGCGCGCCTCGGCGCCGCGCCCGATACGCGGCTGAGGGCTCGGAGCAGCCCGGCCAGCACCGCCCCGCACAGCAGGTGCACGGCGACGTTGGTGAGCTTGAAGGGCAGGGGCGCCGCGGGCCAGTCGCGCGCGTCGAGCAGGAAGCTGGCCAGCGCGACCGGCCTGCCGGTGGGCCCGGCGAAGCCGGAGGTGATGAAGGCCACCGCCTTCCAGAAACTATGGATCGGACCGTAGTCCCCCAGGGTGCCCAGGTTGGAATAGTCGTCGAACAGGAAGGATCCGTGGCGCCCGGGCCAGTAGACCGCCCACGCCAGCAGCAGCAGGGCGAGCAGGGCCAGCACCGGCAGGCTGACAACAAGGCGTCGCACCTGGCGACTCATCGCGCGCCTCCAGGCTTTGGCGCCGCCGCCGCGGCGTGGACAGCGAGCCACTGCCGGTCCAGCGCCAGGCGCTGCGACCGATGCAACCCGAAGGGGTCGAGCTCACGGAGGCGCTCCAGGCCGACCCTGGCCTCGGAGAATTGTCCACCGGCGATCTGCAACTGCACCAGGTTCTTCCAGTAGGAGAAGTTCCCGGGGTCCAGCGCGACCGCGCGCAGCATGTCCGCGTAGGCCTGCGGGAAGCGATGGACCACGTTGGCCTCGAAATTGGCGCGCAGCGTGATCATCTCGGCGCTGTGCTCGTGGGCGCGCACGCCGGCGTCCAGCAGAGCGCCGAGCTGGTCGAGATCAGCCGGCTGGTAATGGCAGACCTGGTCCACCGCGCACTGCACCAGGCTGTACAGCGCGCTCACGTTCTCCACGCCCAGGCGTTGGCGCCCGATGCTTCGACGCAGTTCGTCCCACCAGGCCTGGGGCACCGGCAAGCCCTGCTTGGCCTGCATGAACACCAGGGCCTGCAGGGCCTGCAGGTCGGCTCCGGGGATCTCGGAAGCCTGCAGCATGAACCGGCGCGCCAGGCGGAACTGCGGGCTGTCCACGCCGGGGGCGATCAGGTATAGCACGCGCCCCAGGTCGTACACGGCGCGCGGCGAGCGGGGATGCGCGGTGGCCTCGAAATACGCCAGGCGCACGGGGTTGCCCCAGATCTGGGCGCGAATCGCGGTGAAACCCGCGTACAGCGCCAGCAGCCCGGCGCAGAACAGGCCGGCGACCAGGCGCCAGCTGCCGGGCTCGCGCGGGCGCCAGGTACCGAGCAGCCCGAAGGCCGCCAGGAACACGCCCCAGCAAGGCAGGTAGTTGCGGTGCTCGTAGACCAGGTCCAGGGGCACGAAGGTCGACACCAGCGAATGCCCGACGAAAAACCACAGGATGCCCAGCGAGACCACCGGGCGTCGGCGGCGCAGCCACAGTCCGGCGCCCAGCAGGCCGGCCAGCAGCAACCAGCTCGGCGCGGTGGTCCAGGGACGCAGCCAGGAGCCGGAGACGACGACATCGTCGTGGTACAGGCTCAAGGTGCCCGGGTCGGGCAGCAGGATCCAGTGCAGATAGTCCACCAGCACCCGTCCCTCGGTCAGCAGGCGCTGGCCGAGGCTGAAGTCCCGTTGCGCGTAGGCCGCGCCGGACAGCGCGCCCGGCAGCAGCCAGGCCAGGCCCAGCAAACCGGGCAGCACCAGCAGCAGCGCGTACACGCCGAGCAGGGAGCAGCGCGCATCGCGAGCGCCCCGAGCAGCGGCGGGGCTGCCGCAGTCGCCGCGCAGCACCACCCATTCCAGCACCGCGGCGTAGGCCGGCAGCATGACGCCCGTTTCCTTGGCCAGCGCTGCCACCACGGTGCCGCCCAGCAGGCTGCCCCAGATCCAGCCCCAGGCGCGCCGCTGCGACTTACCGGCCTGCACTGCGTCGCGCAACAACATGCGGCCGTGCCAATAGCCCAGCAGGCCGAGCAGCACGAAACAGGCGGCCAGGGATTCCTCGCGCTGCACCACGTACAGCACGGCGGTGAGCTGGATCGGTGCCAGCAGCCAGGCCCCGGCCACCAGCACGGCCAACGCTCGCGGCCCGAGCACCCAGTCCGGCGCCCCGGCGGCGCGCTGCTCCCGCTCGCGCGCGTGGATCCACTCCAGCACCCGCAGGCTCAGCCAGGCGACCAGGCCGGCGTTGAGCAGGTGCAGCAATACGTTGAACACTTTCATGGGCAGCGGGTGCATGCCCCACACGCGCACCTGCCACGCGAAACTGAGCATGGACAGCGCGCGGCTGAAGGGGCCGGCGCGCCCCGCCCAGACGGCCTGCCAGAAGTGGCCGCTCAAGGCCTGCGGGTTCAGCGCGGGTTGGTCGACGATATTGCTGAAGTCGTCGAACACGAAGCCGCCGTGCAGTCCGGGCATGTACACCAGCCAGCCCAGCAGGGCCAGCCCGACCAGCGCGAGGATCAGCAACGCCCGCGGCGACGGGGGCCCGGCGCGCCGGCGGGGCCGGGCGGACGGGGCGGCGGAGGACGCTGGCTGGGAAGGTGGCTGTCGCATGTGCGCCAGCATTGTGCCTTGTCGCCGCGGCGCACTGGCGACAGCCGGTAACGGCTGCGAACTCGCCGTGCGCGCCGCACCCACCCGCCCGCCGCGGACCCGGACCGCGCCGCGCGTGCGCAGGCGGACTCAGGCCGCCAGGCGCAGGCCCACGGCGTCGAAGGCAAGCTCCAGGCGACGCACCGCGCCCGGCACGTCCAGCAGCTTGTCCAGGCCGAACAGGCCCAGACGGAAACTCATGAAGTCCTTCGGTTCGTCGCAGGCCAGCGGCACGCCGGCGGCGATCTGCACCCCGGCGGCGGCGAAGGCCTGCGCATTCTGGATGGCCGGGTCGCGGGTGTAGGACACCACCACCCCGGGGGCCTCGAAGCCCGCCGCGGCCACGCTGGACACGCCGCGCCTGCGCAGGCTGTCGCGCACGCGCACGCCGAGCTCGGCCTGCGCCTGCATCAGACGCGGCAGGCCGATGTCGAAACCTTCGCGCATCACGTCGCGCACGCGCACCAGGGAATCGGTGGGCATGGTGGCGTGGTAGGCATGGCCGCCGCCTTCATAAGCCCGCATGATCTTCAACCAGGCGGCGAGGTCGCAGGCGAAGCTGTCGCTGCGGGTCGATTCCAGTCGTTCCAGCGCCCGCGCCGACAACATCGCGAAGCCGGCGCAGGGCGTGCCGCTCCAGCCCTTCTGGGGCGCGCTCACCAGCACGTCGACCCCGCTGGCGCGCATGTCCACCCACATGGCCCCCGAGGCGATGCAGTCCAGCACGAACAAGGCGCCCACCTCGTGCGCGGCATCGGCCAGCTGGCGCACGTAATCGTCGGGCAGCATCAGTCCGGCCGAGGTCTCGACATGAGGTGCGAACACCACCGAGGGACGCTGGCTGCGGATGGCCTGCACCACTTCCTGCGCCGGCACCGGCGCGAAGGGGGACTGCGGCGCGGCCGAGGCCGCACGCGCCTTCAGCACAGCCACGCTGGCGCGCGGCCTCGCGGCCTCCAGGATCTGCGACCAGCGGTAGCTGAACCAGCCGTTGCGCACCACCAGCACGGCGGTGCCGTCGGCCGGGGAGACGAACTGTCGCGCCACCGCCTCCATCGCGAAACTCCCGCTGCCCGGCACCACCACCGCGGCCTCGGCACCGTAGGCCTCGCGCAGCATCGAGGAAATATCGCGCAACGCCTCGCGGAACCGCAGGGACATGTGGTTGAGCGCGCGGTCGGTGTAGACCACCGAATACTCGAGCAGGCCGTCGGGATCCACGTCGGGGCGAAGTCCGGGCATGACTGATTCTCCTGTCGTTTCCTGTCGTTGTCGGCTGGGCGCACGGGCCCGCGCTGCCGTGAAGGGCAGGCGAAAAAGCCTAGCATGACTTGGCACAATGACGGGGACGGCCCGACTTGTCCCGTCCGCTTGCGCGACGTTACATTGTGTGTTCGACCCATGGCTTGCGCATGAACCAATTCCCGACCCGACTGGACTCGCAGGTGGCTTTCGCCATCGCGCGCGCCATGCTCGACGGCTTCAACAAGCACTACCGGCTGTTCCGCCAGGTCAGCCGCGGGGCGAAGACGCGTTTCGAGGCCGCCGACTGGGCCGGCCAGCAACGCGCGCAAAGCGAACGCATCGCCTTCTACGACACGCGGGTGGACGAGGCCATCGAACAGTTGCAGGCCCAGTTCGACCTCGCCCGCCTGGACACCGAGGTGTGGCACCAGGCCAAGCTGCACTACATCGGGCTGCTGACCGATCACTTGCAGCCGGAACTGGCGGAAACCTTCTTCAACTCCGTCACCACCAAGGTGCTGCACCGGCGGCATTTCCACAACGACATCCTGTTCGTGCGCCCGGCCCTGTCCACCGAGTACATCGAGAACGACGAGCCGGCCGCGCAACCGACCTTCCGCGCCTACTACCCCACGCGCGAGAACCTGCCCGAGACCCTGGTGCGCATCGTGCACAACCACCAGTTGCAGCGCCCCTTCGCCGACCTCGAGGGCGACGTCGGACGCGTGGTGCAGGAACTCGAGCGACGCCTGGACGGCGCGCGTCTGCGCAGCAATTTCCAGATCCAGGTGCTGTCCTCGCTGTTCTACCGCAACAAGGGCGCGTACCTGGTGGGCCGGGTGATCAACGGCTACTGGGAGGCGCCGCTGGCCTTGCCCATCCTGCACGACCCCGACGGGCGCCTGGTGATCGACACCGTGCTGCTCGACGAGGACGACCTGCTGTTGCTGTTCTCCTTCGCGCGCGCCTATTTCATGGTGGACATGGCTGTGCCGTCGGCCTATGTGCAATTCCTGCGCGCGCTCATGCCGCGCAAGCCGCGCTCCGAGCTGTACAGCGCGCTGGGGCTGGCCAAGCAGGGCAAGACCCTGTTCTACCGGGACTTCCTGTACCACCTGCGCCATTCCAGCGACAACTTCACCACGGCGCCGGGCATCCGCGGCATGGTGATGCTGGTGTTCACGCTGCCCTCCTTCCCCTTCGTGTTCAAGGTCATCCGCGACTTCTACCCGCCACCCAAGGACACGACCCGCGAGCAGATCCAGGGCAAGTATCTGCTGGTCAAGCGCCACGACCGCGTCGGGCGCATGGCCGACACCCTCGAATACTCGAACGTGGCCTTCCCTCGCGAACGCTTCGACCCCGCGCTGATCGAGGAACTCAAGCGCAGCTGCGGCTCCCAGCTGGAGGAGGACGGCGAACTGCTGGTGATCCGCCACTGCTACATCGAGCGGCGCATGATCCCGTTGAACATCTACCTGCGCGAGGCCACGCCCGAGCAGCTCGAGGCCGCCGTGATCGACTACGGCAACGCCATCAAGGACCTGGTGGCCGCCAACATCTTCCCCGGCGACATGCTGTGGAAGAACTTCGGCGTGACACGCCACGGCAAGGTCGTGTTCTACGACTACGATGAAATCGAGTACATCACCGACTGCAACTTCCGGCGCGTTCCGCCGCCACGCCACGAAGAGGACGAGATGGCCGCCGAGCCGTGGTACTCGGTGGGCCCGCACGACGTGTTCCCGGAGACCTTCGGCACCTTCCTGCTGGGCGACGCGCGGGTGCGCGAGGTGTTCCTGCGTCACCACGCCGACCTGCTCGACCCCGGCTTCTGGCAGGTGCAGCAGCGGCGCATCCGCGAAGGTCATGTGATCGACGTATTTCCCTACGACACCGCGCGGCGCTTCGCGCGGGCGGATTCCGCGCCGGACGAGACCGGCGCACGGACCAACCTGATGGAGATGTCATGAATTCCGATCCCGTAGTCATCGTGTCCGCCGCGCGCACCCCCATCGGCGGGCTGCTCGGCGATTTCGCCTCGGTCGCCGCCTGGGAACTGGGCGCCACCGCGATCGCCGCCGCGGTACAACGCGCCGGGCTGGCCCCGGAGGCGGTCGACGAGGTGCTGATGGGCAACTGCCTGATGGCCGGGCAGGGCCAGGCGCCGGCGCGCCAGGCCGCGCTCAAGGCCGGGCTGCCGCAGTCGGCCGGCGCCGTGACCCTGTCCAAGATGTGCGGCTCGGGCATGCGCGCGATGATGTTCGGCCACGACATGCTGGCCGCCGGCAGCGCCGAGGTGCTGGTCGCCGGCGGCATGGAGAGCATGACCAACGCGCCGCACCTGGCCTTCGTGCGCAAGGGCGTCAAGTACGGCATGACCCAGTTCTACGACCACATGGCGATGGACGGCCTGGAGGACGCCTACGAGCGCGGCAAGGCCATGGGCGTGTTCGCCGAGAGCTGCGTGGCCCGCTACGGCTTCACCCGCGAGGCGATGGACGCCTTCGCCATCGAGTCCACCGCGCGCAGCAAGCGCGCCAACGAGGACGGCAGCTTCGAATGGGAGATCGCCCCGGTGGTGATCCAGGGACGCGGCGGCGAGCAGACCATCGCCCGCGACGAGCAGCCCTTCAAGGCGCGTCCGGACAAGATCCCCACCCTCAAGCCGGCCTTCCGCAAGGACGGCACCATCACCGCGGCCACCTCGTCGAGCATCTCCGACGGCGCCGCCGCGCTGGTGCTGATGCGCGAATCCACCGCGCAGCGCCTGGGCTGCACGGTGCTGGCGCGCATCCGCTCCCACGCCGTGCACGCGCAGGCTCCGGAATGGTTCACCACGGCGCCGGCCGGGGCCATCGACAAGGCGCTCAAGCGCGCCGGCTGGAGCAAGGACGACGTGCAGCTGTGGGAGGTCAACGAGGCCTTCGCCACCGTGACCATGGCGGCCATGCACGAATTCGGCCTGTCGCACGACGTGGTCAACGTGAACGGCGGGGCGGTGGCGCTGGGCCACCCCATCGGCGCCAGCGGCGCGCGCATCGTGGTCACGCTGCTGGGCGCGCTGCGCAAGCGCGGGCTGTCGCGCGGCGTGGCCGCGCTGTGCATCGGCGGCGGCGAGGCCACCGCGATGACCGTCGAGATGGCCTGAGCCGCGCCTGCCGAGCGCCCTGTCCGGAGTCCCGTCATGCCCGTGTCGCCGATCACGCTGTTCTTCGACTTTTCGTCGCCCTACTCGTACCTGGCCAGCACCCAGATCGAGGCGCTCGCGGCGCGCCATGACCGCGGCATCGAGTGGGTGCCCATCCTGCTCGGTCCGGTGTTCGCGGCCACCGGGTCGCGCCCGCTGGTGCAGCAGCCGCTGAAGGCGGAGTACTCGCTGCGCGACCTGGAGCGCTCGGCGCGCTACTTCGGCGTGCCCTACCACCAGCCGCAACCCTTCCCGGTGGCCACGCAGCAGGCCGCGCGCGTGCTGCTGGCCCTGCAGCGGGCGCGCTCGCCGCTGGCGGTGGAGTGGATCCACAAGGTGTACGAGGCCTATTTCGTGCAGGGCCAGGACATCTCGGCCATGCCGATCCTGCACGCGGTGGGCGCGCCGCTGCGCCTGGATGCGGCGCAGATCGACGCCTGGTGCGCCGAACCCGCGGTGAAGGACATGCTGCGGACCAACGTGGAACGCGCGCTGCACGTCGGGGTGTGCGGCGCGCCGTATTTCGTGGTCGACGACGAACCCTTCTGGGGTGTCGACCGCCTGCCCCAACTGGAGCGCTGGCTGCAGGCCAGGTTCTGAACCCCCACCCCGATGGCCCCAAGCGCCCGAGAGCGCACGAGGAGACGACGATGGCCCTGACCACCAGCTACGCCTGCGGCAGCCGCGAACAGCCGCTGATCACGCAGACTCTGGGGGATTTCTTCGACGCCATGGCCGCGCGCCAGGGCGCGCGCGAGGCGCTGGTGGCGTGCCACCAGCAGCGCCGCCTGAGCTGGAGCGAACTGGCGCGCGAGGTCGACGTGCTGGCCAGCGCCATGCTGCGCAGCGGACTGACACGCGGCGACCGCGTCGGCATCTGGGCCCACAACTGCGTCGAATGGGTGCTGATGCAGCTGGCCACCGCCAAGGTGGGCATCGTGCTGGTCAACATCAACCCTGCCTACCGCGTGGCCGAGGTCGAGTACGCGCTCAACAAGGTGGGCTGCAAGGCGCTGGTGCTGATGCCCGAGTTCCGCACCAGCGACTACCTGGCGATGATGCGTGAGCTGGCCCCGGAGCTGGCGAGCTGCGCGCCCGGTGAGCTGCGCGCGGCCCGCCTGCCGCAACTGCGCCTGCTGGTGCAGCTGGGCCAGACGAGCGAGCCCGGCATGCTGCGCTTCGGCGAATGGATGCAGCGCGGCAGCGCCGGCGACCCCGAAGTGGCGCGCACGGCCGCCACGCTGGGGCCGGACGACCCCATCAACATCCAGTTCACCAGCGGCACCACGGGCTTCCCCAAGGGCGCCACCCTGACCCACAGCAACATCCTGAACAACGGGTATTTCATCGGCGAGGCGATGAAACTCACCCAGGAGGACCGGCTGTGCATCCCCGTGCCCCTGTACCACTGCTTCGGCATGGTGCTGGGCAACCTGGCCTGTATCACCCATGGCGCCACCATCGTCTACCCCAACTCGGCCTTCGATCCGCTGCTCACGCTGCAGGCGGTGCAGGCCGAGCGCTGCACGGGACTGCACGGGGTGCCCACCATGTTCATCGCCATGCTCGACCACCCGCGTTTTCGCGAGTTCGACATGAGCACCCTGCGCACCGGCATCATGGCCGGCAGCCCCTGCCCGGTGGAGGTGATGAAACGCGTGGTCAGCGACATGCACCTGTCGCAGATCACCATCGCGTACGGCATGACCGAGACCTCGCCGGTGAGCTGCCAGAGCTCCACCGACACCCCGCTGGACCGCCGCGTGAGCACCGTGGGCCTGGTCCAGCCGCACCTGGAGGTGAAGATCGTCGACCCCGCCGACGGACACACGGTGGAGCCCGGCGTGGCCGGCGAACTGTGCACCCGCGGCTACTCGGTGATGCACGGCTACTGGGGCGACGAGCAGCGCACCCACGAGGCCATCGACGAGGAAGGATGGATGCACACGGGCGACCTGGCGACCATGGACGCCGAGGGCTACGTGAACATCGTCGGCCGCATCAAGGACATGGTGATCCGGGGCGGCGAGAATGTCTACCCGCGCGAGATCGAGGAGTTCCTCTACCGCCACCCGATGGTGCAGGACGTGCAGGTGGTGGGCGTTCCCGACGCAAAATACGGGGAGGAACTGTGCGCCTGGATCATTCCCAAGGCCGGCACCTCGCCCACGGAGGACGACATCCGGGGCTTTTGCCAGGGACAGATCGCGCACTACAAGATCCCGCGCTACATCCGTTTCGTGCCGAGTTTCCCGCTGACCATCACCGGCAAGGTGCAGAAGTTCAAGATCCGCGACGCGATGAAGGACGAACTCGGCCTGCAGGAACAACGCACGGCCTGAACACCCCCAAGGACCCTTGATGCAAGTCTCCACCATCCAGCCCCCGTCGCCGCGCCGCGCGCAGGAGGCGCAGCCCCCGCAACCCGCCGCCGCGACCCCGGCCTGGAGCGCCCAGCGCATCGAGCAGCTGCTGGCGCTGCCGCTGCCCGAACTGCTGTGGCAAGCGCAGCAGGTGCACCGCCAGCACTTCGATCCCACCGAGGTGCAGCTGTCGTCGCTGCTGTCGATCAAGACCGGCGGCTGCCCGGAAGACTGCGGCTACTGCCCGCAGTCCGCGCACTACCAGGCCGGCGTGGAGGCCGACAAGCTGATGGATGCCGAGCGCGTGCTGGAGCACGCGCGCGCCGCGCGCGACGCCGGCGCCAGCCGATTCTGCATGGGCGCGGCCTGGCGCGAACCCAAGGAGCGCGACCTCGACAAGCTCGTGCCCATCATCGAAGGGGTCAAGCAGCTCGGCCTGCAGACCTGCATGACCCTGGGCATGCTGCAGCCGACCCAGGCGCGGCGCCTGGCCGATGCCGGCCTGGACTACTACAACCACAACCTCGACACCTCCCCGCAGTTCTACGGCAGCATCATCAGCACCCGCACCTACCAGGACCGTCTGGACACCCTGCACGCCGTGCGCGATGCCGGCATGCGCGTGTGCTGCGGTGGCATCGTGGGCATGGGAGAGAGCCGCGCCGACCGCGCCGGGCTGCTGGCCCAGCTGGCCGCGATGGAGCCCTACCCCGAATCGGTGCCCATCAACTCCCTGGTGCGCGTGGCGGGCACGCCGCTGGAGCACGCCCCCGAGCTCGACCCCTTCGAGTTCGTGCGCAGCGTGGCCGCGGCCCGCATCTGCATGCCGCGCGCCTGGGTGCGACTGTCGGCGGGGCGCAAGGAACTCGGCGACGGCATCCAGGCGCTGTGCTTCCTGGCCGGGGCGAACTCCATTTTCTACGGCGACACCCTGCTGGTCACCGGCAACGCCGAGGTGGACGCCGATCGCCAGCTGTTCGAGCGCCTGGGCCTGCACGCCAGCGCCGCCCAGGCGCAGGCCTGAGCGCCCCGTGAAACTGGCGGTCTGGGACCCCGACGAGCCGTTTCGCCGCTGGCGCGACGCGCTCGCGCAGCATGCCGGGGAACTGCGCCTGGCCATCGAGGTGATCGACGCCGCCGAGCAACCGGACGAGCAGGCCGACTTCGCGCTGGTCTGGAGGCCGCCGGGCGAATGGCTGGCGGGACAGCAGCAACTGCGCGCGGTGTTCAACCTCGGGGCCGGCGTCGACGCCGTGCTGCCGCTGATGCGCGCGCATGCCCCGCAGGTGCCGCTGATCCGGCTGCAGGACGCCGGCATGGGCCGGCAGATGGCCGACTACGTCGCCGAGGCCGTGCTGCATGCGCATCGGCGCATGCTCGACTATGCCGCGCTGCAGGCGCACGCCACCTGGGAACCCCTGGTGCTGGCCCCGCGCACCGGGTTCTCGGTCGGCTTCCTCGGGCTCGGGCACATGGGCCTGGCCGCGGCGCGACGCGTGCAGGGCCTGGAATTTCCCGTGCTGGCCTGTACGCGCAGCGGCACGCCGCGAGCCGGCACCGACTTCGACGGCCCCATCTACGGCATCGACCGCCTGTACGAATTCCTCGGCCACTGCCGGGTGCTGGTGGTGCTGCTGCCGCTGACCGCCGACACCCATGGGCTACTCGATTACGGCGCGCTGAGCCAGTTGCCCCGCGGTGCCCATGTGGTCAACGCCGGCCGCGGAGCCCTGCTGCGCGAGCAGGACCTGCTCGACCTGCTGGACGAACAGCACCTGGCCAGCGCCACGCTGGACGTGTTCGAGACCGAACCCCTGCCGATCGACCACCCGCTGTGGTCGCATCCGCGGGTGCGCATCACCCCGCACGTGGCCGCCCACACCCTGGTCGGGCCGGCGGCCGCGCAGATCATGCGCAAGATCGCCGCGCTGGAGCGCGGAGACGACCCCGGCGGCATCGTCGATGCGCGCCTGGGCTACTGAACACCGGCCCCTTTCCCGGGCCCCATCTGCCGGAGAACATCGCCATGGCCACGCCGCTGCCCGCAAGTGTCGAAGTCGTCGAGGTCGGCCCTCGCGACGGATTGCAGAACGAATCCTCCCCCGTGCCCGCGGCGGTGAAGATCGATCTGGTCGACCGCCTCGCGGCGGCCGGGCTACGCGCCATCGAGGCCGCCGCCTTCGTCTCCCCGCGCTGGGTGCCGCAGATGGCCGACGGCGCCGAGGTCATGGCCGGCATCCGGCGTACGCCCGGCGTGGTGTATTCCGCGCTGGTGCCCAATGTGCGCGGCATGGAGGCGGCGCTGGCCGCCGGGGTGCAGGAAGTGGTGGTGTTCTCGGCCGCCAGCGAATCCTTCGCGCGGCGCAACATCAACTGCTCCATCTCCGAATCCATCGAGCGTTTCGAGCCCGTGGCCCGCATGGCGCGCGACGCCGGAGTGCGCCTGCGCGGCAGCATCTCCTGCGCGCTGGGCTGCCCCTACGAAGGCGCGATCGTGCCGGCCGCGGTGGCCGACGTGGTGCGGCGCATGGCCGAGCTGGGTTGCGACAGCGTGGACGTGGCCGACACCATCGGCGTGGGCACGCCGGGCGCCGTGCGGGCGGCCTTCGAGGCCGCGGCGCGGGTGCTGCCCATGGAGCGCCTGGCCGGACATTTCCACGACACCTACGGGCAAGCGCTGGCCAACGTGCTGGCCGCGCTGCAACTGGGGGTGCGCAGTTTCCACGCCTCGGTGGCGGGCCTGGGCGGCTGCCCCTACGCGCGCGGCGCCACCGGCAACCTGGCCACCGAGGACCTGCTGTACATGCTGCACGGCATGGGCATCGCCACCGGCGCCGACCTGCAGGCGGTGGTCGATTGCGGCGACTACATCAGCCGCGCCGTCGGGCGAGCCAACGGCAGCCGCGCGGCGCGCGCGCTGCTGGCGGCACGCGAAAGCGCGCAGGCGGCCCGCGCATCGCACTAGAATTCGCGCCTTCCCCCTCGCACGCCCGCCGGACGCGCCATGCCCGTCCGGGCGCGAGCCCCGGCCGTCCCCACGGTCGCGGCGCCCGAGCCGGGGGAGCCAACCAGCTACCCATGCCCGCCTCCGCCCTCCCCGCTTTCGGAACGCCGCTGCGCCTCGGCCCGCACGAACTGGCCAACCGCGTGTTCACGGCCCCGATGGCGGGGGTCACCGACCTGCCCTGGCGGCGCCTCGCGCGACGCCTGGGCGCCGGACACTGCGTGAGCGAGATGGTGGCCTCGCGCGCCGAGCTGCGCGCCTCGCGCAAGACGGCGCTGCGCATGAACCACGACGGCGAACCCGGCCCAGTGGCGGCGCAGCTCGTCGGCGTGGATCCGGTCGAGATGGCCGCGGCCGCGCATGCCAACGTCGAGGCCGGCGCGCGCATCATCGACATCAACATGGGCTGCCCGGCCAAGAAGGTCTGCAATCGCTGGGCCGGCTCCGCGCTGATGCAGGACGAGGACCTGGCGGTGAGCATCGTGGACGCCGTGGTGCGCGCGATGCAGCCGCTGGGCGTGCCGGTAACCCTGAAGATGCGCACCGGCTGGTGCAGCGAACAGCGCAACGCCCCGCGCCTGGCCCACGCGGCCCAGGAAGCCGGCGTGGCGCTGGTGGCCGTGCACGGACGCAGCCGCGAACAGGGCTACGGAGGCGAGGCCGAATACGAGACCATCGCGGCCATCAAGGCCAGGTTGCGCATCCCGGTGGTCGCCAACGGCGATATCGATTCGGTGGCCAAGGCGCGCGCCGTGCTGTCGGCCACCGGCGCCGACGCGGTGATGATCGGGCGCGCCGCGCTCGGGCGCCCCTGGCTGCCCGGGCATATCGCGCGCGCGCTGCGCGACGGAGTGGAGCCCGCTCCACCCGGGGTCTCCGAGCAGGGCCAATGGCTGCTGGAACACCTGCGCGCGCACCATGCGCACTACGGCGGCGCCGGCATCGGCAGCGCGCGCAAGCACGTGGGCTGGGCGGTGGCCACATTGCCGGGCGGCGCACAGTTCCGCGCGCGCTTCAACACCCTGGCCGAAGCGCAGGCTCAGCTCGACGCGGTGGCCGAGTACTTCGAGCGACTCGCCGACATCGAGCCCGCGGGAGCCGCCGCATGAACGCGACCGGGAGAGTCCTGCGATGAGCTCGCGTTCGGCACTGGAACAATGCGTGATCGACAGCCTGGAGGCGTATTTCCGCGACCTCAACGGGACCGAGCCCCACGGCATCCACGGCATGGTCATGCAGACCGTGGAAAAGCCCCTGCTGCAAACCGTGATGAGCCGCGCCGGCGACAACCAGTCGGTGGCCGCGCAATGGCTGGGCATCAACCGCAACACCTTGCGCAAGAAGCTCAAGGACCACAAGCTGATCAAATGACCCCGCCCGCGCGCGCCCCGACCCGGCGCGCGCTTTTTGCAACCCGCCCTTCGTCCCCGCGCCCATGTACGCACTGCTTTCCGTATCCGACAAGACCGGCGTGCTCGAACTCGCGCGCCGCCTGCACCAGCGCGGCGTGAAGCTGCTGTCCACCGGAGGTACCGCGCGCCTGCTGGCCGAGGCGGGGCTGCCGGTGACCGAGGTGGCCGAGCACACGGGATTCCCCGAAATGCTCGACGGGCGCGTGAAGACCCTGCACCCCAAGGTGCACGGCGCCCTGCTCGCGCGTCGCGACCTGCCGGAGCACATGCAGGCCATCGAACGACACGGAATCCCCGCGATCGACTGGCTGGTGGTCAACCTCTACCCCTTCGAGGCCACGGTGGCGCGCCCCGACTGCACACTGGAGCAGGCCATCGAGAACATCGACATCGGCGGCCCCGCCATGGTGCGCTCGGCGGCCAAGAACTGGCAGGGCGTGAGCGTGCTCACCGACGCCTCCCAGTACGAGGCCGTGCTGGACGAGTTCGAGTCCACCGGCGCGGTATCGCAGGCCACCCGCTTCGCGCTGTCGGTGGCGGCATTCAACCGCGTGGCGCAATACGACGCGGCAATCTCCAACCACCTGTCGGCCCTGAGCTTCGAGCAACGCGAGGCCGCTCCCCAGGCCTGGCCGCGGCAGTTCAACCTCAACCTGATCAAGCTGCAGGATCTGCGCTACGGCGAGAACCCGCACCAGCACGCGGCCTTCTACGGAGACCCGCGGCCGGCACCGGGCTCGCTGCCGACGGCGCGGCAACTGCAGGGCAAGGAACTGTCCTACAACAACATCGCCGACGCCGACGCGGCCTGGGAATGCGTGCGCGCCTTCGACACCTGTGCCTGCGTGATCGTCAAGCACGCCAACCCCTGCGGCGCGGCGCTCGGCGCCGACCCCGAGGGCGCCTATCGCAGCGCCTTCGCCACCGACCCCACCTCCGCCTTCGGGGGCATCATCGCCTTCAACCGCGAAGTCGACGAGGCCGCCGCGCGCGCCGTGGCCGGGCAGTTCGTCGAGGTGCTGATCGCCCCGTCCTACACCGCGCAGGCGCTGCAGGTGCTGGCGGCCAAGGCCAACGTGCGCGTGCTGTCCATCGATCTCCCGGCCTCCGCTGCGCCCGCAACACCTCGCCTGGACGCCAGGCGCGTGAACTCCGGCTGGCTGCTGCAAAGCGCCGACGAGCAACTGCTCGACGAAACCGCCCTCAAGGTGGTGACCCGGCGCGCCCCCACCGACGCCGAGATGGCCGACCTGCACTTCGCCTGGAAGGTGGCCAAGTTCACCAAGTCCAACGCCATCGTGTTCGCCTCGGGCGCGCGCACCATCGGCGTCGGGGCCGGACAGATGAGCCGGGTCGATTCCACGCGCATCGCCACCATCAAGGCGGCCAACGCCGGCCTGCAGGTGGCCGGCAGCGTGGTCGCCTCGGACGCCTTCTTCCCCTTCCGCGACGGCGTGGACGTGCTGGCCCAGGCCGGCGCGCGCGCGGTGATCCAGCCGGGCGGCTCCATGC
>JAKBNS010000118.1:0-520 GCA_021830925.1 Pseudomonadota bacterium | reverse complement strand
GGTGATCGCCGCGGCCGACGAGCACGGTCTGGCCATGGTGGTCACCGGCATGCGCCACTTCCGCCACTGAAGCGCCCTCCGGCGGCCCAGGGCCAGGCCATGCGCATCCTCGGCATCGACCCCGGACTGAACACCACCGGCTACGGGCTGTTGCAGGCGCAGGGCCAGCGCCTGCACTACCAGAGCAGCGGGGCCATCCGCATTCCGCGCGGCCCGCTGCCCGAGCGCCTGCGGGTGCTGTTCGAGGGCGTCACGACGGTGGCGCGCGAATCGGGCGCCGACGTGGCGGTGGTGGAGATCGTGTTCGTCAACGTCAACCCCCAGTCCACGCTGCTGCTGGGCCAGGCGCGCGGCGCCGCCATCGCCGCGTTGACCGCCGCCGGCCTGCCGGTGGTCGAATACACCGCGCTGCAGCTGAAAAAGGCCGTGGTCGGCCACGGCCGCGCCAGCAAGCAGCAGATGCAGCAGATGGTCACCCGGCTGCTGGCGCTGCCAGGCGAGCCCGGCCCCGATGCCGCCG
>JAKBNS010000171.1 GCA_021830925.1 Pseudomonadota bacterium | reverse complement strand
GGGCCCACGCTGCATCCACCGGCGCGCCCCGTGAACAGGCCGCGCACCCTGGGGTTGCCGGGCCACGTCGCGACCGTCCAGCCCGGCGGCCAGCTCGTGCTCATGAGGACTCCTTCCCGGCGGACGGCGCCTCCCAGCCGCGGCTGTCCAGCAACGCGGTGTCGCCGCCCAGCTGCTCCCACTGCGCGGCGATGTCGGCGGCGACCGGCGAGCGCCATTGCATCCATTCGCCGCTGCGCGGATGCCGCAGGCGCAGCAGCACCGCGTGCAGCGCCTGGCGCTGCAGCGCGCCGCCGGCGCCGCGCCGGCCGTACAAGGGATCGCCGAGCAGCGGAAGTCCGATGTGTTGCGCATGCACCCGGATCTGGTGGGTACGCCCGCTTTCCAGTACGCAACGCAACGCGGTGACGGCCCCGGCCGGACCGCGACAGCAGCCCAGGGCGCGAAACTGGGTACGCGCCGGCTTGCCGCCGGCCACCACCGCCATGCGCAGGCGGTCGCGCGGATGGCGCCCGATGGGCGCGTCCACCCAGAGCGGCGCGGGCAGTTCGCCCCAGGCCAGCGCAAGGTACTGGCGGCTGATGCTGCGTGCCTGCAACTGACGCACCAGATCGGTCTGCGCGGACAGGCTGCGCGCCACGACCATGAGTCCGCTGGTGTCCTTGTCGAGGCGATGCACGATGCCCGCGCGGGGCAGCGCGGCCGATTCGGGAAAGCGGGCCAGCAGTCCGTTGAGCAGCGTGCCGCTCCAGTGCCCCGCCGCGGGGTGCACGACCAGCCCGGCCGGCTTGTCGATCACGGCGAGGTCGGCGTCGCTCCACAGGACGTTCAGCTCGATGGGCTCCGGCGCGAAGGCAGCGGCTTCAGGCTCCTCGGGCAGTTGCAGCAGCAGCCGAGCGCCAGCGCGCGCCTTGCTGCGAGGTTGCGCCACGGCGTCGCCCATGCGCACCAGTCCGGCCTCGCACCAGGCGCGCAGCCGGCTGCGCGAGAATTCGCCGAACACCTGGGCCAGCACCTTGTCCAGACGCTCCCCGGCGAACTCGGGCGGCACTGCCGCCTGCAGGGTCTGGGGCCCGGCCAGCGCCGGGTCGGCGGCGTCATCGGCGTCGCCGGATTCCCATTCGGGCGAGGCCGGCGGGTCGGCGCACGCGCCTTCGGACTGGTCGCTCGGATCGCGGGGGGACGGGGACGCTCGCATCGCGTCAGCATAGTGCAGCCCCGCGCCGCGCAGGCATCCCCGAAGGGCAGGCCCCGGCCCGGCCGGGGTGCTTCCTATAATGCCGAGCTTGGCGCCACTTCCTCCAAACCCCGCCGTGAACCGTATCTCCTTCTCGACCGGCGCGATCTGCTCGCGCTGGCTGCTGCGCCTGCTGCTCGCCTCCAGCGTGCTGGCACTGGGCGCCTGCGCGTCCACCGGCGATACCGACATCACCGCGACCTGGTCCGCGGCCAAGCTGTACCGCGAAGCCAGCGACGAAATGGCCAACGGCGCCTACGACACCGCGACCAAGTATTTCGAGAAACTCGAGTCGCGCTATCCCTACGGCATCCTGGCGCAACAGGCGCTGATGGAAGTGGCCTACGGCTACTACAAGCAAGGCGAGCGCGCGCAGGCGGTGGCGGCCTGCGACCGCTTCCTGAAGATCTACCCCAACAACCCCTACGTGGACTACATGCTCTACCTGAAGGGGTTGAGCAATTTCTACGCGAACCAGACGGTGTTCACGCAACTGGCCGACCAGGCCGCCTACGAGCGCGACCAGCGCGGCGCGAAGGCGTCGTACGAGGCCTTCCGCGATCTGGTCACCCGCTTCCCCGACAGCAAGTACAGCAACGATGCGCGCGAGCGCATGCGCTACATCGTCAATTCGCTGGGCCAGTACGACGCGCACGTGGCGCTGTTCTATTTCAACCGCGGCGCCTACGTGGCCGCGGCCGACCGTGCCCAGGAAACCCTGCGCGAATATCCCGACACGCCGTCCACGCAACTGGCGCTGGGCGTGCTGATGAACAGCTACGATCGCCTCGGCCTGACCCAGTTGCGCGACGACACGCAGCGCGTGCTGCGCCTGAACTATCCCCAGAGCCCCTATCTGAGCGGGCCGCTGCCGGCCAACCACCCGTCGTGGTGGCGCCTGTGGTGACGGGGCCGGCCCGGGTCTGAGCGGCGGCTAATCGTCCGCCGCGGGCCCGCGCTGCGACGGCGCGCGCTCGCGCAGGAAGGCCTCGGCCTGCTCCACGGACTCGACCCGGCCGAACGGCGGCAGGGAACCGAGCAGCCTGCGGCCCCAGCCGGTCGCGGCCAGGCGCTGGTCGCACACCGCCAGCACCCCCCAGTCGTCCTCGCCGCGCACCAGGCGCCCGGCGCCCTGCTGCAGGGCCAGCGCCGCCTGCGGCAGCGAGTAGTCCATGAAGCCGCTGCGCCCGGCCGCCTCCAGCCGAGCCAGGCGGGCCGCGACCAGCGGATCGTCCGGCGGCGCGAAGGGCAGCTTGTCGATCACCACCAGCGTGAGCTGCTCGCCGGGAAAGTCCACCCCCTCCCAGAAGCTGTGGCTGCCCACGAGCACCGCGCGGGGATCGGCCGCGAAACGTTGCAGCAGCACGGCCTTGGGTTCGCTTCCCTGCTCCAGCACCGTGCGCCCCGGCGGCAGCAGCTCGCGCAGGCGCGCGGCGATGCGCCCCATCGCGCGCAGGGTCGTGGTGAGCACGAAACTGCCGCCCGGATTGGACGCGACCAGGCGCGCGGCGAGTTCGGCCACCCGCGTGGAATGCTCGGGGTCGGCGGGCCGGAAGCCGCGCAAGGGCACCAGCAACCGGGTCTGCGCCGCGTAATCGAAGGGACTGGGCACGCGCAGCTCGCGCAGACGCGGCGCCTGGGCGTCGTCCAGCGGCTGCACGGCCGCGCTGCTGTCGCCCAGGCCCAGGCGCGCGCGGGCATAGCGGAAACTGCCGTCCAGGGTCAGCGTGGCCGAAACCAGCACCCAGGCCTGCGCACGCTCGGCCAGCAGCGCGGAGAACGCGGGGCCGATGCCCAGCGGCGTGGACAGCAGGCGCAGGTGGTGCGTGGCCACGTCCAGCCAGCGCACGCTGTCGGCGGCGCCGGAAGCCGCCGGCTCGCCCGCGGACGACGCTTCCCCGACGGCATCGTGCGGCCCCAGTTGCCAGGTCGCCAGCAGGCGCTGCTGCTCGCGGCAGCGCTCGGCCAGGCGGGTGAACTCCGGCGCGGCCTCCTCCACGTGCAGCAGCGCGCCCAGCAGCGCCTCCAGTTGCCCCTGCCAGGTCCGCAGCGCCTCGCCCCAGCCCGGCAGGGCCTGCGCCTGCGCCCAGTCCAGGCGCGCCGGGCCGGGCCGCGGGGACGCACCTCCCCGGCCCCGGGCCTCGCCCGGCCCGGCGGCCTCGCCCGCCGCGCACAGTCGCAGGTCGCGCGCCGCCTTGGTCAGCGCGGCGGCCAGCATCGGCCAGTCGGCCAGTCCGCGCGCATGCTGCAATCCGCAGGCCTGGGCATCGCGCGCCAGCTCCTGGGCCTGCGCGGTGCCGACGGCGCTGCCCAGAAACTGCGCGCCGATGTCGGCGAGCTGGTGCGCTTCGTCGAGCACCACCGTGGTGGCCGCCGGCAGCAGCTCGGCCACGCCGTCCCCGCGCAGCGCCAGGTCGGCGAAGAACAGGTGATGGTTGACCACCACGACGTCCGAGGCCAGCGCCTCGCGCCGCGCCTTCATCACGAAGCAGGCCCGGAAATCGGGGCATTCCGAGCCCAGGCAGTTGTCGCGTGTGGACGTCACCAGCGGCAGCACCGGCGAGTTCTCGTCCAGGCCGGCCAGGCCCGAGAGGTCGCCGTCGGGCGAGGCGGCGGCGAAACGCGCCACCTGGCGCAGTTCCTGCACCGCGCGCCGGCTGTCCAGCAGCCCGTCCTGCTGCGCACGCTTGAGCCGGTAATGGCATACGTAGTTGGCGCGCCCCTTGAGCACCGTGCTGCGAACTTGCAGCCCCAGCGCCTGGCAGGCCAGCGGCAGGTCCTTGCGATACAGCTGGTCCTGCAGCGCCCGGGTTGCGGTGGACACGATCACGCGCTCGCCGTGCAGCAAGGCGGGCACCAGATAGGCCAGGGTCTTGCCCGTTCCGGTTCCGGCCTCGGCCAGCAGGATGCCGCGATGTTCGATGGCCTCGCGCACCGCATCGGCCAGCGCCTGCTGGCCGGGGCGGGCACGCCAGCCCGGCAGCGCGCCGGCCAGCAGGCCGTGCGCCCCCCACAAGGGGTCGTCCTGGGAGCGGACATCGTCGGCCGCCGCATCGGCATGCCTACAATGCCCTGGAACATGCTCGGGCGGTTTCAAACGGGCGGGTACGGCGCGCGGGCCGGGCTCGGGATGGTTCCCCGGCGGTCGCCGCGCATCGCGAGTGCAACGACGGCCGGGAGCGTGCGTGGGTAAGGTAGTCGACCCAGGGTGTGCCCGGGATTGTAGGGATCGGCGATCCGCCCCATGAAACCAGCGCCTACGCGCCTGCAACTTCAGGCCTCCATCGGAACCCATCGCGGCGACCGCGAATACCAGCAGGACCGCGTGGAGGTGCTGGCGCACCCGCGCCTGCGCGGCGCGCTGCTGGCGGTGGTCGCCGACGGCATGGGCGGACGCAGCGGCGGGCGCATGGCCGCCGACCAGGTGATCATCACCGCCTCGCAGCTGTTCGAGCGCTACATCCCCGGCGCCGACGATCCGCTGGAACTGCTCAGGACCATCCTGCAGGAAGCCCACACGATGATCCGCCTGACGGCGATCTCGGCAGAGCAGGAACCCCATTCGACCGTGGCCTGCGTGCTGCTGCATCCCGACGGCGCCTGCTGGTGGGCGCATGTCGGCGATTCGCGCATCCATCTGTTTCGCGGCGGCCATCTGCAACGCCGCACCCGCGACCATTCCTACGTGCAGGACCTGGTCGACGCGGGGGAACTGACCGAAGCCGCGGCGCGCAATCACCCGATGAGCAACGTGCTCACCGCCAGCCTGGGAACCGCCGAGGACCCGCCCCTGTGCTTCGATTCCCTGCATCTGCAGGGCGGCGACGCGCTGCTGCTGTGCACCGACGGTGTCTGGCACTACTTCGGCGACCACGAACTGGGCGCCACGGTGGACACCCTGGAGCCGCGCGAAGCCTGCGAGAACCTGATCGGCAAGGCACGTCTGCGCGCGTCCGGGCGAGGCGACAACCTGTCGCTTGCCGTCATCCGCCTGCTGTCGCGGCAAGCGGCCGCGCCGCCGCCGCCGCCTCCCCGCATCGAATTCCCGCCGCTGGACGAGGCGTCCGTGCGCAAGCCCGGCAAGCGCTGACAGCCTGCCAGACGACGAGACCGCCGCGGGTGCTCAGCGCGGCGCCCGCAGCGGCCCCGAGGCCGGCGGAACCGGCAGCGCTGGCGCCTGGCTGCCCTGCTGGGCTTGCGCGCGCTGGCGCAATCGTTCGTAGGACTGCTCGCGTTGCTGGCTCTCGCTGCGCGCGGCGCGCGCCTCCGAGGCGCTCTGCAGGGGCTGGCGGGCCGCGCGCGGCGCGGGAACCACCGGCCGCGCCGGCATGCGAGCCGGTGCCGACGGTGCCGGCGCCGCCGGCGGGCGCGGATGGGCCGCGCGCAAGGCTTCGTCCCGTGCACGCGCGGCGAGATTGGCGCGCACGCGCTCGCGCTCCTGCTCGGCCCGTTGCTCGCGATCCAGCAAGTCCAGCTTGCGCTGG
>JAKBNS010000235.1 GCA_021830925.1 Pseudomonadota bacterium | reverse complement strand
GTGAACTCACCATCGACCTGGCCCCGACCTCCTACGTGGAGGCCTGCACGCTGTTGCGCGATGCGCCGACCCTGCGCTTCGAGCAACTGATGGATCTTTGCGTGGTGGACTACCAGGGCTACGGCGACGGGCTGCGCGAGGGCGCGCGTTTCGTCGTCGTGCTGCATCTGCTGTCGGTGGAGCTGAACCAGCGCCTGCGCGTGCGAGTGGGCTGCGCGGACGACGACCTGCCGGTGGTGCCGTCGATCAACCCGGTGTGGAACAGCGCCAGCTGGTACGAACGCGAGGCCTTCGACCTGTACGGCGTGGTGTTCGAGGGGCACGAGGACCTGCGCCGCCTGCTCACCGACTACGGTTTCATCGGGCATCCCTTCCGCAAGGACTTCCCGATCAGCGGCACCGTGGAAATGCGCTACGACCCCGAGGCCCGGCGCGTGGTCTACCAGCCCGTGAGCATCGAGCCGCGCGAGATCGTGCCGCGCGTGGTGCGCGAGCCCGGTTACGGCGACCTTCCGCGCGAGCGCAACCAACCCGGCGCCTGAAATCCTGGATCCGACATGGCCGAGATCAAGAACTACACCCTGAACTTCGGACCCCAGCATCCGTCCGCGCACGGCGTGCTGCGCCTGGTGCTCGAGCTGGACGGCGAGGTCATCCAGCGCGCCGATCCCCATATCGGGCTGCTGCACCGCGCCACCGAGAAACTGGCCGAGACCCGCACCTTCATCCAGGCGCTGCCGTACATGGATCGCCTGGACTATGTCTCGATGATGTGCAACGAGCACGCCTACGTGCTGGCCATCGAGAAGCTGCTGGGCGTGGACGTGCCGCTGCGCGCGCAGTACATCCGGGTGATGTTCGCGGAGATCACCCGCCTGCTCAACCACCTGCTGTGGCTGGGCGCGCACGCGCTTGACTGCGGCGCGATGACCGTGTTCCTGTACGCCTTCCGTGAGCGCGAGGACCTGTTCGACGTGTACGAGGCCGCCTCCGGCGCGCGCATGCACGCCGCGTACTTCCGTCCGGGCGGCGTGTACCGCGACCTGCCCGACCGCATGCCGCAGTACCGCGAGTCCAGCGTGCGCGGTCCGCGCGAGGTGGAGGCGCGCAATGCCAACCGCCAGGGTTCGGTGCTGGACTTCATCGACGAGTTCACCCAGCGGTTCCCGAAGTACGTCGACGAATACGAGACCCTGCTGACCGACAACCGCATCTGGAAGCAGCGCACCGTGGGCATCGGCGTGGTGTCGCCCGAGCGCGCGCTGCAGCTGGGCTTTTCCGGCCCCATGCTGCGCGGCTCCGGATTCGCCTGGGACTTGCGCAAGCAGCAGCCCTACGACGTCTACGACCGCATGGACTTCGACATCCCGGTGGGCAAGACCGGCGACTGCTACGACCGCTACCTGGTGCGCATCGAGGAGATGCGCCAGTCGAACCGCATCATCCAGCAGTGCGTGCAATGGCTGCGCGCCAACCCCGGCCCGGTGATCACCGACAACCACAAGGTGGCGCCGCCGTCGCGGGTGCAGATGAAGACCAGCATGGAGGACCTGATCCACCACTTCAAGCTGTTCTCCGAAGGCTTCCACGTGCCCGAGGGCGAGGCCTACGCCGCCGTCGAGCACCCGAAGGGCGAGTTCGGCATCTACCTGGTGTCCGACGGCGCGAACAAGCCTTTCCGCCTGAAGATCCGTGCTCCTGGCTTCCCGCACCTGGCGGCGCTGGACGAAATGTCCCGCGGCCACATGATCGCGGATGCGGTGGCCATCATCGGCACGATGGACATCGTGTTCGGCGAAATCGATCGGTAAACCCCCATGCTGTCAGAAACCACCCGCCAGCGCATCGACCGCGAGCTGGCCAAATACCCGGCCGACCAGAAGCAGTCGGCGGTGATCGCGGCACTGTCCATCGTGCAGGCCGAACGCGGCTGGATCTCCCCCGAATCGGAGGTCGAGGTGGCCGAGTACATCGGCATGCCCCCGATCGCGGTGCACGAGGTGGTGACCTTCTACAACATGTTCAACACCCGGCCCGTGGGGCGCTTCAAGCTCAACGTGTGCACCAACCTGCCGTGCCAGCTCGGCGGCGGCGCGCAGGCCGCGCAGTACCTGAGCGAAAAGCTCGGCGTGGGCCTGGGCGAGACCACCGCGGACGGCCTGTTCACGCTGCAGGAGTCCGAATGCCTGGGCGCCTGCGGCGATGCGCCGGTGGCGCTGGTGAACGACCGCCGCATGTGCAGCTTCCTCGACCGCGAGCGCATCGATGCGCTGATCGAGTCGCTGCGCTCGCAGGCGCGTTCGGAAGGACAAACCGGAGGACAAGCGTCATGACCTTCGCTTCGAGCGGGGCCGAAACCTGTTTCCACGGCCGTCACATCCGGCCGCAGATCCTCGCCGGACTGGACGGCGGGAACTGGCGCCTGCAGGACTACCTCAAGCGCGATGGCTACCAGGCGCTGCGCCGCATCCTCGGCGCCGACGGCCAGCCTGGCATGACCCCCGAGCAGGTGATCGCCGAGGTCAAGTCCTCGGCGCTGCGCGGGCGCGGCGGCGCGGGCTTCCCCACCGGGCTGAAGTGGAGCTTCATGCCGCGCCAGTTCCCCGGCGCGAAGTACCTGGTGTGCAATTCCGACGAGGGCGAACCCGGCACCTTCAAGGACCGCGACATCCTGCGCTTCAACCCCCACATCGTGATCGAGGGCATGGCCATCGCCGCGTATGCGATGGGCATCGGCGTGGGCTACAACTACATCCACGGCGAGATCTTCGCCGACTACGAGCGCTTCGAGGAGGCGCTCGAAGAGGCACGTGCGGCCGGCTTCCTGGGCGACAACATCCTGGGCAGCGGATTCAACTTCCAGTTGCATGCCTCGCACGGCTTCGGCGCCTACATCTGCGGCGAGGAAACCGCGCTGCTGGAATCGCTCGAGGGCAAGAAGGGCCAGCCGCGCTTCAAGCCGCCGTTCCCGGCCAGTTTCGGCCTCTACGGCAAGCCCACCACGATCAACAACACCGAGACCTTCGCCGCGGTGCCGTGGATCATCCGCAACGGCGCGGCGGCCTATGTCGAGGCTGGCAAGCCCAACAACGGCGGCACCAAGATCTACTCGGTCTCGGGCGACGTGGCGCGTCCGGGCAATTACGAGATCCCGATGGGCACCCCGTTCTCCGAGCTCCTGGCACTGGCCGGCGGCGTGCGCGGAGGACGCGGCCTCAAGGCGGTGATCCCGGGCGGCTCGTCCGCGCCGGTGCTGCCGGCCTCGGTGATCATGGACTGCACCATGGACTACGACTCGATCGCCAAGGCCGGCTCGATGCTGGGCTCGGGCGCGGTGATCGTGCTCGACGAGACGCGCTGCATGGTCAAGTCGCTGCTGCGCCTGTCGTACTTCTACCAGCACGAATCCTGCGGCCAGTGCACGCCCTGCCGCGAAGGCACGGGCTGGCTGTGGCGCGTGGTGCATCGCATCGAGCACGGCCAGGGCCGTCCCGAGGACCTGGAACTGCTCAATTCGGTGTCGGACAACATCGCAGGACGCACCATCTGCGCGCTGGGCGACGCGGCGGCCATGCCGGTGAAATCCTTCGTGCGCCACTTCCACGCCGAGTTCGAGCACCACATCGAACACAAGACCTGCCTGGTTCCGGCCTACGTCTGAAGCCGCAGCCCGCCCAAGCAACGCACGCTCCGAGAGACTCTGACGTCATGGTTGAACTCGAAATCGACGGACACAAGGTCGAGGTGCCCGAAGGCTCCATGGTGATGGACGCCACGCGCAAGCTCGATGTGTACGTGCCGCACTTCTGCTATCACCCCAAGCTGTCGATCGCGGCCAACTGCCGCATGTGCCTGGTCGACGTGGAGAAGGCGCCCAAGCCGCTGCCGGCCTGCGCTACTCCTGTCGCCCAGGGCATGATCGTGCGCACCCGCTCGGAGCGCGCGATCCAGGCCCAGAAGGGGGTGATGGAGTTCCTGCTGATCAACCACCCGCTGGATTGCCCCATCTGCGATCAGGGCGGCGAGTGCCAGCTGCAGGACCTGGCCGTGGGCTACGGCGCCTCCACCTCCCGCTACCAGGAGGAAAAGCGCGTGGTGTTCCACAAGAACGCCGGCCCGCTGGTGGGCATGGAGGAGATGACCCGCTGCATCCACTGCACCCGCTGCGTGCGATTCGGGCAGGAGGTGGCCGGCCTGATGGAACTGGGAATGGCCAACCGCGGCGAGCATTCCGAGATCACCACCTTCCTGGAAGGCTCGATCGAGTCCGAACTGTCGGGCAACATGATCGACCTGTGCCCGGTGGGCGCGCTGACCAGCAAGCCCTTCCGCTTCGAGGCGCGTCCGTGGGAACTGTCGCGCCGCGCCTCGGTGAGCCCGCACGACAGCGTGGGCGCCAACCTGGTCATGCAGATCAAGGGCAATCGCGTGGTCCGCGTGGTGCCCGAGACCAACGAGTCGGTCAACGAGTGCTGGCTGTCCGACCGCGACCGCTTCAGCTACGAGGGCCTGTCCAGCGCCGATCGCCTGAGCGCGCCGATGGTGCGCGACGAGGGCGGGCTGCGCGAGGTCGACTGGCCCACCGCGCTGACGTTCGTGGCCAACGGACTCAAGCGTGTGGTCGAGGTCGACGGTCCGCAGGCGCTGGGCGCGCTGGCCTCGCCGCTGTCGACCAACGAAGAGCTGTACCTGCTCGGGCGCATCGTGCGCGCGTTGGGCAGCGAGAACATCGACACCCGGCTGCGCCGCAGCGACATGGCGCCGCAACAGGCGGTGCCCTCGCTGGGCATGCCGCTGGCCGAGGTGGGGCAGTTGCAGGCCGCCTTCGTGGTCGGCTCCTTCCTGCGCAAGGACCATCCGCTGCTGGCCGCGCGCCTGCGTCGCGCGGCGCGCTCGGGCACCCAGGTCAGCGTACTGCACGCCAGTCGCGACGACGCGCTGATCCCGCTGCACGCGACCCTGGCCGCCGCGCCCGGAGCCTGGGTGGCCGAGCTGGCCGGCGTGGCCGCCGCGGTGGCCGATGCGGCGGGCGTGCCACGCCCGGCCGCGCTCGCCGGCGTGCAGCCGGCGCAGGGCGCGCGCGACGTGGCCGCCAGCCTGCTGGGCAAACAGCGCGCCGTGGTGTGGCTGGGCAACGCCGCCGCGCAGCATCCGCGTGCCTCCACGCTGGAGTCGCTCGCGCGCTGGATCGCGCAGACGGCCGGCGTGCGTTTCGGCTACACCGTGGAAGCTGGCAATACCGTGGGTGCCCACCTGGTCGGTGGCGTGCCGCGCGGCGCGGGGCAGGGCGCCGCGCAGATGCTGTCCAGGACCCCGAGTGCGATGCTGCTGCTGGGGCTGGAGCCCGAGTTCGACCTGTTCGACGGCGAGGCGGCGGCTGCCGCGATGCGCGCCAGCGCCTTCGTCGTCGCGATGAGCGCCTATCGCAATCCCGAACTGGAGCAATACGCCCAGGTCGTGCTGCCGGTGGCGCCGTTCAGCGAGACCGCGGGCAGCCTGATCAACTGCGAAGGGCGCCTGCAGTCCTTCCAGCAGGTGGCCCCGTCCGTGGGCAGCTCGCGTCCGGCCTGGAAGGTGCTGCGCGTGCTGGCCAACCAGCTAGGCCTGCCGGGGTTCGAATTCGACACCGCCGAGCAGGTGCGCGAGGCCGCGCTGAAGGGCGTGGACGTGGCCGCGGCGCTGGCGCTGGCGCCGGTGGAACTGCCGCTGTCGCTGGACCTCGGCGCGACCGCGGCAGCC
>JAKBNS010000024.1 GCA_021830925.1 Pseudomonadota bacterium | reverse complement strand
AAGGTCACGCCATGGGCGTGCTGGTCGTCTCCGATGTGGACGTAGGCGGGGTAGAGCATCAGGCCTCCTAGGCTTGGATCCCGGCCTGCTTCATGATCGAGCGGTCGGTCGGCAGCGGCAGATCCTTCTTCGGGTGCGGTACGGTCACCTTTCCGGGCTTGGTCGGATGGCGAAACTGGTGGTGTGGTCCGACCGTGTGGACGAGGAACCAGCCGTCGGTCTTCAGAAGCTTGATGACCTGGGCACTGTTCATTGTGTAAGTTTACACATTCAACGAGGCTGCGCAAGGGACCTTGCAGCGTCAAGGGCGAGAGTCCAGTGCCCAGATTCGCCCTGGTTGGCGAGCCGGACGTGACGATCCTTGCGGCGATGCTGGACCCTCGC
Organism: Pseudomonadota bacterium; assembly: GCA_021830925.1. Taxonomy (GTDB): domain Bacteria; phylum Pseudomonadota; class Gammaproteobacteria; order Burkholderiales; family Burkholderiaceae_C; genus Thiomonas_A. Next base: position 5,383 of record JAKBNS010000024.1, on the reverse strand, counting down.
TCGCGGGCTCGGCGCACGATCGGGACACCGACTCCGCGGCTGTGCCGCGGCTTCAGTATTCCTGGCTGGTCGGGCGGAACAGGATTTCGTTGATGTCCATGTCGTCGGGCTGGGAGATGGCGAAGGCCACGGTACGGGCGAAGGCATCGGGGGAGATGGCCGATTCGTAGACCTTCTCGGCCGTCGCCCGCATCTCCGGCTCGGTGATGCTGTCGGTCAGCTCGGTCGCCACCGCGCCAGGGGAGATGATGGTGGTGCGGATGTTGTAGCCCTTGACCTCCTGGCGCAGGCCTTCGCTGAGCGCGCGCACCGCATGCTTGGTGGCCGCGTAGACGGCGCCGCCGGCGCGCACCTTGTGGCCCGCCACCGAGGACACGTGGATGAAGTGCCCGGAGTTCTGGCGTTGCATCGGCGGCAGCGCCGCCGCGATGCCGTAGAGCACGCCCTTGAGGTTGACGTCGATCATGCGCTCCCAGTCGTCGACCTTCAGGCGCTCGAAGCGGGAGTTGGGCATCAGGCCGGCGTTGCTCAGCATCACGTCGATGCGTCCGAACCTGCCGGTCGCGGTGTCGACCAGCGCGGCGACGTCGGCGCGCCGGGTGACGTCGGTGGCGAGGTATTCGGCTGCCAGGCCCTCCCGCCGGAGTTCTTCGCTCAGCGCGCGGATGCGCTCCTCGCGGCGCGCGCCCAGCACCACGCGCGCGCCCTGGCCGGCAAGGTGGCGCGCCGCGGCTTCGCCCAGCCCGCTGCTGGCGCCGGTGATCACCACGACCTTGCCGCTGATGTTGTTGCCCATCGATGATGCTCCTTCACGGTTGCCCTGAGGGGGACGCAGCGCCTCGACGCGGTGCTCCGCGCCGCCGGCACGCGCCGTCCAGACTCTATTCTTGCCGCTCGGAGCCGGTCTTGCAGGGTGCCTCGTTCAGCCCTTCCCCTGGACCGATCGCGGGGGAGTGGCGCGGGCGGGGCGCAGGCGCTGGTAGGCCAGCGCGCCGCATCCGATGAGCAGGGGCCACAACATGTAGCGCCCGCTGGCGGCCAGCAGGCCCGCCACCGCGATCAGCGCGATGCAGGCGCCGACCCAGGCCAGGCTTCGCGGCTCGAGCAGGCGCAGAGCGGCGGCCGTGCCCAGCAGGTACACCAGGGTGAAGCAGCCGGTGGTCAGCAGCACCAGCGCGGTCGCGTCGATACCGCCCAGTCCCGACAGCAGGAGCATCAGCAGGGACAGGCCGGCGAGCACGCTCAGGGATCGCCTGGGCACGTCGCCGGCCTGGCTGCCGTGGGCCAGCCAGGCCGGCAGCGCGCCGTCGCGCCCCAGCGCGGCGCCGAGCTTGGCGGCGCCGGCGAAATACGCGTTCATGGTGCCGAAGGTCAGCAGCAACGCAGCCACGGCCGCGAACATGGGCGAGGGCCCGCCGATGCCGATGCTCAGCAGCGCGGCCAGCGGCGCGGGGCTCGTGGCCGCGCGCATGCCGAGCACGCAGATGGTGGCGCCGGCCACCGCAAGGTACAGCACGCCGACCACGACCACGGCCATGCCCGCCGCGCGCGGCAGGTCGGTGCGCGGATTGCGGAACTCGCCGGCCAGGTGGGTGATGGCTTCCCAGCCGGCGAAACTCCAGACCAGCAGCGCCGCTGCCCGTTCCAGCGCGCCCCAGCCGTGGGGCGCGAAGGGATGCAGGTTGGCCAGCCGGGCATGGGGCGCGGAGGCGGCCACCGCCAGCAGCAGCAGGCCCACCAGCAACACGCTCAGCCGCAGCTGCACCCGACCCGAGACCGACACGCCGAAGGCGTTGAGCCCCGCCACCGCGGCGATCATCACGCAGGCGGTGATCCACGCAGTGTGCGTGCCGCCGAAGGCGGCGGCGACGTAGTCGCCGGCGAACAGCGCCGAGGCCGGCGCGCCGGCAGGAATGGCGAAAAAGAAGCACCAGCCGACCACCGCCGCGGCGCGCGCGCCGAAGGCGCGGCGCACGTAGGTGGCCACCCCGCCGGAATCGGGGTGGCGCGCGGCCAGCGCCGCGAAGGTGCCGGCAAGCGGCACGGAAAGCGCGACCAGCGCGACCCAGGCGAGCAGCGAGGCGGGCCCGGCCGCGGCGGCTGCCAGCGCGGGTAGCGCGATCACCCCGGTGCCCAGCACAGCGGCCACGTACAGAGCGGTTCCCTGCGCGAGGGTGAGATGGCGCGCGTGCCCGTCGGGCGAGGGGCCCGAAGCGGTCTGGACGGGATCTGCCGGCGATGCGGCGCGGGGACGATCGCCGGCGGATCGCGCGCGATGAGGTTGCTGGGACGGCTGCATGTCGCTCGGCTGCATGATGGAAAGTTCGAACAGTCTGCAGGACAATTCCTGACAAGCCATGTCAACATTTTGATCCCCCGCTGCCGACCATGCGCGCTGCCCGGTTGTTGTCCATTCAGATGCTCCTGGAGGCGCGCGGCCCGATGCCGGCACGGGCGCTGGCCCAGGAACTGGAGGTTTCGCTGCGCACGCTGTATCGCGACGTCGATCAGCTCAGCGCCGCCGGAGTCCCGATCTATGCGGAGCGGGGGCGCCACGGGGGCTTGCGCCTGTTGCGCGGCTGGAAGCCCAGTCTGGGCGGGCTGAGTCCGGCCGAGGCCGAGGTGGTGTTGCTGGGCGGCCTGGCCGGGCCCGCCGCCGAGCTCGGGCTGGGCGAACGTCTCACGTCGGCCAGGCTCAAGCTGCTGGCCGCGATGCCCGAAGGTCTGCGCGGCCAGGCGCAGCGCCTGAGTTCGCGCTTGCACGTCGACCCCCAGGCCTGGTACGAGGAGCAGGAGCCGGCGCCGTGGCTCAGGGCGGTGGCGGCCGCGGTGTGGGAGCAGCGCTGGCTGGCGCTGCGCTATCGCAGCTGGACCGGCAGTTCCCGGCGCGTGGTGGCGCCGCTGGGACTGGTGCTCAAGGGTGGATGCTGGTATTTCGTGGCCGCCGCACGACGCGGCGATGGCCCGGACGAGGCGAGGCTGCGCAGCTACCGCGTGGCTTCGGTGGTGGCGGCCGAGGTGCTGGAACAGGGCTTCGAGCGCCCGCCGGGCTTCGACCTCGCGCGCTACTGGGACGATGCATTGCGGCGCCTGGAGCTCGATCTGTTCGCCCAGATCGGGAGGGTGCGTGCCACCGCGACGGGACTGCAGCGCCTGCGCGCGCTCGGGCGACCGGTGGCGCAGGCCGTCGCGCGCGTGGCCCCGCCAACGCCCGGACGCAGCGTCGAGCTCGAGCTGCCATTGGAACGCGGGGAGTACGCTGCCGAGCAGCTCGCGCGCCTGGCGCCCGAGGTGGAGGTACTGCAGCCCGCCGACCTGCGCGAGGCGGTGATGCGCCACCTCGAGGCGGCGTTGCGGGCCTATCGCGGCGCGAGTGCGGGCTGATGCGTGACGCCGAAAGCTCGCGTTCCGGGACTCAGGCCGCGGCCGGGCGCACGGGGTGGGCGGGCGGGCGCGACGCGACGCCGCGGTCGAGCGCGAGGTCGCGCGCCTCGATGTCGGTGCGTCGGCCCAGCAACTGGTCGGCCACCACGCGCGCGCTGCCGCAGGCCATGGTCCAGCCCAGCGTGCCGTGCCCGGTGTTCAGCGACAGGTTGGCGTAGCGGGTGGGGCCCAGCACGGGGGTGCCGTCGGGGGTCATCGGGCGCAGGCCGGTCCAGAATTCGGCGGCCGGCAGGTCCCCGCCGGGGAACAGTTGCCGCGTGACCATCTCCAGCGTGGCCCGGCGCCGCGGGTTCAGGCGCAGGTCGAAACCTGCGATCTCGGCCATGCCGCCCACGCGGATGCGACGGTCGAAGCGGGTGATGGCGATCTTGTAGGTCTCGTCCAGCACGGTCGAGCGCGGCGCCAGGGCTTCGTCGAGCAGCGGAACCGTCAGTGAGTAGCCCTTGATGGGGTACACGGGAAGATCGATGCCCAGCGGGCGCAGAAGCGCGCGGGAATAGCTGCCGAAGGCCAGCACGTAGGCATCGGCGCGCAGCATCTCGCCGTCGACCAGCACGCCGGTGATGCGCCGTTCGTCGGCCTCGATGCGCTGCACGTTGCGCCCGTACAGGAAGGTCGCGCCGAGCTCGCGCGCATGACGCTCCAGCGAGCTGGTGAACATCTGGCAGTCGCCGGTCTCGTCGTTGGGCAGGCGCAGCCCGCCCACCAGGCGGTCGCGCGCCTGCGCCAGCGCCGGCTCGACGCCTTCGAGCTCGTCGCGCTCCAGCAACTGGTGTTCCACGCCGCATTCGCGCAACACCGCGATGTCGCGCTGCGCGGCGTCGAATTGCGCGCGGCTGCGGAACACCTGCAGCGTGCCGGCGGTGCGTTGTTCGTAGTGAATGCCGGTTTCGGCGCGCAGCTCGCGCAGACAGTCGCGGCTGTATTCGGCCACGCGCATCATGCGCTCCTTGTTCACCGCATAGCTGGCGGAGTTGCAGTTGCGCAGCATGGAGGCCATCCAGCGCAGTTGCCACAGCGTGCCATCGGGACGAATGGCCAGCGGCGCGTGGCGCTGGAACATCCACTTCAGCGCCTTGAAGGGAATTCCCGGCGCGGCCCAGGGGGTCGAATAGCCCGGAGAGACCTGACCGGCGTTGGCGAAACTGGTCTGCAGCGCAGGCCCCGCCTCGCGGTCGAGCACGGTCACCTCGGCGCCCGCGCGCGCCAGGTAATAGGCCGTGGTGACGCCGACCACGCCGGCCCCGAGAACGATGACTTTCATGGCCCGACTCCCCGCAATCGATGGATGGGTGAACTGTAGAGAATCGCGAAAAGTGTTTTTGCCTGATTTATGTCAGAATGGAAGCCAAAGTTGCTGAGACATTCGCTGGAACAGGCCCATGGAACGCGAAAAACACCAGCTCGACCGCATGGATCGCAAGATCCTGGACATCCTGCAGCGCGAGGGGCGCATCGCCATCACCGAACTGGCCGCGCGCGTGGGCCTGACCACCTCGCCCTGCGCGGAGCGGGTCAAGCGCATGGAACGCGACGGGGTGATCACCGGCTACCACGCGCAGGTGGCGGCCGGCGCGGTGGACAAGCCCCTGCTGGTGTTCGTGGAGATCAAGCTGGCGTCCAAGGGCGGCGACGTGTTCGACGCCGTGCGCGACGAACTGCTGCACATGCCCGAGGTGATGGAATGCCACCTCGTGTCGGGGGACTTCGACTACCTGCTCAAGTTCCGTCTGCGCGACATGCGGGAATACCGCAGCCTGCTTGGTAGCGTGCTCAAGCGCCTGCCCGTGGCGGCCGAGTCGCGCAGTTTCATCGTCATGGAGGAGATCAAGGAGTCGCTGTACCTGCCGCTGGCGCGCTGAGGCCGGGGCGCCGGCGCGCCGCCCATTGGCGCAGCTGGCCGACGATGCCGCGCGGGAAGAAATAGACGCTGAGCACG
>JAKBNS010000229.1 GCA_021830925.1 Pseudomonadota bacterium | reverse complement strand
AGGCCAGCGCGGCCGCGCCGGCCGCCGCGGCCAGCGCCGCCGCTCCCGCCGCCGGCGCCACCGTGGCCGACGCCGGCAAGAAGGTCTACGAGAGCACCTGCATCGCCTGCCACGGTGCGGGAGTCGCCGGCGCGCCCAAGTTCGGCGACAAGGCCGACTGGGCGCCGATCATCGCGCAGGGCATGCCCACGCTGTACGACCGCGCGCTGCACGGCTACACCGGCAAGCGCGGCATGATGCCTCCGAAGGGCGGCAGCACGGCCAGCGACGCCGACGTGAAGGCCGCGGTGGACTACATGGTGGCCGCCGCCAAGTAAGGGCATGCGCGGCGCGCCGGCCGTGCCGGCGCGCGCGTTCAGCGCCAGCGTGCCAGCGCCGACGGGCTGGCGCTGAAACCCAGGCACGACTCGACCTCCTCGGTCTGCACCGGCTGCAGCGCCAGCGGCGCCGCGCCGGGCAGGCGCAAGGTGGTGAGCGCATCGTCCAGCCAGGGCTCCAGCAGCACGACGTCCAGGCTGTGCAGCAAGCCCGGGCCGGCAGAGGTACGCAGCCACACGCGCCCCCGCTGGTCCAGCCAGGCCTCGAGCACCTCGCAGTCCACCCCGGTGTGGGTGCTCCAGCGCGCGGCCTGGGCGTCGACCTGCAGGCGCAGGATCAGCGGCGCCGCCTCGAGTTCCACGTAGACCTGCTGCGGGCCGTTCTGGAAATACCAGCAACCCTGCGCGTCGGGCTGGTAGTTGCGCGCGACGAATCCGCACAGGCCCTCGTGCAGCAGACGGCTGGCGCCCTGCTTGTCCAGCACACCCTCGTCGCCCCGCGGCCAGGGCAGCGCCTGGGCATCGCGGATCCACCACTGGCCGCGCGCATCCAGCCCGAGCCAGCCCGCGCAGGCCGGCACCTGCGGCCAGCGGCGCATCGCCTGCAGGACCTGTTCATCCATGGTGCGTGAGCCGCTGCGCGCCGGCGCGGCATGCGTGGAAGGCCCGCATCAGTGCAACTGCTCGGACTGGGCCAGCAGTTCGCCGGTCTCGTCGAGTGTGCCGGGACTGGCGTGGTGCAGCACCAGGCGCCAGCCCTGGGGCGTGCGCAGGTACACGTTGGTGGTCAGCACGCAGGCGAAGGCCGCCGGCGCGCCCCGCGGCAGGCTCACGCGCTCCACCACGTTGTGCACGGCGCAGCCCATGCTGACGCTGCGCAGCACGCGCTCGGGCGTGACGGGCAGCGCGCCGCCACCCAGGAGCTGTTCGAAACTGGCCCGGATGGCGGCAGCACCGACGAGGCGCGGACCTCCCGGGTGTATGCACACCGGTTCGTCGTCCTCGCTCCACACGCGCATCACGGCTTCGGCGTCGCCTGCCTGCAGGGCCTCGTAGAAGGCGGCTTCGGCGGCTTCGGCGGAACTCAGCGGACCGTTGGCGGCAAGGGGATTGCGAGGCATCGGCGACTCCGTGCGCGGCGTCGGCCGCGGGCCTTCACTTGAACACGACCGTCTTGTGGCCGTTGCGCAGGATGCGGTGCTCGACATGCCAGCGCACCGCGCGCGCCAGCACCTGGTTCTCCACGTCCTGGCCCACCGAGGTGAGCTCGTCGGCGTCCAGCCCGTGGTCCACTCGCTGCACGTCCTGTTCGATGATAGGGCCCTCGTCCAGCTCGGGCGTCACGTAGTGCGCGGTGGCGCCGATCAGTTTCACGCCGCGCTCATGGGCCTGGCGGTAGGGACGCGCGCCCTTGAAACTGGGCAGAAAGGAATGGTGAATGTTGATGGCGCGCCCGTCCAGCGCGGCGCAGAACTCGGCGCTCAGGATCTGCATGTAGCGCGCCAGCACCAGCAGTTCCACGCCCTGCTCGCGCATCAGGGCCTCGACGCGCAGCTCCTGCGCGCGCTTGGTCTGCGCATCGGCCCCCGCGGCCAGCGGCTCGTGGTGGAAGGGGACCTCGTAATGCGCCGCCAGCGAGGCGCAGTCGCGGTGGTTGGACACCACGCCGACCACATCCATCGGGATCTGGCCGGCGCGCCAGCGGAACAGCAGGTCGTTGAGGCAGTGGGCCTGGCGGCTCACCGCGATGAGCACGCGCGGACGACGCGCCACGGCGTGGATGTGCGCCTGCATGCCGAAACGCTGGCGCAGGTCGGCGAACAGCAACTCGACCTTCTCGGCCCCGTCCAGGTGCGCGGGCGCCGAGAAGTGCACCCGCATGAAAAACAGACCCGTGCCGGGGTCGCCGAACTGCTGGGAATCGAGAATGTTGCACCCGGCCTGGTACAGCACGCCGGAAACCGAATAGACGATGCCCTTGGCATCGGCGCAGGACAGCGTGAGGATGAAGTCGTTGGCGGCTGGAGTCATGGCATGCGGCGACGCGCGCCGACCATCGGCGGCACCGCCGGCATTCTAGGGAATTCCCCTAAACGGAATCAGGAATCGCCGAGTCGTGCCACCACGGCGGCGGCGAAGGTCTTCGTGTCGGCCTTGCCGCCGAGGTCGCCGGTGCGCACGCCGTCGGCGTTGAGGGTGCGCTCGATGGCCCGGCGCAGTCGCTCGCCCTTGTCCTTCAGACCCACGTGGTCGAGCATCATGCCGGCCGCCAGCATCAGCGCGATGGGATTGGCGATGCCCTTGCCGGCGATGTCCGGCGCGGAGCCGTGCACGGCCTCGAAAATCGCCGCGTCCTGGCCGATGTTGGCGCCGGGCGCCATGCCCAGGCCGCCGACCAGCCCGGCGCACAGGTCGGACAGGATGTCGCCGAACAGGTTGGTGGTCACCAGGCAGTCGAACTGCCAGGGGTTGATCACCAGCTTCATGCAGCAGGCGTCGACGATCACGTCGTCCAGCGCGATGCGGTCGGCGTATTTCTGCTGGTGCAGCTGGTAGGCGGTCTCCAGGAAGATGCCGGTCAGCGCCTTCATGATGTTGGCCTTGTGCACCACGGTCATCTTCTTGCGCCCCAGCGCGATGGCGGTGGTGAAGGCGTAGTCCAGGATGTGGCGTGCGCCCTGGCGCGTGTTCACACCGGTGGACATGGCCACCGCGTGCGGATCGTCGTCGATCGGGATGTAGTGCTCGTAGCCCATGTACAGGCCCTCGACGTTCTCCCGGAACACCAGCAGGTCGATGTTGTCGAAGCGACCGCCCGGGATCATGGTCTTCGCCGGGCGCATGTTGGCGTACAGGTGGAAGGCCTCGCGCAGACGCACGTTGGACGAACGGTAGCCGCCGCCCGACGGGGTCTCCAGCGGGCCCTTGAGGGCCAGCCGGGTGCGCCGGATGCTGTCCAGCGTGGCCTGGGGCAGCGGGTCGCCCGCGGCCTTCACCCCGCCCAGCCCCGCGATCTGCGGGTCCCAGTCGAACGGCGCCTGCAGGGCCTCCAGCACGCGCAGCGTGGCCTCCATGATTTCCGGCCCGATGCCATCGCCGGCGATCAGGGTTGCGGGAATGCGGCTTGCGGGGGTGCTGTCGGCCATGCCTGGTCTCCTGAAGGTGGCGCCATCCAAAGTGCGTTGCCGATGGCCTCATCGGCGCAGCCTAAGCATATACGCGGCAACGTTGCGGGAAGCTGACGCGACGGCCCGCCAGTCGCGTCGCCGCGCGACTCAGGCCTCGGCCCGCGGGGGATCCAGGAAACCGCCGGCGCGCCAGGTCAGCACCAGGGTGTCGCGGCAGCCGCCGCCGGCCTCGATCTCGGGCAGGATGGGCGTGGTCTCGTGGATCACCCGCGTGTCGTCCATGAGCAGCGCGCTCCACGGCTGGTCCAGCGTGAAACGCACGCCGCGCGCGCCCTGCAGCTCGAACACCCGGCTTTCGCCGCCGCGGATGCCGCGGCGCTGCGCCAGCAGCACGGCGACGAAATCCACGCCGTCGCGATGCGCCCCCTCGGGCGTGGGCCGGCCGATGCCCTCGGCGGTGTCGATGCGGAACTGGTGCGCCTCGACGTACCAGCGCGGCTGCGGGCGCAACTGCGCGAACAGCGTGCCCAGCGAACCCAGCAGCGCCTCCCACCAGGGCATCGCGCCCAGGCGCGCATCCAGCGGCTCCAGCCAGCGCACCAGGCCTCCGTGCAGCGCGTTGTAGGTCAGGGGCTGGTAATGCGCGCGATGCGCGACCTGGCGCACGCCGCGCGGGTCGTCGCCCAGTTCATGCACGAAGCTGCCGTGCCGGCGCCGGCGGTAGCGCCCGCCGTCCTTCAGGTAGGGGTCGGCCGGCAGTTCATCCCACAGCGGCAGGGCCGGCGCGAAATCGGCCGGCGAACACCCGCACAGCTCGCCGAGCTGGCCCGGCTGCAGCAGCGCGAAGCCCTGTTCGCGCAGGCGCAGCAGCAGCGCCTGGCGCAAATCGCCGCCCGGGGACCCGGCACGAGACGCGGCGGCGAATCCCGGGCCCAGATCGAAGTCCAGCATCATCGGCGGCTCCCGTCGTGTGCGCGGGCTTCAACGCCCGTCGCGCAACCCGGTGGTGCGGTTGAACACCAGGCCCCCCGCGGAATGCTCGCGCAGGTCGGCCACGAAGTAGCCATGGCGCTCGAACTGGAACGAGCTCCCCGGCTCGGCCGCGCCCAGCGAGGGCTCCACCCACGCCCGCACGACGCGCAGGCTGTCGGGGTTCAGCGCCTGCAGGAAATCCGCGCCGCCGGCGTCGGGCTGGTCGGCCAGGAACAGCCGGTCGTAGATGCGCACCTCGGCCGCCAGCGCGTCGCTGGCCCCGACCCAGGTGATCACGCCCTTGACCTTCACCGCCGCCGCCCCCGGGGTGCCGCTGCGCGTGTCGGGCAGGATGCGCGCGTGCACCTCGCGCACGCTGCCGTCGTCCGCGCGCTCGGCGCCGGTGCACTCGACCACGTAGCCGTACTTCAGGCGCACGCGTCCGCCCGGGTACAGGCGGAAAAAGCCCTTGGGCGGCTCGAACTCGAAATCCGAGCGCTCGATCCACACCCGCGGGCCGAGCTGGAACTCGCGCTGGCCGCGCTCGGGCTGATGCGGATGCACGGGAGCCTGGCAGGTCTCCAGCCGGCCCGCGCCGATCACCTCGTCCCAGTTGTCCAGCACCAGCGGCACCGGATCCAGCACCGCCATCGCACGCGGCGCGCGGGGGTCGAGGTCGTCGCGCAGCGCGCCCTCCAGCACGGGGTAGTCGATCCAGGAATCCGACTTGCTCACGCCGATGCGCTCGGCGAACAGGCGCAGCGCGCCGGGGGTGTAGCCGCGGCGGCGCAGGCCGGCGATGGTGGGCAGGCGCGGGTCGTCCCAGCCGCTCACGCGCCCCTCCTCCACCAGTTGGGCCAGCTTGCGCTTGCTGGTCAGCACGCTGCTGAGGTTCAGGCGCGCGAATTCGTACTGGCGCGGCAGCGGGCGCTCCAGCAGGCCGAGCTGGGCCAACTGCTCGAGCAGCCAGTCGTAGAAGGGCCGCTGGTCCTCGAACTCCAGGGTGCACAGGCTGTGGGTGATGCGCTCCAGCGCGTCCTCGATGGGATGCGCGAAGGTGTACATGGGGTAGATGCACCAGCGGTCGCCGGTGCGGTGATGATGCGCGAAGCGGATGCGGTACAGCGCCGGGTCGCGCAGGTTCAGGTTCGGCGAGGCCATGTCGATGCGCGCGCGCAGCACCATCGAGCCTTCGGCGTGGCGGCCTTCGCGCATCTCCCGGAAGCGCTGCAGGCTGTCGGCCACGGGACGATCGCGCCAGGCGCTGGGCACGCCGGGTTCGGTCAGCGTGCCGCGGTTGCGCCGCATGTCCTCGGCGCTTTGCTCGTCCACGTAGGCCAGGCCGGCCTCGATCAGGGCGCAGGCGGCGCGCCACATGAAATCGAAATAGTCGCTGGCGAAGTATTCGTGGCTCACCCCGCCGCTGACCCAGTCGAAGCCCAGCCAGCGCACGGCGTCGCGGATCGCGTCCACGTACTCCTGGCTTTCCTTCTCGGGATTGGTGTCGTCCAGGCGCAGGTGGCACACGCCGCCGTAGTCGGCGGCCAGGCCGAAGTTCAGGCAGATGCTCTTGGCATGTCCGATGTGAAGGTAGCCGTTGGGCTCCGGGGGAAAGCGCGTGCGGATGCGCGCCGGGTCCAGCGGCGCCCGCGCGAGTTCGGCCGCGTCGCCGGGGCGCCCGGCGAAATGCCGGCCCTGCAGCGCTCCCGAGGCGAGATCGGCCTCGATGATCTGGCGCAGGAAGTTGGAGGGTTTGGCGGATGCGGGTTCGGGAGTCGGCATGGATCGGAACGTGGCGGCGGCGCGTCCCTCGCTGGGGACCTTCTCGGGCAAAACCCTATTGTCCGCCAAGCGCGCCTTCCCACGCCAGAGCCCGCCCACCCCGCGCCGCGGGGCCATCCCGGCACGCGTGCGGACGTCGACCCGCCGCACCGTAGAATGACAGCCCTCCCGGCGCCGCGCGGCGCCGCGAACCCCCACCCACCGATGGCGCCTGCGCGCGCCGGGAGCGAAACCTTATGGCCGGCCACTCCAAATGGGCCAACATCCAGCATCGCAAGGGCCGCCAGGATGAAAAGCGCGGCAAGATCTGGACCAAGATCATCCGCGAGGTCACCGTGGCCGCCAAGCTCGGCGGCGGCGACCCGAACGCCAACCCGCGGCTGCGCCTGGCGGTGGACCGCGCGCGCGAGGTCAACATGCCGGCCGACAACCTCAAGCGGGCGATCGACCGCGGCACCGGCAATCTGGAAGGCGCGCACTACGAGGAAATCCGCTACGAGGGCTACGGCCCCGGCGGCGCCGCCATGATCATCGACTGCATGACCGACAACCGCGTGCGCACGGTGGCCGAGGTGCGCCACGCGCTGTCCAAGTTCGGCGGCAACCTGGGCACCGAAGGCTCGGTGGCCTTCCAGTTCAAGCATTGCGGCCAGTTCCTGTTCGCCCCCGGCACGCCCGAGGACAAGGTGATGGAGGCCGCGCTCGAAGGCGGCGCCGAGGACGTGAACACCCTGGACGACGGCTCGGTCGAGGTGCTGTGCGAGCCGGCGGACTTCGGCGCCGTCGCCGCCAGCCTGCAGGCGGCCGGGCTCAAGCCGGAATATTCCGAACTGGGCATGAAGCCCAGCGTCGAGGTGGAACTGTCCGGCGCCGACGCCGAGCGCATGCACAAACTGGTGGACGCGCTCGAGGATCTCGACGACGTGCAGCGCGTCGACCACAACGCCATCCTGCCGTGAGTCGCGGCATGGCCCAGACCCAAGCCCCCATGAAAATCCTGGTCATCGGCTCCGGCGGCCGCGAGCACGCGCTGGCGTGGAAGCTGGCCCAATCCCCGCGCGTGAAAACGGTCTTCGTGGCCCCCGGCAACGGGGGCACCGCGGGCGCGGCGCACCTGGAGAACCTGGCGCTGTCGGAAATCGAGCGCCTGGCCGACTTCTGCGTCGCCGAGGACGTGCACCTCACCGTGGTCGGCCCCGAGGCGCCGCTGGCGGCCGGCGTGGTGGACCACTTCCGCGAGCGCCGTCTGCGCATCTTCGGACCCACGCGCGCGGCCGCCCAGTTGGAAAGCTCCAAGGCCTACGCGAAGGAGTTCATGCAGCGCCACGGCATTCCGACCGCGCAGCACCGCACCTTCACGGACCCGGCGCAGGCGCATGCCTACATCGCCGAGCGCAATTGCGCGCTGGTGGTCAAGGCCGATGGGCTGGCCGCGGGCAAGGGCGTGGTGGTCGCCTCCACTCCCGAGGAAGCCCACGCCGCGGTGGACGACATGCTCGAGCGCAACACCTACGGCGTGCAGCACGGCGAGGCTGGCGCGCGGGTGGTGATCGAGGATTTCCTCGAGGGCGAGGAAGCCAGTTTCATCGTGCTGGTGGACGGCACGCGGGTGCTTCCGCTGGCCTCCAGCCAGGACCACAAGCGCCTGCGCGACGGCGACCAGGGGCCGAACACCGGCGGCATGGGCGCCTACTCCCCGGCCCCGGTGGTCACCCCCGAGGTGCATGCTCGGGTCATGCGCGAGATCATCATGCCCACGGTGCAGGGCATGGCCGCCGACGGCCACCCCTACACCGGGTTCCTGTACGCCGGGCTGATGATCGACCGCCAGGGCCACGCGCGCACCCTGGAGTTCAACTGCCGCCTCGGCGACCCCGAGACCCAGCCCATCCTGATGCGCCTCAAGAGCGACCTCGTGCACGTGCTGGACGCGGCCATCGACGGCAAGCTCGATACCCTGGAACTGCAGTGGGACCGGCGTACCGCGCTGGCCGTGGTGATGGCCGCCCCCGGCTACCCCGAGGCTCCGCGCCTGGGCGGTGCCATCGACGGCCTGCCGGCCCCGGCCGAGGACCTGCAGGTGTTCCATGCGGGCACGCGCCTGGACGGCGACGTGCTGCGCACCGCCGGCGGGCGCGTGCTGGCCGTCACCGCGCTGGGCGATTCGCTGCGCATGGCGCAGCAACGCGCCTACAGCGGCGTGCGCCAGATCCGTTTCGAGGGCATGCAGTTCCGCCAGGACATCGGCTGGCGCGCGCTGGACAAGGCGCAGGGACGCCCCAAGACGCCGCAGGGCGCGCAGGGCGACCCCGGGCGCTGAGGGCGCGGCTCTCAGATCACGCCGTCGCGGCGCAGCGCCTCGACGGCCTCGGCATCGAATCCGAGTTCGGCAAGCACCTGCTCGTTGTGCGCCCCCAGCGCCGGGCCCAGCCAGCGCGTGCCCCCGGGGGTGCGCGTCAGGCGCGGCACCACCCCGGGCAGGTCCACCGGCGTGCCGTCGGCCAGCGCGTGGCGCTCGATCATGCCCCGCGCGCGGAACTGTTCGTCGGCGCAGATGTCGGCGATGCTGTAGATGCGACTGGCCGGTACGTCGGCCTCGCGCATGGCCCGTACCACCGCGGGGGCTTCGTGAGCTCCCGCCCATTGCTGGATCGCCTGGTCGATCTCCGCGGCGGCGCGGATGCGTCCGGGATTGCTCGCGAGGTCGGCGCGCGAGGCCATGTCCTCGCGTCCGATGGCCAGCATCAGGCGGCGGAAGATCGCGTCCCCGTTGCCGGAGATCTGCACCCACTCGCCGCCGGCACTGCGATACACGTTGGAAGGCACGATGCCGGCGATGGAACTGCCGCAGCGCTCGCGCACCGTGCCGCCCACGCTGTACTCCATCAGGGTGCTTTCCATCAGGTTGAACACCGACTCGGTCAGCGCCACGTCGACCACCTGCCCCTCGCCTCCCCGGCTGCCGTCGAAGCGCCCGCCGGTGGCGTCGCGATGGCGCAGCGCCATCAGCGCGCCCATCACCGCGTGCAGCGCGGCGATCGAGTCCCCCAGCGAAAGGTTCGAACGCATCGGCGGATGCGCGGGGTCGCCGGTGACGTAGCGCATACCCCCCATCGATTCGGCGATGGCGCCGAATCCCGGCTGGGCGCGCAGGGGGCCGGTCTGGCCGAAGCCGGAAATGCGCACCATCACCAGCGCGGGATTGGCCTGGCTCAGCTGCTCCCAGCCCAGGCCGAGCTTTTCCAGCACGCCCGGACGCATGTTCTCCACCAGCACGTCGCAGCGTCGCAGCAGACGCAGCACGATATCGCGTCCGGCCTCGGTCTTCAGGTCCAGCGTGATGCAGCGTTTGTTGCGCGCCTGCGCGGCCCACCACAGCGAGGTGTCGCCATGCATCTGGCGCCAGCCGCGCAAGGGATCTCCGCCGGGGTCCGCGCCGCGCGCGGGGGTTTCCACCTTCACCACGTCGGCGCCGAACTCGGCCATCAGGCGGGTGGCGAAGGGTCCGGCGATCAGGCCGCCGAGTTCGAGCACGCGCAGCCCCTGCAACGCGCCCGCCGGGAGTGAGCCTGCGGTGGCTTCGGTCGATGGATGGGTCATGGCTTCATTGCACCACAGGCGAAGGGCGGAAAAAAAGCCCGGGGGCCTTCGCCCCCGGGCTCGGAAAACTGCGATGCGGGAATCAGCCCACGTAATCGGCGGCGCTGGTCGCGTCGCGATCGTTGGCCATGCCCAGCGCGCGGATCACCAGCGTGGCCACCACCGCCACGACGAGGTTCAGGATCACCGCGTACAGGCCGATATAGGCCGGGATGATCTGGCCCGCCACGTGCAGCGCGTAGGCCGAGGACTTGAAGCCGCTCAGCGAGGCCGCCCAGATGCCCCAGCCCAGGCCCACCGCCCAGCCCAGCAGCAGCGCCTTCGGATCGAACCAGCGGGTGTAGATGCCCGAGACGATGGCCGGCAGGGTCTGCAGCACCAGGATGCCGCCCAGCAGCTGCAACTGGATGGCGTACTTCAGCGGCAGGAACACGATGAACAGCAGCGCGCCGAACTTGACCACCAGCGACACCAGCTTGGCCATGTCGGTTTCCTTCTGCACCGAGCACTGCGGGTTGATGAAGGCCTTGTAGATGTTGCGGGTGAACAGGTTCGCCGCGGCGATGGACATGATGGCCGCCGGCACCAGCGCCCCGATGGCCACGGCGGCGAAGCCGACGCCGACGAACCAGGACGGGAAGTAGTGCAGCAGCAGGCCCGGCATCGCGAACTGCGGTCCGTATTGCTTGAAGTACGGGGCCAGGTCGGGCAGCTTCTCGATGCCGCCGGCGTAGGCCATGTAGCCCAGCATGGCGATCAGGCCCAGCATCAGCGAGTAGGCCGGCAGCCACACCCAGTTGCGGCGCAGGGTGTTGGGGCCCTTGGCGGCCAGCACCGCGGTGGAGGCGTGGGGATACAGCATCAGCGCCAGGGCGGAGCCGAAGGCCAGCGTGGCGTAGAAGGACTGCATGCCCCAGTTGCCGTTCTTGATCGCCGGCAGCAGCAGGTGCTCCTTCGGAACCGACGCGAAGATCGCGCCCAGGCCGCCGAGCTTGCTCGGGATGATCACGACCATCGCGATCACCGTGATGTAGACCAGCAGGTCCTTCACCACCGCGATGGACGCCGGAGCGCGCAGCCCGCTGGTGTAGGTGAACGCGGCCAGGATGACGAAGGCGATGATCAGCGGCAGGTCGCCGACCAGGCCGTGTCCCGCCGGGAAGCCCAGGCCGCCGATGACCACCTGGATGCCCACCAGTTGCAGCGCGATGTAGGGCATGGTCGCGACGATGCCGGTGACCGCGATGGCCAGCGCCAGCGCGGGGCTGCCGTAGCGCCCGGCGATGAAGTCCGAGGCCGTGATGTAGTTGTGCTTGTGCGCGACCACCCACAGGCGCGGCAGCAGCGCGAACACCATCGGGTACACGAGCACCGTGTAGGGCAGCGCGAAGAAGCCCAGCGCGCCGGCCCCGAAGACGAGAGCCGGCACGGCCACGAAGGTGTAGGCGGTGTACAGGTCGCCGCCGATCAGGAACCAGGTGATCCAGCTGCCGAAGCGGCGCCCGCCGAGGCCCCACTCGTGCAGATGGCTCATGTCCCCCTTGCGCCAGTGCGCGGAGACGAAACCCAGGATGGTGATCAGCAGGAACAGGACGACGAAGACTACGGTTGCGGTGACGTTCATCGCTTCAGTCTCCGCTTCCGGAAGGCACGACCATCTTGTAGACGATGCCGATGAACACGCTGGACAGCGGCACCCACAGCAGTTGCCACCAGTAGAAGAAGGGCATGCCCATCCATGCGGGGTCGGTCTTGTTGAACCAGGGCACGACAAGCACTGCGACGCAGGGGATGGCCAGCAGGATCACTGCCAGCGGTCCCAGCTTGCGTGCCGGGGCGCGATCGGACATGTAGGAATCTCCGTAGGGTCGGGATCGTGGGACAGGGGGATCGCCGTGACCGTCGCGCGCCGCGGAGGCCGCCGCCGGCGTGCGAGACACGTGCGGCGAATCCCCCTGGGTCGCGCGGGCGGCGCGGGCCCGCATCTCGGATGCACATTCGGCAAAAGCCGAATGTTTCCCGCAATGTAGTCAAGGAAGCAGCCAGTTGCTAATTCGGGGTTATCCCTAGTGCCTATGGTGGATTGGCAGCCCCGAACAGGCTTGCGCGCGCGGTGCCGCGGCTACGCCTGCCACTGGCCCCAGGCCTTTTCCACGCGCTTGACCGACACCGGGAAGGGAGTGCGCAGCTCCTGCGCGAACAGCGCCACGCGCAACTCCTCGAGCATCCAGCGCAGCTCCTCCAGGCGCGCGTCGGCGCCGCGCTCGCCCTGCTGGCGCGCCTGCTGCGTCTCGCGCCGCAGGCGCGCCAGCAAGGGCGCCATCTCGGCCTGGCGCTGCGCGTCGCGCGCGGGGTCCGCGCGCACCTTGTCCAGGCGCATCTGCACCGCCTTCAGGTAGCGCGGCAGGTGCGCGCGCCGCGTCGGCGGCACATCGGACATGAAGCGTTTGGGCAACAGATCCTGCAGTTGCTGCGTGATGTCCGCGTGCAAGGCGGGCTGCGCCTTGAAGCCGGCCAGCTTTTTCTGCGCGGCGCTCCACTCGATCAGGATGGAGCCGGCCAGGCGCGCCATCTCCTGCGCCAGCAGCTGCAGGCGCGGACGCCCCTCGGCCAGGCGCCGCTCGAAGGCCTGCGCGTCGCCGGGCAAGGGGTCGCCCAGGAAGGCCAGGTCCAGCGCGGCGTCGAGCACCTGCTCGCGCAGCTCCTCGGCCGTGCCCAGGGGCATGTAGGCGAAGGCCGCCTGCTGCAGACCCTGCAGGTTCTTCTCGGCCGCCTTCAGGGGCTCGCGCAGTTGCAGCGCGAACAGACGCCGCAATCCGGCTCGATGCGCCTGGGCCGCGGCTTCGGGCGTGTCGAACACGTCGATCTCGACCGCCCTGCCCCGGTCGACCAGCGCCGGAAAGCCGACCAGGGTCGCCGCTCCGCGGCGGATTTCCAGCAACTCGGGCAGACTGCCGAAACTCCAGCTGGTGTAGCCCTGCCCTGCCTGCGACGTGGTGCCGGCGCCGGCCTGCGCCACCTGCGCGCCGCGCCGGACAGCCGTCGCATCGCGCGGCGCCGCGGTCCCGGCCGTGGCGGGCGCGGAGCCTGCCGCAAGCTGCGCGGCCTTCGCCGGCTTCGCCCCGCCAGCCGGGACGGGCGCGGACGGGCCCGCCTCGCGCTGCGCCGTCGGCGTCCCGGCTCCGGTAGCGCGCGGCAGGCCGCGCGCAGCCGCCTGGAAGGCCTCGCGCGCGGCGCCGCCGAGCTCGGCGCGCAGGCGCGCCAGGTTGCGCCCCATGCCGAGCTGGCGCCCCTGCGCGTCGACCACGCGGATGTTGAACAACAAGTGGGGATCCAGCGCCTCGGGGCGGAAATGTTCCAGCTCGGGAGCCAGTCCCGTGGTCTCGCGCACCAGCGTGCGCAGCGCCTCCAGCAGCGGCTGCGCGGCGTAGTGCCGCGCATCGCACAACTGTTGCGCGAAGGCCTGCGCGGTCGCCGGCAAGGGCACGAGGCGCGCGCGCTGGCGCTGCGGCAGAGTCTTGAGCAGCGCGGCGATCTTGTCGCCCAGCATGCCCGGCACCAGCCATTGCAGGCGCTGCTCGGGCAACTGGTTCACGGCCTCCAGCGGCACCTCCACGGTCACGCCGTCGCGCGCGCCGCCCGGGTCGAAGCTGTAGGCCAGGGGCAATTCCAGGCCGGCCACGCGCAATCGGGTCGGGAAGGCCTCGGTGGTGATGCCCGCCGCCTGGTGGCGCATCAGTTCCTCGCGCTCCAGGAACAGCAGCCGCGGCTGCTGCGCCTGGGCCTTGCGGTACCAGGCATCGAAACTGGAACCGCTGTGCACCTCGGGGGGCACGAAGCGGTCGTAGAAGGCCTCGATCAAGGCATCGTCCACCAGCAGGTCGCGCCGGCGCGAGCGCTCCTCGAGCTGTTCGATCTGCGCCACCAGCTTGCGGTTGTGCTGCAGGAAGGGCCAGCGCGCATCCCAGTCGCCCTGGACCAGCGCGTGGCGTATGAACAACTCGCGGGCCAGCACCGGATCGACCCGGCCGTAGTCGATGCGGCGCTGGTTGTAGATCACCAGGCCGTACAGCGTGGCGCGCTCGAAGGCGCTGACCTGCGCCGGCTTTTTTTCCCAGTGCGGCTCGTGCAGCGTGCGCTGCAGCAGGTGGGCGCCCACCCGCTCGATCCACTGCGGCTCGATGCGCGCCACCTGGCGCGCGTACAGCCGCGTGGTCTGCACCAGCTCGGCGGCCATGATCCAGCGCCCCGCCTTGCGCCCGACGGGCGAGGCCGGGTGGATGAGAAAGCGGATGCCGCGCGCGCCCAGGTAATGGGGCCCGTCGTCGGCCTTGCAGCCCACGTTGCCCAGCAGCCCGGCGAGCAGGCTCAAGTGGATCTGCTCGTCGCTGGCGGGTGCCGTGTTCAGCTTCCAGCCATGCTCGGCCACCAGCGCGTGCAACTGGGTGTGCACGTCGTGCCACTCGCGCATGCGCATGGGCGACAGGAACTCGGAACGCAGCTGTTCGTGCAGCTTGCGATGCGACTTCTTGTGCGCCACCAGCTCCTGGTAGTGGGTCCACAGCTTGAGCCAGCCCGCGAGTTCGGAGCCACCCTCGACAAAACGCCTGTGCGCGGTATCGGCCGCCTCCTGGCGGTCCGCCGGGCGCTCGCGCGGGTCCTGCACGGCCAGCGCCGAGGCGATGATCAGCAGCTCGGCGAGCGCCTGCTGGCTCCGCGCCTCCAGGATCATGCGCCCGAGCCGCGGATCCAGCGGCAGCACGGCCAGCTGGCGTCCGGTCTCGGTGAGCTGGTTCTGCTCGTCCACGGCGCCGAGCTCGCCCAGCAACTGGTAGCCGTCGGCGATGGCCTTGCGCTGCGGAGGGTCGATGAAGGGAAACTGCTCGACCGCGCGCAGGCCCAGCGCCTGCATGCGCAGGATCACCGCGGCCAGCGAGGAGCGCAGGATCTCGGGATCCGTGAACCGCGGCCGCGCCTGGAAGTCCGCCTCGTCGTACAGGCGGATGCAGATGCCGTCGGCCACGCGCCCGCAACGCCCGGCGCGCTGGTTCGCGGCGGCCTGGCTGATCGACTCCACCTGCAGCTGCTCGACCTTCTGGCGAAAGCTGTAGCGCTTGACCCGCGCAAGCCCCGAGTCGATCACGTAGCGGATGCCCGGCACGGTGAGCGAGGTCTCGGCCACGTTGGTCGACAGCACGATGCGCCGGGCACCGCCGCCGGCCTGGAAGACGCGGTCCTGTTCGGCCTGGGACAGGCGCGCGTACAGGGGCAGGATCTCCACGCCGCGCCGTGCGGTCTCCAGATGGTGCTTGCGCAGGGCCTCGGCGCAGTCGCGGATCTCGCGCTCGCCGGGCAGGAACACCAGCACGTCGCCGCTGCCGGCGCGCCAGAGTTCGTCCACCGCCTCGCAGACTGCCTGATTGAGTTCGCGCGGCTCGCGTGCCGGCGCGCCGGCCTCCGCCGCGGCGGGGGCCGCGTCGAGCAGGGGCCGCCAGCGGATTTCCACCGGGTACAGGCGCCCGGAGACCTCGATCACCGGGGCCGGACCTCGCGGCCCCGCGAAATGCCTGGCGAAGCGCTCGGCGTCGATGGTCGCCGAGGTGATCACCAGCTTCAGGTCGGGGCGCCTGGGCAGCAGCTCGCGCAGGTACCCGAGCAGGAAATCGATGTTGAGACTGCGCTCGTGCGCCTCGTCGATGATCAGGGTGTCGTAGGCGCGCAGCAGCGGATCGCGCTGGGTCTCCGCGAGCAGGATGCCGTCGGTCATCAGTTTCACCGACGCGCCGCGCTGCAGGCGGTCGGCGAAACGCACCTTGAACCCGACATGCTCGCCGAGCTCGCTGCCCAGCTCCTGCGCGATGCGCCGCGCCACGCTGACCGCGGCCAGTCGTCGCGGCTGCGTGTGCCCGATCAGGCCGGCGCCGCCGGCGCCCAGCCCGCGCCCGAGTTCCAGCGCGATCTTGGGCAGCTGCGTGGTCTTGCCCGATCCGGTTTCGCCGCAGACGATGACCACCGGATGCTCGCGCATGGCACGTGCGATGTCCTCTCGCCTGGCGCTTACGGGAAGCTCGGCGGGAAATCGCAGCGGCGGGATGGGATTCGGCGCCACGGGCGCTCGAGCGGGAGACGACATGCGAAGGCAAACGGCGATCGGCCGAGGTGGACGGGCTGCTGGGGCGCGCGGGAAAAACGACAATTCTCGATCATTCCGGGATAATCACGCGGATGTCCGACGACCAGTCCCAATTCGTTCAATGGTTGCGCTCCGTCGCGCCGTACATCCATGCCCATCGTGGCAAGGTGTTCGTGGTCGCCATCGCTGGCGAGCTGATCGCCGCCGGGCAGCTCAACGCGCTGGTGCAGGACATCGCGCTGTTGTCGGCGATGGGGGTGCGCATCGTGCTGGTGCACGGTTTCCGGCCCCAGATCGAGGAACAGCTGCGCGAGAAGGGCGTCGAGTCCCGCTACAGCCATGGCATGCGGGTGACCGACCCCATCGCGCTCGATGCCGCGCAGGAGGCGGCCGGCCAGCTGCGCTTCGAGATCGAAGCCACCTTCTCGCAAGGCCTTCCCAACACCCCGATGGCCGGCGCCACGGTGCGCGTGGTCTCGGGCAACTTCATCACGGCGCGCCCCGTGGGGGTGATCGACGGCCTGGATTTCCAGCACACCGGACTGGTGCGCAAGGTCGATGCCCCGACCATCCAGCGCGCGCTCGAATATGGCGCCGTGGTGCTGGTGTCGCCTTTCGGCTTCTCCCCCACCGGCGAGGCCTTCAATCTGAGCATGGAGGATGTGGCCAGCAGCGTGGCCGCGGCCACCAAGGCACACAAGCTGATCATGATCACCGAGGTCGACGGCGTGTTCGACGAGGACGCGCAACTCGTCTCGGAACTCACGGTGGCACAGGCGGAGAATCTGCTGGCGCGTCTGCCCGACCCGCAACAGCCGACCGACACCGCCTTCTACCTGCGCCACGCGGTGCGCGCCTGCCGCGCCGGCGTGGGGCGTGCGCACATCACCGGTTTCAAGCTCGACGGCTCGCTGCTGCTGGAGCTGTTCACCCACGACGGCGTGGGCACGATGATCGCCGACGAGCATCTGGAGCACCTGCGCCAGGCCGGCGCCGACGACGTCGGCGGCATCCTGCAGCTCATCGAGCCGCTCGAGACAGAGGGCGTGCTGGTCAAGCGCAGCCGCACCGAGATCGAGCGCGACATCACCAACTACACGGTGCTCGAACACGATGGCGTGATCTTCGGCTGCGCCGCGCTGTACCCCTACCCGGAGGCACGCACCGGGGAGATGGCGGCGCTGACCGTGGCCGACGGGGCACAGGGCCAGGGCGACGGCGAACGCATCCTGCGCCGCATCGAGCAGCAGGCGCGCGCGCTGCGCCTGGAAAGCATCTTCGTATTGACCACGCGCACCATGCACTGGTTTCTCAAGCGCGGCTTCGTGCCGGTCGAGCCCGGCTGGTTGCCCGAGGCACGACGCCAGCGCTACGACGATCAGCGGCGCTCGCGCGTGCTGGTCAAACGCCTGGGTTGAGCGCCCGTCCGCGCGGCGCGCGCCCCCTCCTCTTCCCCTTCACAGGATCCCGATCATGAGTCGCATGGTGAATTGCATCAAGCTGGGCCACGAGGCCCCCGGCCTGGACTTCGCGCCGTACCCCGGCGAACTGGGCAAGCGGATTTTCGACAGCGTGTCGAAGGAGGCCTGGCAGGCCTGGCTGAAGCACCAGACCATGCTGGTCAACGAGAACCGCCTGAACCTGGCCGACGCCAGCGCGCGCCAGTATCTGGCCCGCCAGATGGAGCGCTACTTTTTCGGCGAGGGCGCCGAGCGCCCGGCCGGCTACGTGCCGCCGTCCGCGTCCTGAGCCCGCGCGAGAAATCCTGGCCATTCGCCATCGATACCCCGGCGGGGGATGGCGGCCCAACTGTGTCAAAATGAAACACTGTTAGCACATTTCGGCTCGGCACGCCATCGCGGCAAAACTGGATGCCCTGAACACGGGGGGTATCTACGATGCATGTCGGAATACTGATACCGGGTTGCAGTATTTCGACTCGGGAATCCGAAGCCTCCACAAGAACGTGGCGAGCGTTCCCCGGTTCGAAGATCCGGCGACGCACCCATTACTGGAGGAGAGAGGATCACATGGAAAACAATCGATTGGCCGCGGCCTGCGCGGCAGCCTGCGCACTGGCGGCCCTGGTGCCCGGCGCGGCGCACGCCACCGACGGGTATTTCCAGCCCGGCTACAGCGTGCGCTCGACGGGCATGGGCGGCGTGGGCATCGCGCTCGCGCAGGACGCCCTGGCGGCGGCGGCCAACCCGGCCGGCATGGCGCTGGTCGGCAACCGCTTCGACGCCGGACTGACGCTGTTCCACCCCGACCGCGAGGCGCAGATCAACGGCACCACGTACAGCGGCAATGCCCAGAGCAACTTCCTGATCCCCGAGCTGGGCTACAACCACATGCTGAATCCGGACATGTCGGTGGGCATCAGCCTGTACGGCAACGGCGGCATGAACTCGGGCTACAACACCATCCAGGCCTCGCGGACCAATCTGCTCAACGGCGCCGGGGTGGACCTGCAGCAGATGTTCATCAGCCCAAGCTTCGCCTGGCGCGTGACGCCGTCCAACACCATCGGCATCGCGCTGGACCTGGTGCACCAGACCTTCCGTGCCAACGGCCTGGACAATTTCGCCGGCTACTCGATCAACCCTGCGAGCCTGCAGGACCCGGGGCACGACAGCTCCAACGGCGTCGGCGTGCGCCTGGGCTGGATCGGCGAGATCGCTCCAGGGCTTTCGGTGGGCGCGACCGTGCAGCCCAAGATCCACATGAGCAGTTTCAGCAAGTACAGCGGGCTGTTCGCCGGAGGCGGCTCCTTCGACATTCCCGCCAACTACGGCGTCGGCGTGTCCTGGAAGGCCACCCCGGCCTGGACCCTGGCGGCCGACGTGGAACGCATCCTCTACAGCGGCGTGCCGGCCATCGGCAACACCTCGACCGACTTCGGCCTCGTGAAACTGGGCCTGCCCAACGGCCCGGGCTTCGGCTGGCGCGACGTGACGGTCGTCAAACTGGGCGCCGCCTGGGCATGGAACGATGCGCTGACCCTGCGCGCCGGCTGGAACCACACCGACAACCCGGTGACGGCGGACAACGTGTTCTTCAACACCATCGCTCCCGGTGTGGTGCAGGACCACCTCACGCTGGGCTTCACCTATGCCATGTCCCGCAACATCGACCTCTCGGGCGACTACGTGCATGCCTTCAAGCACTCGGTGACCGGCAACCTGCAGCCGCCTCTGCAGGGATCGGAAACCCTGAGCATGACCCAGGACTCGCTCGGCGTGTCCATCGGCTACAAGTTCTAAGCACGCCCGGGGCGACCCGGCAACGAAAAGGCCCCGCGATGCGGGGCCTTTTCACATGGGCTCGCGCCCGGGCAGACCGTGGTCTCAGACCGGCAGCACGGTGCTGCCCCAGGCTTCGTTGATCACCTCGGCGGCCGCCAGGTAGAAGGCCAGCGCGGCGGTCACCAGGCCCAGGTAGCCGCCCAGCGTGCCCAGCCCACCCATGCCCAGCAGCGCGCCGAAGGCCAGCAGGTAGAAGGTGGGAGTCAGCGCGGTGAACACCAGCATGAGCGCCTTGCCCTTCTTCCAGGTACCGATCCACATGTAGGTGGTGAACACGCCCCACAGCAGCAGGTACCAGCCGATGAACGGCCCGGTGACGCCCTTGGCGAAGAATTCGACGAACAGCGCGAAACTCCACCAGAAGGCGCCGTAGCCGCAGAAGGCGACGAAGCCGAAGCTGTTGCCGACGAAGGCCTCCATGACCCCGGCGACGAACTGCGCGGTGCCGCCGAAGGCGAAGGCGCACGCGAGCACCATGGGCACGTTCTCCGGGCCGAACCAGCCCGCGTTGTGCATGCTGAGCAGCCACGTGGTCAGGGCGAAGCCCGACAGCCCCAGCGGGGCGGGGTTGATCTTCTTGTCCATCCTTGTCTCCTGTTCTGGATGCGCGCTGCGAGCGCGCGACGCTCGACGCGAGTGGCCCGGTCCCGACGAACTCCGCCGGGGCCGGACCCCGTTTGCGGCGGGCTTTCCCGCCCGCTCACGCCGGCACTGTCGCCGCCGAGTCTTACGGCAGGCCTACGGACTACATTGCGTCATGTTTGTTGCACTTCGTTGCCTTCGTGCTCGCGGGCGCGATCTCGCGCACAATTGCTCACAAGCTCACATCACCCGCTACCGTATGCTCTGGGGACTATGCAGATCGACGCCCTCGCCACCACCCTTCCCGCCACCCTGACCCTCACCCAGCACGTGCTGGCCGTCCTTTCCGGCCTTGCCGTGGGCTTCTCGCTGGGGCTCATCGGCGGCGGCGGATCGATCCTCGCTGTGCCCCTGCTCTTGTACTTCGTGGGGTATCCGAACGCCCATGTGGTGATCGGCACCACGGCGCTGGCGGTGTCCGTGAACGCCTACCTGAACCTGATCCCCCATGCCCGCGCCGGCAACGTGCGATGGTCGCAGTCCCTGGTGTTCGCGCTGGTCGGCGCGGTCGCCGCCTTCGTCGGCTCCAGCCTGGGCAAGGCGGTGGACGGCAAGAAGCTGCTGTTCCTGTTCGCGCTGCTGATGCTGGTCATCGCCGCGCTGATGCTGCGCCGGCGCGAACCCGCCGCGCAGGCCCTCGAGCAGCAGGCGGCGCCGACCCCCGCGGCCTGGGTGCGCCTGGGCATCGCGGCCGCGCTGGTGGGGCTGCTGGCGGGCTTCTTCGGCATCGGGGGCGGTTTCCTGATCGTGCCGGGGCTGGCCCTGTCGACGGGCATGCCCATGATCGCCGCGATCGGCTCCTCGCTGGTGTCGGTCGGAACCTTCGGCCTGACCACGGCCGTGAACTACGCGCGCTCGGGCCTGCTGGACTTCACGGTGGCACTGCTGTTCATCGGCGGCGGCGTCGTGGGGGGCTGGTTCGGCACCCGCGTGGCCACCCACCTGGGCAAGCACGGCAAGGGCACGCTCAACCTGATCTTCGCGTTGCTGGTGGCCGTGGTCGCGCTGTACATGCTCTGGCGCAACCTGTCGGCCTTCGGGCTGCACCTCTGAGCCGCGGACGGACCGCGGACGCGCTCAGATCAGTTCGGCCAGAAGATCGTGGCCGCGCGTGCCCACCACGCGCGCGCGCAGGAACTGGCCCGTGGACTGGGCCAGGCGGGTGCGGGCGGAAGGCTTCGCGGGCGCCGCGATCAGCACCTTGCCGTCGATCTCCGGCGCCTCGGCATAGCTGCGCGCGCTCGCGCCGTCGCGTCCGGCCTGGTCGACCAGCACGCGCAGGTCCTGGCCGATGCGCGCGCGCAGGCGCTGCACCGAGACCTGCTCGGCCACTTCCATGAACCGCGCCTGGCGCTGGGCGCGCAGCTCCTCGGGCAGCGCGCCAGGCAGTTCGTTCGCCGCCGCGCCCTGCACCGGCGAGTAGGCGAAGCAGCCCACGCGGTCGATCCGCGCCCGGCGCACGAAATCCAGCAAGGCCTCGAACTCCTCCTCGGTCTCGCCGGGAAAGCCCGCGATGAAGGTGGAGCGGATCGCGATGTCGGGGCAGGCCTCGCGCCAGCGCTCGATGCGCTCGAGCGCGCGCTCGCCTCCGGCCGGCCGGCGCATGCGCCGCAGCACGTCCGGATGCGCATGCTGCAGCGGCACGTCCAGGTACGGCAGCACGCGCCCCTGCGCCATCACCGGCAGCACCTCGTCGACGTGCGGGTAGGGGTAGATATAGTGCAGGCGCACCCAGGCGTCGTGCTGCTCGGCCAGCCCGGCCAGCGCCTGTACCAGCTCGGCGAAGCGCGTGCGCACGGGCCGGCCCTGCCAGAAACCGGTACGGTATTTGACGTCCGAGCCGTAGGCGGCCGTGTCCTGGCTCACCACGAGGAGCTCGCGCACGCCGGCGCGCAGCAGCGCCTCGGCCTCGTCCAGCACCTCCCCGATGGGGCGCGACACCAGCTTGCCGCGCATGCTGGGGATGATGCAGAAACTGCAGCTCTGGTTGCAGCCCTCGGCGATCTTCAGGTAGGCGTAATGCCGGGGCGTCAGTTTCAGCCCGCCCGGGGGCAGCAGGTCGACGAAGGGATCGTGCGGCCGCGGCAGGCTGTCGTGCACGTGGCGCAACACCTCCTCGGTGGCCTGCGGGCCGGTGACCGCCATCACCTTCGGATGCACCTTGCGCACCAGGTTGTCGCCCTGCTCGTCCTTGCGTGCGCCCAGGCAACCGGTGACCAGCACGCGGCCGTTCTCGTGCAGGGCCTCGCCGATGGCGTCCAGGCTTTCCTGCACGGCCTCGTCGATGAAGCCGCAGGTGTTGACGATCACCAGGTCTGCGCCCGCATAGCTGGCGCTGGTCTCGTAGCCCTCGGCGCGCAGCTGCGAGACGATGCGCTCGGAATCGACCAGGGCCTTGGGGCAGCCCAGGGAGACGAAGCCGATGCGCGGCGCGGAGGAGATGGGTGCGGGAATGTCGGACATTCCCGTATTGTCGCCGCTTCGGCCGACCGGGGGGAGGCCCCGGCGTCCCGCGGCGCGGGATCGCGAGGCGCGGCGGACTACTTCTTCGGAGGAGGCGCCTGGAAGGCTCCCATCATCTGCTTGGCCTGCTGCTGCATCTGCTCCTGCATCTGCACGTACAGCTTCTTGCTCTGTTCCAGGTAGTTGCCCATCATGCCCTGCAGCATCGGGGCCTGGCCGCTGAGGAACTGCGACCACATCTCGGGGCTGAAACTTCCGCTGTCGTACAGGCCGCGCGACTGCTCGGCCAGCTTGCCCTGGATGTCAATGAAGGTCTGTACGGTCTTTTCCAGGTACGAGCCCATCATGCCCTGCATCGCGTGCCCGTAGAAACGGATCAGCTGCTCCAGCATCGCCGTGCTGAGCATCGGCACGCCGCCCGCCTCCTCCTCCAGGATGATCTGCAGCAGGATGCTGCGCGTCAGGTCCGCTCCGGTCTTCGCATCCTGCACGATGAAGCGCTGCGCCTCCATCACCAGCGCCTTGACGTCGGCCAGGGTGATGTAGGCACTGGTCTCGGTGTCGTACAGGCGGCGATTCGGGTACTTCTTGATGACGCGAAGGGCGGTTTCGGACTGGGACATGGGTTGCCTGGCGCAAAGTTCGGGCCGAGGGCCCGCTGACCGATTGAACCACAAATGGCGCGCAGGGCGTACCCGGGAACGCCCCGGGCTACGCCCCGCCCGAGCCCCCCGGATCAGCTCATGTGCAGGCCGCCGTTGATCGACAGTTCGGCCCCGGTGGTGAAGGCGCCGTCCTCGCTCGCCAGCCAGGTCACCAGCGAGGCGACCTCCTCCGGGCGCCCGAGGCGCTTGACCGGGATGGAGGAAACGATCTTGTCCATCACATCCTGCCGGATCGCCTTGACCATGTCGGTCATGATGTAGCCGGGGGCGACGGTGTTCACGGTCACGCCCTTGGACGCC
>JAKBNS010000201.1 GCA_021830925.1 Pseudomonadota bacterium | reverse complement strand
CGCAGGGGGCCCCCGCCGAATCCTTCTCCGGCGAGGGGGGGCGCGAGGGCGACGGCGGCGACTCCACCGATGGCTCGGGCGAGCGCGGTGCGCAGGGACAGCGCCCGCCGCGCCGAGGCGGACGCAACCGCAACCAGGGCAAGCCGGCTGCTCAGGCCGCCTCGCGCCCGAACACGCCGCCGGTGCGCATCGAGGAGGTGGTGTCGGGCGATTTCGACCGCGCGGTCGAACTCGCCGACAGTGCCGAGCCGGGCGTGCGCCGGGTGTTGGCGCCGTCGCCGGAGGCGCCCAAGCTGCACAAGGTGCTGGCGCAGGGCGGCATCGGCTCGCGCCGCGAGATGGAGGAGCTGATCCAGGAAGGGCGGGTGTCGGTGAACGGCGAGCCCGCGCACCTGGGCCAGCGCATCCAGCCGGGCGATCAGATCCGGGTCAACGGCAAGCCGCTGAAAATCCGCATCGCGCCTCCGCCGGCGCGCATGCTGATCTACCACAAGCCGGTCGGCGAGGTCGTCACCTTCAAGGACCCGGATGGACGTCCGACGGTGTTTCGCAACCTGCCGCGGGTACACAACGCCAAGTGGACCGCGGTGGGGCGCCTGGACATCAATACGGAAGGCCTGCTGCTGCTGACCACCTCGGGCGAACTGGCCAACAAGCTGATGCACCCCAGCCAGGGCGTGGAGCGCGAATACGCGGTGCGCGTGCTCGGCCAGCTCGATGACCAGATGCGCTCGCGCCTGCTCGAAGGCGTGGAGCTCAGCGACGGCCCGGCGCGATTCCTGAGCCTGGAGGAGGCCGGCGGCGAGGGCGCGAACCGCTGGTGGCGCGCCGTCATCGCCGAGGGTCGCAATCGCGAGGTGCGACGCCTGTTCGAGGCGGTCGGGCTGACGGTCAGCCGCCTGATCCGGGTGCGCTACGGTTCCATCGCGCTGCCGGCCGGCCTGCGCCGTGGCGATTTCGCGGAACTCGATCGCGACGACGTGAAGGCGCTGATGACCCGCGCCGGCCTGGGCGCCGGCCAGACCGCCCGCCGCAAGGGCGGGCGTGGCGCGGTGCCCGCCGCCGGCGCTGCCGCGGGCGCGCCTCCGGGGGCCAAGCGCAAGCAGGGGAGCGCGCGCCCGGAACGCGGCGAACGCGCTGAACGAGGCGAGCGTACCGAACGAGGCGAGCGTACCGAACGAGGTGAGCGCGGCGAGCGCGAGCCGGGGCCGAACAGCTATGCGATGAGCGCGGTGGACGCACTGTTCGGACGCGCCAGCCGCGAGGCCCGCATGGCCAGCCTGCGCAACGCGGCGCTGGACGAGGAGTCCGAACTGCCCGAGCGCGAGCCGGGCCCCAACAGCTATGCGATGAGCGCGGTCGATGCCTTGTTCGGCAAGTCCGGCGGCGGCGGCCAGGCCCGCTCGCGCGGGCCCCGCAACGGCGAGCGCGCGCGCAAGGGGCCACGCAAGGGTGGCGCCGGCGCGCGCCAGCCCGACCCGACGCGCTCCGCGCTGGGCATGGGATCTTCGCAGTCCCCGTTCCCGAAGGCGGCACCGAAACGCAGGAATCATTCCCGGTGAGAGCCCCCAGGGCCGGGCTGCCGCCCGGCCCTGGGGTTACTTGAGAGCCGAGGCTTTGCGGGCATGACGCCGAACGTCATCGCGCAGGGCCTTACAATTTCCGTTTAACGTTTTGATTATCTGGAGAGAACACACATGGAGCGCACGCTCTCGATCATCAAGCCCGATGCCGTGGCGAAGAATTGCATCGGCAAGATCATCGATCGATTCGAGTCCGCCGGCCTGAAGGTCGCCGCGGCCCGCATGATGCACCTGTCGCGCGCCGAAGCCGAAGGCTTCTACGCGGTGCACAAGGAGCGTCCCTTCTTCAAGGATCTGGTGGACTTCATGGTCTCCGGCCCGGTGCTGGTGCAAGTGCTCGAAGGCCCCGACGCCATCGTGCGCAATCGTGAACTGATGGGCGCCACCGATCCGAAGAAGGCGGCCCCCGGCACCATCCGCGCCGATTTCGCCGACAGCATCGACGCCAACGCCGTGCACGGCTCGGACAGCGCGGAGAACGCGGCCATCGAGATCGCGTTCTTCTTCCCGTCGAACTGGATTTTCTCGCGCTGAAATCCCCGCCTTCCCGTGTCGCGATGAGCCAAGCCGCCAACCTGCTCCAGTTCGACAAGGCCGGTCTGGTGGAGTGGCTCGCCCGCGCGGGGCACAAGGCCTTCCGCGCACGCCAGGTGATGCACTGGGTGCACCAGCGCGGCGTGGCCGATTTCCAGGCCATGACCGATCTGGCGCGCCCGCTGCGCGCATGGCTGGAGGACAACGCCTGCGTGCAGGCGTTGCCCGTGCTCAGCGAGCAGCGTTCGCGCGACGGTACGGTGAAGTGGCTGTTCGACGTCGGCTCCGGTAACGCGGTGGAGTCGGTGTTCATCCCGGAGGTCTCGCGCAACACGCTGTGCGTGTCCTCGCAGGCCGGCTGCGCGATGGCCTGCAGCTTCTGCTCCACCGGGGCGCAGGGCTTCGCGCGCAACCTGGAAACCTCGGAGATCCTGGCCCAGTTGTGGTGGGCCGAGTTCACCATGCGCCGCGAACTCGGGCTACCCGAGGGCGAGCGCGCGATCTCCAATGTGGTGATGATGGGCATGGGCGAGCCCCTGCAGAACTACGGGGCACTGATTCCCGCGCTGCGGACCATGCTCGACGACGACGCCTACGGGCTGTCGCGCCGCCGCGTCACGGTGTCCACCTCCGGCGTGGTGCCGATGATCGACCGCCTCGCGGCCGACTGCCCGGTGGCGCTGGCGGTGTCGCTGCACGCGCCCAACGACGCGTTGCGCGATCAACTGGTTCCGCTGAACCGCAAGTATCCGCTGGCGGAGCTGCTGGACGCCTGCGAGCGCTACCTGGCGCATGCGCCGCGCGATTTCATCACCTTCGAGTACTGCATGCTCGACGGCGTCAACGACGGCCCCGAGCATGCGCGCCAGCTCATCGAGCTGATGCGCGGGCGCTTCCCGTGGAAGTGCAATCTGATTCCCTTCAATCCCTTTCCCGGTTCCGGCCTGAGGCGTTCGACGCCGCAGCGCGTGGCGGCGTTCGCCTCGCTGCTGATCGAGGCCGGGATCGTGGCCACGGTGCGCAAGACCCGTGGCGACGACATCGATGCCGCCTGCGGGCAACTGGCCGGGGAGGTGCTCGATCGCACGACCCGGCGCGGCGCGCGCGTGGTGGCGATTGCGGCGAGTGACGCCGCGCCTGCAGCGAACCAGGGACGATCGGCATGAACCCAACCGTGACTCGATTTCGCGCCGCGACGCCACACCGGGCCCGCGTGATCGCAGTGCTGGCGACCGGTCTCGCGCTGGCCGCCCTCGGCGGTTGCGCCGCGACCAACGGCGGCGCCCGCGGCAGCGGCAACTACGCCGGTACCGCGCCGGGCACGCAGCCCACGCAGGCTGACAAGAGCGCGCGCATCCGCCTGGAACTGGCCGAAGGCTACTACCAGCGCGGCCAGCCCGACGTGGCCCTGGGCGAGGTCACGCAGGCGCTGCAGCAAGACCCGGGCTATGTGCCTGCGTACACCATGCAGGCGCTGATCCACATGAGCCTGGGCCAGAACCAGCAGGCCGAGGCCAGTTTCCGCCAGGCGCTGTCGCTGGCGCCGGACAACCCGGACACGTTGCACAACTACGGCTGGTTCCTGTGCTCGCTCAAGCGCTACCCGGAATCGTTCCAGATGTTCCGCAAGGCGCTGGCGGTGCCCGGCTATCGCAATGCCCAGCGTACCGACCTGGCCTACGGCGTGTGCCAGTACCGGGCGGGCGATCTCCCGGGCGCCGAGAAGACCCTGCGCGACGGGTTTGCGCTGGACCCGGCCAGCCCGGCCCTGGCCACCAACCTGGCCATGGTGCAGTACCTGCAGCATGAGTACTCCAAGGCCATGTTCTACATCCGGCGTGTCAACTCCGGCAGCGGCGCCACCGCGCAGACCCTGTGGCTGGGCGTGCTGATCGCGCGCAAGTCCGGCGACGCGGTCAGCGCCAACCAGTGGTCGCAGCAGCTGGTGCAGCGTTTCCCCGATTCGGCCGAGGCCATCGCGGCCCAGCAGGGCCACTACGACGATTCCGCCTTGCTTCCGCACTGATCGAGCCGTGTCGAACCCGCCATCGAGCCATCTCCCGCCGTCCGCCTCCGACGGCGACGAGGCCGAACTCTCGGCCCGGCGCCAGGCCGGTGCCTTGCTGCGCGCGGCGCGCGAGGCCTCGGGGCGCAGTCTGTCCGAGCTGGCCACGCAGCTGAAGGTCTCGGCGGACAAGATCTCCGCGCTGGAAGCCGGCGAATGGGATCGCCTGCACGACCCCGCCCATGCGCGTGGCCTGCTGCGCGCGGCGGCCAAGGCGGTGCGGGCGGATGCCGACGCCGTGCTGCGCCCGTTGCCTCCGGTGTTCGTGCGCGGAACGCCCATCGTGCCGGCGCCCGGCGTGACCATGGGACCGGTGCGCCCGGCCGAGCCGGTGGGCACGCACGGGTCGAGCCGTCGCCTGGTGTGGCTGGGCGTGCTGGCGGTGGTGGTGGCGCTGGGCCTGCTGTACCTGCCGCGCTCGGAGCGCTTCGGGTACCTCGTGCAGGAATTTCGCGCTCTGCTGACGCATCGCGCCGCACCGGTCCGATCCGGCGTGGTGGTGCCGCTGGCCGCGTCGGCGGCCGTCGTGGTCGCACCGGCCTCCCCGGCGCCGTCCGGACCGGTTCAGGCGGTCGCGGCCAGTGCGCCCGCGAGCGCGCCGGGAGCGCCCGCGCTCAGCGCCTCCGGCGGCGACAGGGCGTCGCCGGTCGCGGCAGCGGGGCCCGCGGCGACGCCCGCGCAGCGCGCATCCGCGCCGTCGGCCTCCGCCCCGGCGCCGCTCGTCGGACCGCCGGGACCCTTGCTCCAGCTCAGCGCCAGCGCGCCGAGCTGGGTTCGCGTACGCTCCAGTCAGGGACGGGTGCTGTTCTCGGGACTCCTCGCAGCCGGAGCCTCGCGCGACGTGACCACGCTGCGGGCCGACTTTCCCCTGCACCTGACCGTGGGCAATGCCGCGGGGACCCGCGTCAGCCTTGCCGGCAAGCCGGTGGCGATGCAGGCCGGCGGCGACAACGTGGCGCGCTTCGCAGTGCCGGGCGCGGCACCCTGAAGGTTCGGTCATGAACGACATGCTGGGCGTCGCCGCGGGCGACGCGGACATCGACGACGCCATGCCGCGTCGCCACCCCACGCGCCAGGCCGTGGTGGCCTGGGGTTCGCGCAAGGTGACGGTGGGCGGCGATGCGCCGGTGCGCGTGCAGTCGATGACCAATACCGACACCACCGACGTGGTCGGCACGGCCATCCAGGTCAAGGAGCTGGCGCAGGCCGGTTCCGAACTGGTGCGCCTGACCGTGAATACGGACGAGGCCGCCGCCGCGGTGCCGCGCATCCGCGAACAGCTCGACCGCATGGGGGTCGACGTTCCGCTGGTGGGGGACTTCCACTACAACGGGCATCTGCTGCTCACGCGGCATCCCGAGTGCGCGCAGGCGCTGTCCAAGTACCGCATCAACCCCGGCAACGTGGGCAAGGGCGACAAGAAGGACCGCCAGTTCGCCCAGATGATCGAGGTCGCCGCGCGCTGGGACCGTCCGGTGCGCATCGGCGTGAACTGGGGCAGCCTGGACCAGGAACTGCTGGCCTCGCTGATGGACGCGAACGCGGCGCTGGCGCGTCCGCGCGATGCGCGCCAGGTGATGTACGAGGCGCTGATCCGTTCGGCGCTGGAGTCGGCCAGGCGTGCCGAGGAACTGGGCCTGGCGGGGCACCAGATCCTGCTGTCGTGCAAGGTCTCGGCGGTGCGCGACCTGGTGGCCGTGTACCGCGAGCTCGCCAGGCGCTGCGACTACGCGCTGCACCTCGGACTGACCGAGGCGGGCATGGGCACGCGCGGTACCGTGGCCTCGGCGGCGGCGCTGTCCATCCTGTTGCAGGAGGGCATCGGCGACACCATCCGCGTGTCCCTGACGCCGCAGCCGGGCGAGGCGCGCACCCAGGAGGTGGTGGTCGCGCTGGAAATCCTGCAGGCGCTCGGGCTGCGCACCTTCACCCCCAGCGTCACGGCATGTCCCGGCTGCGGACGCACCACGAGCAGCGTGTTCCAGGAACTGGCGCGCGACATCGATGCGCACCTGCGCGAGCGCATGCCGCAATGGCGTCGCGAGTACCCCGGCGTGGAGACCTTGCGCGTGGCGGTCATGGGCTGCATCGTCAACGGCCCCGGCGAGAGTCGCCACGCCGACATCGGCATCAGCCTTCCCGGCACCGGCGAGCAGCCCGCGGCCCCGGTGTATGTGGACGGCGACAAGCGCCATACCTTGCGTGGCGAGGACATCGCCGCGCAGTTCATCGATCTGGTGGACGACTACATACGCCGGCGCTGGGGCGTGCGCGCCGAAGCGCGGCCCTGATTCGAGGAGTCGTGCGCGCAGGAACGACCGTGTCGTCGGTTCCCGCGCGGCACGTCCGATTCGCTTTCCGAACCGTTTTCCGGATTCCCCAATGACTTCCAAGCTCAGCGCCGTCAAGGGCATGAACGACATCCTGCCGCCCGAATCGGCGCGCTGGGAGTGGTTCGAGTCGCAGGTGCGCGAACTCATGCGCGCCTATGGCTACCGCAATGTCCGCACCCCCATCGTCGAACCCACCGCGCTGTTCGTGCGGGGGATCGGCGAGGTCACCGACATTGTCGAAAAGGAGATGTACAGCTTCACCGACTCGCTCAACGGCGAGGAGCTGACCCTGCGCCCGGAGAACACCGCGGCCATCGTGCGCGCCGCGGTCGAGCACAACCTGCTGTATGACGGCGGCAAGCGCCTTTGGTACACGGGGCCGATGTTCCGGCACGAGCGCCCGCAGCGCGGGCGCTACCGCCAGTTCCACCAGGTCGGGGCCGAGGCGCTGGGGTTCGCCGGGCCCGACGTGGACGCCGAGTTGATCCTCATGGCCCGGCGCCTGTGGACCATGCTGGGGCTGCGTGGACTGCGCCTGGAGATCAACTGCCTGGGTCAGCCCTCCGAGCGCGCGAGCCATCGGGACAAGCTCATCGAGTATTTCGAGTCCCATGCGGAGCAGCTCGACGAGGACGCGCGCAGGCGCCTGCACAGCAACCCGCTGCGCATCCTGGACACCAAGAATCCGACCATGCAGGATCTGGTGCAAGGGGCTCCGCGCCTGCTCGACGAACTCGGCGAGGAGTCGCGGGCGCACTTCGAGGGCCTGCAGGAGCTGCTGCGCGCGGCGGGCCAGGATTTCGTGATCAACCCACGGCTGGTGCGCGGGCTGGACTATTACAACCTGAGCGTGTTCGAGTGGGTCAGCGACCAGCTCGGCGCGCAGGGCACGGTGTGCGCCGGTGGGCGCTACGACGGCCTGATCGCGCAGATCGGCGGCAAGCCCGCGCCGGCCTGCGGCTGGGCGCTGGGCATCGAACGCGTGCTCGACCTGCTGGCGCAGTCCGAGCGCCAGCCGCAGGCTCCGGCCGCCGACGCCTACGTCGTGCTGGCGCATGCGCCGGCGCTGCCGCGCGCGCTGCAGGTGGCCGAGGCGCTGCGCGCGGCCGGCCTGTCGGTGCTCATGCACGCGGGCGGCGGCAGCATGAAGTCGCAGATGAAAAAAGCCGACGCGAGCGGAGCGCGCCACGCGCTGATCTTCGGCGAGGCCGAGTGGCTGGCCGGCGAGGTCGGCGTGAAGTCCCTGCGCGAGGGAGGGGAACAGCAGCAGCGCAGCGTGGCTCTGGAGCCGCCGGGAGCCTTGCTCGACTGTCTGCGCTGAGGCGCCACTCTCTAGCCGCCGCGCCCCCGCGGGATGCCCGCGACGCCGGAATCACACGCGGCTGACCCGGGGTCGACGCCGGATTTCCGGCCCAGCCGCCCAGCGCCCGGATGCGGGTTGCTTAGAATGGCGCGTCTTCAACCCCACCGAGCTCATGAGCTACAACCTCGAAGAACAGGATCAGATCGAACAACTGCGCGCCTTCTGGCAGCAGTGGGGTACCGTCATCTCGGGCCTGCTGCTGGTCGCCGCGCTGGCCTGGGCCGGATGGAGCGGCTGGCACTGGTGGGTGAACCGCCGCGCCGGGCAGGCTTCGAGCCTGTACTCGCAGCTCGGCCAGCGCATCGCGGGCAACGACCTGAAGGACGCCGCGCCCATCTTCGGCAAGCTGCAATCCGATTTCGCCTCCACCGTGTATGCGCAGATGGGCGCGCTGGCGCTGGCGCGCGCCTACGACAATGCCGGCCAGCAGGCGCAGGCCCTGCCCGTGCTGGGCTGGGCCGCGGCGCATGGGCCGGTGGCGGCGCAGCGCGCGGCGGCCATGCTGAACCTGGCGGCACTGCAGATCGACGCGCGCCAGTACGAGGCGGCGCTGCACACCCTGCAGGCCCCTCCGACCCCGGCCTTCGGGGCGCTGTTTCTGACCCGGCGCGGCGATGTGTACGCGGCGCAGGGCGAGCGCGCACAGGCGCGCAAGACCTACGAGCAGGCGTTGTCCGAACTGGCGCCCGACGCGGCGCTGCGACAGCTGCTGCAGATCAAGATCGAGAGCGTCGGGGGAGCCCAATGATGCGCGGATGGTGGATGGCGCGCGTCGCGCGCGTGCTGGGTGCCGGGCTGGCGCTGGGGCTGCTGGGTGCCTGTTCGTCCACGCCCAAGCAACCGGATCCGACCCCGCTGGGGCCGGTGCCTCCGATCCTGCACGTGGCCACGGCCTGGCAGGACAGCGTCGGCTCCGTGCCGGCGACCTTCCACGCCGCGGTGGCCGGCGGGCGCGTGGTGGTGGCTTCGTCCAACGGCGACGTGCTGTGCCTGCGCACCTCGGACGGCCACGAACTGTGGCGCAGCCACGTGGACGGCGGCATCAGCGCCGGCGTGGGCAGCGACGGCAGCTTCAGCGCCGTGGTGAACCAGACCAATCAGGTCGTCTCGCTGGGCCCGCAGGGCCAGGTGCTGTGGCGCTACCAGCTTCCCAGCAGCGTGATCACGCCGCCGGCGGTGTTCGGCGGCATCGTGGTCGTGCTGGGGGCGGACCAGCACCTGTGGGCCTTCGACGCGGCCACGGGAGCGCGGCGCTGGGACGATGAATTCAGCGCCCCGGCGCTGCTGCTGCAGCGCGGCTCGGGCATGGCGCTGGCCGACGGCGACGTCGTGCTGGGCGACGCCCGCGGACGCCTGCGCGCGGTGCGCCTGACCGACGGCACCGCGCTGTGGGACGTGCAGATCGGCCGCTCGCGCGGCGTCACCGAAGTGGATCGCCTGGTCAGCATCACCGGCACGCCGTCGCTGGCGCGGGGCATCGCGTGCGCGCGGGCCTATCAGGCCGACCTGGGTTGCGTGGACATGACCAGCGGGCATCTGCTGTGGTCGACCCGCGCCGACGGCTACAGCGGGCTGAGCCAGAACGGCCAGGAGCTCGCGGCCACGCAGTCGGACGGCGTGGTGCAGGCCTATGCCGTGGCCGACGGCAAGGCGCTGTGGCACAACGACCAGCTCAAGTACCGCAAGCTCGGCGCGCCGCTGCTGGTGGGACACACGGTGGCGGTCGGGGACCTGCAGGGCTACGTGTCCTTCCTCGACGCCAAGGACGGCCAGATCATCGGACGCGCCGCCACCGACGGTTCGCCCATCGCCTCGCCGATGACCGTGGCCGGCGACACGCTGGTGGTGGTGACCAGCAAGGGCGGCATCTACGGGTTCCTGCCGCGCTGAGGCGCGCTTGGTTCCCTATCGCTGGATCGGACTCGATGATTCCCGTGCTCGCCCTGGTCGGCCGCCCCAATGTGGGCAAGTCGACCCTGTTCAACCGCATCACCCGTTCGCGCGACGCCATCGTCGCCGACATCCCGGGCCTGACCCGGGACCGGCATTACGGTCGCGCGAAGTGGCGCGACCAGACCCTGCTGGTGGTCGACACCGGAGGCTTCGAGCCGGTGGTCGACACGGGCATCGTGGCCGAGATGGCGCGCCAGACCCGCCAGGCCATCGCCGAGGCCGACGTGGTGGTGTTCCTGGTGGACGCCCGCACCGGGCTGGCCCCGCAGGACCAGCACATCGCCGCCTATCTGCGCAAGACCGGCAAGCCGGTACTGCTGGCGGTGAACAAGGCCGAGGGGCTGAGCCCGGCGGCCATGGCCGAATTCCACGAACTCGGGCTGGGCCAGCCGCTGCCGGTCAGCGCCGCCCACGGCCAGGGCGTCGCGCCGCTGCTGGATGCGGCCTGCGCGCTGTGCCTGCGCGAAGCCGAGCCGCAGGAGCCGCCGGAAGACGAGGCGGGCGGGCAGCAGCCCGCGGCGGCCGAGGACGTGGCCGCGACCGTCGGCGCGGATGCGCCCCAGGCGGACGCGAGCCAGGCGGCGACCGAGCGCCCGGCGCCGTTGCTGCCCCCTCGCACCATCAAGCTGGCCATCATCGGGCGCCCGAACGTGGGCAAGTCCACCTTGATCAACGCGCTGGTGGGCGAGGAGCGGGTCATCGCCTTCGACCAGCCGGGCACCACGCGGGACGCCATCGAGGTGCCCTTCGAGCGCGACGGCGTGTCCTACATGCTGATCGACACCGCCGGGCTGCGCCGGCGCGGCAAGGTGTTCGAGACCATCGAGAAGTTCTCCGTGGTCAAGACCCTGCAGGCCATCGAGTCGTGCAACGTGGTGGTGCTGCTGCTCGACGCCAGCGAGCCGGTGTCCGACCAGGACGCGCACATCGCCGGTTTCGCGGTGGAAGCGGGCAGGGCGCTGGTGGTGGCCGCCAACAAATGGGACAAGACCGACGCCTACCAGCGCCAGCTCTTCGCCGCCAGCATGGTCGAGCGCCTGCCCTTCCTGGGCTTTGCCCATCGGCACGAGATCTCCGCCATCTCGCGCAAGGGGCTGCGCCCTCTGCTGCGCTCGGTGGTGGAGGCGCATCGCGCGGCCTTCGCCAAGCTGTCCACGCCGCGCCTGACCCGCGAGTTGCAGGAGGCGGTGGCCTACCAGCAGCCGCCTCGCGCCGGCACCGTGCGCCCCAAGCTGCGCTATGCCCACCAGGGCGGGCAGAACCCGCCGGTGATCGTGATCCACGGCAATTCCCTGGACAAGGTTCCGAACAGCTACACGCGCTATCTGGAATCGCGTTTCGCGCGCACCTTCAAGCTCGGCGGCACGCCGCTGCGCATCGAGTACCGGACGTCGCGCAACCCCTTCCAGAACACGCGGGATTGAGCCGCGCTGCGCCCGGCGCGGCCATGCCCGCGGACGCGACCGGGACGTATCGGACAGCGGTCGGACGGGGCATGCCTTTGTGCTATGTTCGACGAGGTGGAAGCAGTTTCCATAAAAACACAACCGGAGTTTTCCATGAGCAATAAAGGGCAGTTGTTACAAGACCCCTTCCTGAACCTGCTGCGCAAGGAGCATGTTCAGGTTTCGATCTACCTGGTCAATGGCATCAAACTGCAAGGCCATATCGAGTCCTTCGACCAATACGTGGTTCTGCTGCGCAACACCGTGACCCAGATGGTGTACAAGCACGCCATTTCCACGGTGGTTCCGTCCCGTCCCGTGAGCTTCCACGTCGGTGCAAGCGAGTCCGAAGCCTCCTGAGCGCGCGGCCCCGGAGCCTGGCGGCGCCGGGGCCGTCCTTCACGAGGGCCCAGGAGATGCGGGGCAGCCCGGTGCGGTGCTCGTGGGCGCCGACGTCGGCCAGGCACATCCCGATTCCGAGTTGCTGGAACTGCGCGAGCTGGCCGTGTCGGCCGGGCTGCGTCCAGCCGCCAGCAGCTTCAGTCGCAGACGCCACATCGATCCGGCGCTGTACCTGGGATCGGGCAAGGTGGCCCAGATCAAGGAGCAGGTGCTCGAGGCTCAGGCCGAGTGCGTGCTGTTCGACGCCGCGCTGTCGCCGGTGCAGCAGCGCAACCTGGAGCGCGAGATCGGGGTTCCCGTGTGGGACCGCACCGCGCTG
Source organism: Pseudomonadota bacterium (assembly GCA_021830925.1). GTDB lineage: Bacteria > Pseudomonadota > Gammaproteobacteria > Burkholderiales > Burkholderiaceae_C > Thiomonas_A. The sequence goes on along the minus strand of JAKBNS010000201.1, from coordinate 11,387 downwards.
ATCCTGGAAATCTTCGCGCGTCGAGCGCGCAGCGGCGAGGGCAAGCTGCAGGTGGAACTGGCGCGCCTGCGCCACGCCGCCACGCGTCTGGTGCGCGGCTGGACCCACCTGGAGCGTCAGCAGGGCGGTATCGGCCTGCGCGGCGGCCCGGGCGAGAAGCAGATCGAACTCGACCGGCGCATGCTCGAGGACAAGATCAAGCAGTTGCAGTCGCGCCTGCGCAAGCTGCAGCGCCAGCGCTCCACGCAGCGCCGCTCGCGGCGGCGTGGATCGCAGTTGCAGGTGTCCATCGTCGGCTACACCAACGCCGGCAAGAGCACCCTGTTCAACGCCTTGACCCACGCGCGCGCCTACGCGGCCAACCAGTTGTTCGCCACGCTGGACACCACGACGCGCAGGCTGTGGCTGGGCGAGGGCCTGACGGCCGTGCTGTCGGACACCGTGGGTTTCATCCGCGAGCTTCCGCACAGCCTGGTCGAGGCCTTCAAGGCCACGCTGGACGAGGCCGTCGAGGCCGATCTGCTGTTGCACGTGGTGGACGCCTCCAACCCGCAGGCCGAGCAGCAGATCGAACAGGTGCAACAGGTGTTGCGCGAGATCGGCGCCGACCAGATTCCCCAGATCCTGATCTACAACAAGGTCGACATGCTCGATGGGCCGGTTCCGCCCACGCGCCGGCAGGCCGCGGGACAGGTCCGTGCTAGCATCGACAGCTTCGATGTGAGTGCGCTTCGCGGGCTCGGGCTCGACGCATTGCGCGAGCGCCTGGCCCAACTGGCGCGCGAGCGGCTGCTTCACGCCGATGTCGATGTCGATGTCGAACCCGAGGCCGAGGCCGAGGCGCCGGGTCGGCAGGCCGATACCGTGCATCCCGTCTGACGTTTCTTTCGTTCCCGATGCGATTCGTTCCGATCCGTACTCCGCAGCGCGGCCCGCTGCGTCCGCGCCCGCTGCAAGCCGGCGAAGGCGACCCGGATTGGGGCCGCGGCGGCCGTGGTGGAACTGGCGGAGGCGATGGCCGCGGCGGCCCTCCCCCGGAGGGCGACCGACGCAATCCCCGCGGTCAGGGGCCCGGGCGTCCGCCCGACCTGGACGAACTCTGGCGCGATTTCAATCGCAAGCTCAACGGCCTGTTCGGGCGGCGCCGTGGCGGCGGCGGCGGGGGCGGACTGCGTCCGCCGCGTCGTCCGGGCGGTTTCCCGCCCACGCCGCGCACCCTGGGCGGCATCGTCGCGGTGGTGGCGCTGGTGCTGTGCCTGGGCTGGCTGGCCTCGGGCTTTTTCGTGGTGCAACAAGGCCAGGTGGCCGTGATCACGCGCCTGGGGGCGGTGGCATCGGTGGACCAGGCCGGACTGAACTGGCATTACCCGGCTCCTTTCGGCAACGCCGTGGTGATCGACGCCGACGCGCTGCACACGCAGCCGGTGGGCGATTCCTCGGTGGGCACGCTCAGCGGCGCTCCGCACTCGTCCATGCTCACCTCCGACGGCGACATCGTCGACCTGCGCCTGAGCGTGCAATGGCGCGTGGGCAATGCGCTGGACTTCGTGTTCGGCGACCGCGATCCCGAAGCCGGGGTGTCGCAGGCGGCGCGTGAAGCCATCCGCGGCGTGATCGGCGGCATGAGCCTGCAGCAGGTGATGCACGGCGACCGCTCGGCCATCGCGCGCGACGCCCAGGCCCGCATGCAGAAGGTGCTCGACCGCTGGGCCAGCGGGGTGCGCGTGACCGACCTGAGCATCCAGCGCGTATCGGTACCCGAGGCGGTGCGCCCGGCCTACGAGGACGCGGTGAAGGCGCAGCAGGACGCGCAGCGCCTGCGCTCGCAGGCGCAGGCCTACGCGCAGGAAGTGCTGCCGCGCGCGCGGGGCACGGCATCGGCGCTGTTGCAGCAGGCCGAGGGCTACAAATCCAGCGTGGTCGCGCAGGCCCAGGGCGACGCGGCGCGTTTCGACCTGGTCTATGACGAGTACCGCAAGGCTCCGCAGGTGGTGCGCGAGTCCATGTACCTGCAGACCATGCAGCAGATCCTCACCAGCGTGACCAAGGTGCTGGTCAGCTCGCACGGGTCCAACAACCTGCTGTACCTGCCGCTGGACAAGCTGCTGCGCCAGGAGCCTGCCTCCGGCGCGTCGGCGCCCGCGGCCCTGGCGGATCGGCGCGGGGTGCCGGCGTTGCCGGGCGTGGCGGCATCGCTGCCGCAGTTGCCCGCCTCGCCCTCGCAGGCGGCGTCGGCCCCTCAGCCGGCTTCCGTTGCCTCCGCCGCATCCGCTCCGGCCTCCAGCGCGCGTGGCGGGCGCGATTCGCTGCGCGAACGCGATTCCCGCTGAAGCCCCCGCGCTCCCCGAACCCAAGCAGCCCGCCGATGAATCGTTTCGCCCTCGCCGTTCTCGTCGCCGTGCTCGCGCTGGTTGGCGCCAGTTCGAGCGTGTTCGTCGTCCATCGCGCCCAGTTCGGGGCGGTGTACGCGATGGGCCGGGTCGCGCGCGTGCAAGACCAGCCGGGCCTGTACTTCAAGTGGCCGTCCCCGATCGAGAACGTGGTGCTGCTGGACGGCCGGCTACGCACCTTGCGCAGCGTGCAGCCCGACGCTTTCGCCACGCGTGGCAAGGCCGACCTGGTGACCGGCTGGTTCGTCAAATGGCGCATCCAGGACCCGAAGGCCTATCTGCACGCCTTCGGCGCTGGGGAGTCGGCGGCGGACGACCGCATCGGCGCCGCGCTGCGCTCCCACCTGGGGGCCGATCTGGCACGCCTGGACCTGCCCGGGGTGCTGGCGGCGCAGGACGGTGAACTCGAATCCAGTCTGAGCGCGCAACTCGCCAAGAGCCTGCGCGGCAGCGGCATCGAGGTGGTCGACGCCGGGCTGACCGAACTGGACCTCACCGCGAACGCGACCGACGCCGTCTATCGCCGCATGGCCGCGGCGCGCAGGTTGCAGGCCGACCAGACGCGCGCGCAGGGCCAGGCCGAGGCCGAGAAGATCCGCTCCGAGGCCGACAGGCAGCGCGAGGTGCTGCTGGCGCAGGCCTATCGCAAGGCGCAGACCGTGAAGGGCGAGGGCGACGCGCAGGCCGCGCGCATCTACGCCGCCTCCTTTGGCAAGGACCCCGAGTTCGCGGCCTTCTATCGAAGTCTGGAAGCCTATCGGGCGAGTTTCGACAATCGCAGCGACGTGCTGGTGCTCGACCCGTCCAGCGATTTCTTCCGTTACATGCGCAGCCCCGGCGGCAAGCCGGCGGACAGCGGCGTGCACAAGCGCTGAAACGCCACGGGCTCGCGCCCGTGCCCGCGCCAGTCCCCAAGCCCTAGAATGCGGGCTGGCTTTTTTCGAACTCCTGGTCTTCCCTTGCCCTGCATGAATGCCTGGCTGCTCCCCGAGCGCTTTTCCGACGTGCTGCCGCGCGAGGCGGCGGCCATCGAGCGCCTGCGCCGCACCCTGCTCGACCATGCCGCCAGCCATGGCTACGAACTGGTCATTCCGCCGCTGCTCGAATACGTCGACTCCCTGCTGTCGGGCACCGGCCAGGACCTGGAACAACAGACCTTCAAGCTGGTCGACCAGCTTTCCGGGCACACGCTGGGCCTGCGCGCCGACATGACGCCGCAGGCGGCGCGCATCGATGCCCACCTGCTCAACCGCCAGGGACTGGTGCGCCTGTGCTATTGCGACAGCATCGTGCACACGCAGGCGCAGGGCGTGTACGCGACGCGCCAGCCGCTGCAGTTCGGCGTCGAGCTGTACGGGCATGCCGGGCTCGAAGCGGATCTGGAGGTGCAACGCCTGGCGCTGCACAGTCTGCGCCTGGGCGGTTTCGACAAGGTCGCGCTGGGCCTGTCGGACGCCCGCCTGGTGCGCGGCGTGCTGGGAGGCCTGGTCGCCGGGCCGCTGCGCCTGTCGGCGATGCTCGAGGCCTTGTCGCGCAAGGACGTGCCGCGTCTGCGCGAACTCACCGCCGGGCTGCCGCCGGCCCAGCGCGAGCCCATCCTGGCGCTGACCGAGTTGTTCGGCGACGCCGGCGTGCTGCGGGAGGCGCGCCGCGTGCTGCCGGCGCGCGAACCCGTGCTGCGGGCGCTGGACGACCTGGAGCGCCTGGCGCGGCTGCATGCGCAGGCCGGCTGCGACGTGCAGGTGGACCTGGCCGATCTGCGCGGCTACCACTATCACAGCGGAGTGATTTTCGGCTTGTACGTGCCCGACCGTCCGGACGCGCTGGCGCGCGGCGGACGCTACGACGAGATCGGAGCCACGTTCGGGCGTTCGCGCCCGGCCACGGGCTTCTCCCTGGACCTGCGCGAACTGGTGCGCGGCACGCGCGCCGCGGCGCCGCGCGCGGCGGTGCGCGCGCAGTGGTCCGATGAACCCGGCTACGAGCAGGCGGTGCGCGCCTTGCGCGAGGCCGGAGACGTGGTCATCGAACTGCCGGCGGGTGCCGAGTTCGAGGGCGAGAGCTTCCGCCTGGACCGCGAGCTGGTTCGCGCCGAATCCGGCTGGACGGTGCGCGCATGCGTGCCGGCCGGCGCGGCCTGAGGCGCGCGCCGCAGCGCGGACTCCTTCCATTTTTCATTTTCCGATAAGGCAAGAAGTGTCGTGAGCACAGGACGTAACGTGGTCGTCGTGGGCAACCAGTGGGGCGACGAGGGCAAGGGCAAGGTCGTCGACTGGCTGACCGACCAGGCACAGGGCGTGGTGCGCTTTCAGGGCGGCCACAATGCCGGGCACACGCTGGTGATCAACGGCCAGAAGACGGCGCTGCAGCTGATTCCGTCGGGCGCCATGCGCCCGGACGTGATGTGCTACATCGGCAACGGCGTGGTGCTCGACCCCGAGCACCTGATGAAGGAAATCGCCCGCCTCGAGAGCGCCGGCGTGCAGCTGCGTTCGCGCCTGCGCATCAGCGAGTCCTGCCCGCTGGTGCTGCCTTCGCACGTGGCGCTGGACCTGGCGCGCGAAGCCAGCCGCGAGTCGCGCGGCGTGGGCAAGATCGGCACCACCGGCAAGGGCATCGGCCCGGCCTACGAGGACAAGGTGGCTCGTCGCGCGGTGCGGGTGCAGGACCTCAAGCACCCTGGACGCCTGGCGGACAAATTGCGCGAGGCGCTGGACTGGCACAACTTCGCGTTGCGCGAGTTCCTGCACGCCCCGGAGGTGGACTTCGAGGCCACCTACCAGCGCCTGCTGGAGCTGGCCGAACCCATCGCCCCCATGCTGGCCGACGTGGGCTACCACGTGCACCTGAGCCGCCAGCGCGGCGACCGCCTGTTGTTCGAGGGCGCGCAAGGCACGCTGCTGGACGTCGACCACGGCACCTACCCCTTCGTCACCTCCAGCAACTGCGTGGCCGGCAACGCGGCCGCCGGCTCGGGCGTGGGTCCCGGGGAAATCGACTACGTGCTGGGCATCACCAAGGCCTACACGACGCGCGTGGGCAGCGGTCCCTTCCCGTCGGAGCTTCCCATCGATCAACCGGGCAGCGTGGGACATCACCTGCACACCGTGGGCCAGGAGCGCGGTACCGTCACCGGACGCCCGCGCCGCTGCGGCTGGATCGACACCGCCGCGCTCAAGCGCGCCAACATCCTGAACTCCACCACCGGCCAGTGCATCACCAAGCTGGACGTGCTGGACGGCCTGCCCGAGATCCTGCTGTGCACCGGCTACCGGCTGGACGGCCGCGACATCGACATCCTGCCGCTGGACGCCGACGACATCGCGCGTTGCGAGCCGCGCTACGAGCGCATGCCCGGCTGGAGCGAGACCACCGCGGGCCTGACGCGCTGGGAGCAGTTGCCGGCGCCCGCGCGGGCCTACCTGGAGCGCGTGGCCGAACTCAGCGGAACCCCCATCGCGATGGTCTCCACCGGTCCCGACCGCGACCACACCATCGTGCTGCAGCATCCCTTCGGCGCCTGAACCGGCGGCTTTCTCCCATCCATCGATTCGCGCCGGGCCCCGGCGCAAGAGGCAAGAGGCAAGAGGCCATGCTCAGCGAAGACGGCAAGAACATGTACGTGTCGTGGGACGAATACCACGCCCTGATCGAGAAGCTCGCGCTGAAGATCTACAAATCGGGCTGGGAATTCGACCAGATCCTGTGCCTGGCGCGCGGCGGCACGCGCCCGGGCGACGTGCTCTCGCGCGTGTTCGACCGCCCGTTGGCGATCATGTCCACCAGCTCCTACGGCGCCGGCGCGAACGCCGAGCGCGCGCGGGTGGAGATCGCTCACTACATCACCATGCCGCGCGGCGAGCTCAACGGACGCGTGCTGCTGGTCGACGATCTGGCCGATTCGGGGGAAACCCTGCGCGCGGTGGCCGATCGGCTGCGCGGCGGTCCGCTGAACATCACCGAGCTGCGCACCGCGGTGATCTGGGTGAAGGGCATTTCCACCGTGCTGCCCGATTACTACGTGGAGATGCTGCCCTCCAGCCCGTGGATTCATCAACCCTTCGAGGAATACGACACGCTGCGTCCGGCGAAGCTGGCCGAGCGCTGGAAGTTCTAGGAAACTATCCGCGCTGCGCCTTGTTCGCGCCGACCCGCGCGAGGGGCTCCCGGCGCGGGCGGCGTCGTGTCTTGCTCCCTGTCGCGGAGGATGCGGGTGGCGCGCCGGCCGGCTTGAGGGCGCCGAGCGCCGCCTCCAGCGAGGCGATGTGTGCGTGCAGTTCGCCCAGTTCGCCCCGCAGGGCCTTCATGTCGCGGTAGATCTCGTGCTGCATGCGGCGCTCGCCTTCGCCGATCAGGAAGGCCGCCACCGAGGCGGTGACCAGCGAGAACACCGCGTAGCCCACGACCACGACCAGCACCGCGAGCAGGCGCGAGGCCGTGGTGGTGGGCACGATGTCTCCGTAGCCGATGGTGGCCGCGGTGGTGAAGGCCAGCCACAGCCCGTCGTCGAAGGTATGGGCGCTGGGCTCCAGCCAGTAAAAGCCCAGGCCCGCCAGCAACACGGCGCCGGTTCCCAGCGCGAAGGCGTAGGCCACGGCGTTGGCCGCGACCATGCGCCGCAGGCCGCTGAGCATGCGTGCGAACACCAGACCGACGAAGGCGGCGCGCGCCAGGCGCACCAGCGGGATCCATTCGCTGTCCAGGCCCATCAGTGCCAGCCCCGAGGCCACCACGATGAACAGGTTCAGCCAGTTGTACTGCAGGTAGCGCAGGCGCTGGCGGCTGAGCATCAGCATGGCCAGGGTCTCCAGCGCGAAGGCACCGAAGATCAGCGCGTCCATCAGCGCGCCCAGCGACCGCAGCGGATGCCCGGGTTGCAGTTCCTCCAGGTAGAACGACGGCACCGCCAGCAGCGCAATGCCGATCATCAGCGGATGCAGGCGTTTTTCCAGGGCATAGACACGCGCGGGTTCGCCCGGCGGCGCACCATTCAGGCCCATCCAGAACACCAGGTCCACCACCATCGCCTCCCCGCACCGACGTGCAGGGATTGTGCACCGGCGCGCCGGCATCGAGGCAAGGCGAAACGCGCAGCCTGTGTCCGAGATCAAGCCGAGGCGGCGCCGGGCCGCGCTAGCAGGCTGCCAGCTGCCCGAACAGGGTCTCGATGCGCAGCAACTGGGCCTGCAGGGTCCGGGGCAAGGGCTCGCGCTGGTCCAGCAACGCGCGTGTCCAGGCCAGCGTGTGCTCGGGTCCTTGCGCGGCGGCTCGCGCGCGCAGCGCCGTGGCCTCGTCGTCGGGAGCGGTCTCGTCGGGCTCGGCATGCACGCAGCCCGCCGCATCCACCCGCAGCCATTGCGAGGCGCGTTCGGGATGAGCCGGCACCTCGCCTTCGCACCCGCGCGAGATCAGCGCCGGCTGGCGCAGCGCGCCCAGTACGTGGGTCATGCGCGGCGCGTAGTCCGCGTGGGTATAGCTGGCCAGCAGCAGGCTGGGCGCGCGCAGCGGCGCCAGCAACTTGGCCACCGCATGGGCGCTGTTGCGCACCCCGAGTTGCTCGCGCCAGCGCAGCACCCGCCGCAACTCGGGGCTCAGATGTTCCAGGTCCAGGTAGACCGCATCGCCTTGCTCCAGGCACTGCAGCGCCTGTTCGCGCCCGTCGGCCACCGGTAGCCCCAGCGCGCGCCACAGGGGCAAGGTGTGGGCTCGTCCGTCCGGCTGCTGCGCGCCGAGCACCAGCACCGGCATGCCGCGTCGCCGCAGCAGCTCGGCCAGCAGGGGCACCTGGTTGGGCAGGCGGCGCGTGCCGTTGAGGCTGCTCAGGCAGATCGCCGCCCGCGTGGTGGGCAGCGGGGGCACGGCGTCCAGCACCGCGCGGGTGAAGCCCTCGAGTTCGGCGGGGCTCTCGGATTTCATGCGCAGGGCCACCAGGGCCGCGCCCGCCTGGGCATCGCTGAGCCTGCCGTGCAGCAGCCAGTCCATCAGCGTGCGGGCCTGCTGCGCATCGAGGTCGCGGCTGCCGCGCGGTCCGCGGCTCAGCGCGTGCAGCCAGGGCAACACGGCGCTGCGCGGATCGCCCGCCTCCAGGCCCTGCAGCGCGTGGCGGGCCAGGGCCCGGATCACCTGGTCGCTGTCGCCCGCCGCGGGCAGCAGTTCCACGTGCATGCGCGGCTGCAGTTCGCGTACTCGCTGCAGCTCCTGCGCGACATCGCGCTCGAGGTGGGTGCCGGTGCCCAGGAACAGGGGCACCAGGCGCAACTGCTCGCAGCCCTCGCGAGCCGCCGCTTCCAGCGCCTGGCCCAACGAGGGCTGCATGGATTCCAGGAAGCACAGGGCCATGTCGACATCGGGACGCAGGGCGCGGAGCTCGGCCAGCACGGCCTCGAAGGGCTCGGCCCATTGCGGGCGCCTCGAGCCGTGCGCCAGCAGCAGGAGGCGAGGGCGCGCGCGGGGGTCGGAAGAGTCGACGGAGGTGGAGGACATGGCTTCGAAGGCGGAGGATTCCCGCCAGACATTGTGCTTGCTGCGGCAGGTCAAGGACATGCCGCCCGATCCAGGCAAAATAGCCGGACGTTGCAAAACGTAACAGAGGATTCGAATCTACCGCCGGGGGGCATGCGTGATCCAAGGAGTCCATCGTGCGCTCGTCTTCCCTGGCCGGCCGCAGCCCGGCCGATCTCCTGCTGGCCGGCACCCTGCTGCTGGCGGTGGGCCTGCTGTTCTACCTCGGGCTGGCGCGGCATGCGCTGCAGCCGCTGCTGTCGGCGCTGCACCGCGAGGGCTGGCACCGCGTGGTGCTGGAGCCCGCGGTGGCGCTGGGCTATCTCGGCCTGGGCCTGAGCGCGTTGCGCGTGGCCTTGTGGGCCGCCTATCGGCCGACGCCGCCGGCCGCGCCGGCCGATGCGCCGATGCTGACCGTGGTCATCCCCGCCTACAACGAAGGCGCGATGGTCGAACGCTCCATCGACTCGGTGGCGCGTGCGCACTATCCGCCCGGACGCCTGCAGATCCTGGCGGTCGACGACGGCAGCCGCGACGACACCTGGGAGCATATGCAGCGCGCCGCGGCGCGACATCCGCGCCTGGTGCGCACCGTGCGACTCCCGAGCAACCGGGGCAAGCGCGCCGCGCTGGCCGCGGGCTTCGCCGAGGCGCGCGGCGAGGTGCTGGTGACCATCGACTCGGACAGCGTGATCGAGGCGGGCACGCTGCTCGCCATGGTGGCTCCGTTCCGCGACTCGCGCGTGGGCGCGGTGGCGGGGCGCGTGGCCGTGCTCAACCGCTTCGAGGGGCTGATCCCGCGCATGCTGCACGTGCGCTACGCGCTGAGCTTCGACTTCCTGCGCGCCGCCCAGTCCACGCTGGGCAACGTGGTGTGCTGTCCGGGGGCGCTGTCGGCCTATCGCGCCAGCGCGGTGCGCCGCGCGCTGCCGGCCTGGCTGGGCCAGCGCTTCCTGGGCCAGCCCTGCACCATCGGCGAGGACCGCGCGATGACCAACCACATGTTCGCGCTGGGCTACGACGTGCGCTATCAGAGCGACGCGGTGGTGCACACGATGGCCCCGACCACCTATCGGGGACTGTGCAAGATGTTCCTGCGCTGGAGCCGCAGCCAGGTGCGCGAGGACTGGCGCCTGCTCGGGCTGCTGCGGGCGCGGCCGTTGCCGGCGCGGCTCGTGGCCGGCCTCGACCTGCTGACCACCGACCTGGGCTACGTGTTCGGCCTGGGCGCGCTGGCGCTGGCGCTGCACGCGGCCGTCGGCGAGCCGCGGGTGCTCGGCTACATGGCCGGGGCCGTGATGCTGGGCGCCGCGCCGGGGGCCTTGTATTTCCTGCGCCTGGAACGCTCGCTGGAGTGCCTGTACGGGCTCGCCTACGGCTTGTTCTCGGCGCTGGCGCTGTTCTGGATCATGCCCTACGCGGCGGTCACGGTGCGCGCCAGGGGCTGGCTGACGCGTTGAGGGGTGCGCCCAGGCGCCTGGACAGCCATTGCGCGTACGAGCGCAGGGTCTGCGCCAGGGGGCCGAGCGGGTCGGGGTCGAAGGCCGGCGTGGGGCCGATCAGGGTCAGGGCCAGCACCATGTGGCCGTGCTGATCGAACACCGGCGCGGACATGGCGCTGATGCCGCGCAGCAGACCGTCCACGCTCAGGCTCACGCCCTCGGCGCGCACGCGCGCCAGTTCGGCCTCGAACTGCGCGTCCAGCGTGGCCTGGCCGATCACCTCGAGCACCCGCTCACGCGCGTGGAAGGCTGCGAAGGCCTTGCCGGTGGCCGTGTGGCGCAGGCTGGCGACGGTGCCCGGGCGCATGCGCACGTGCACCGCGCTGGGGGCTTCCTCGATGCGCACGATGGTCGGGCCGTGGTTGCCCCACAGCGCGGTGGCCGCGCTCTGGTCGGTGGCGCGTGCCAGTTCCACCAGCAGGGGCTCGGCCAGGCGGATCGGGTCGTACTGCTGCAGGCTGATCAGGCCCAGCTCCATGGCCAGCGGTCCCAGCCCGTAGCGCCCGGTGGAATCCTGGTCGATCAGACCGAGCTTGCCGAAGCTGACCAGATAGGGGTGTGCCTTGCCGGGCGCCATGTCGGCGGCCTGCGCCAGTTCCTTGAGCGACAGCGCGCGTCCGTGATCGGCGAGGGCGCGCAACAGACGCCCGCCCACCTCGATGCTCTGGATGCCGCGCGACTGGCCCCAGTCGCGCGTCGCTCCGGGCCCGCCGGCCGCGATTCCGGGCGGAGCTTCCGAGGTCGCCCGCGGGTCGGGCGCGGAGATGTCCGTGTCCATCTTGTCGCCGGAATCGGGTTTATACGTATGCTGACTCATTAGGGATTGACTAAGCTGCATTCAACAGATTCATTTCAAGTCATTCTTCGGCTTTTGTCCATCGGCGTCGCCCCGCAGCGTGGGCTCGATCGGGCCGGGGCCGGCGCAATCCATCCATGGCGATTCCCTACGTGCATCCCCACTTCGCGCCGCGCGTTCCTGATCGACAGGAGAGAT
>JAKBNS010000109.1 GCA_021830925.1 Pseudomonadota bacterium | reverse complement strand
TGATCGAATACACCGCGCTGCAGCTGAAAAAGGCCGTGGTCGGCCACGGCCGCGCCAGCAAGCAGCAGATGCAGCAGATGGTCACCCGGCTGCTGGCGCTGCCAGGCGAGCCCGGCCCCGATGCCGCCGACGCGCTGGGCCTGGCGATCTGCCACGCCCAGAATCGGGCCACCGTGGGCGCGCTGCAGCGCGCCGGAGCACTGCCAGGCGTGGCCACCGGCACGCAAGCCTTCGGCGAGGCCGGAAACCTGGACGCCAGCGCATTGCGTGGCATGCGGGTGCGTCGCGGCCGCCTGCTGGGCTGAATCCCGGACCCGGCCGCGGTGCCCGGGGCGCCGGCCCGGCCGCTTCCGGCCAGGGCGCCGCGCGCGGCCGATTTGACGGGCGGCCGGGGTTTTGCTAATGTTCGCAGACCATGGCCTTGAACCCGACGCCCGCTGCCTGCGACTGCCGCCGCACCTCGGCCGGCGCGCTCGCGGCCTGGCAGCGCGGCCTGATGCTGCGGCTGCTACGCGTCGACGTCGAGCGGCGACTGCGCCCCGCGCGCAACTGACACCCGCTCCCCTGCTGCCCGGCCGGGCAGCACGCGCTTCCCGGATCCGACCGGATCCAGCGCGACACCGCATCCGCCGACGCGCAGTACGCGCCCCGAGCCACGAGCTTCGGTCGAGCGCGCCGCCGACGCCCCGAACCCACGAATCGCCGGAGTATCCGCCATGTTGAAGAACCCGCAAAACAAATACCGCCCCATGCCGCCGGTCGGCCTGAAGGACCGTACCTGGCCCGACCACGTGATCAGCCGCCCGCCGATCTGGATGAGCACCGACCTGCGCGACGGCAACCAGGCGCTGTTCGAGCCGATGGACGCGGCGCGCAAGATGCGCATGTTCAAGATGCTGTGCTCCATCGGCATCAAGCAGATCGAGGTGGCTTTCCCCTCGGCGTCGCAGACGGATTTCGACTTCGTGCGCGAACTCATCGAGGGCGGTCACATCCCCGAGGACGTGACCATCGAGGTGCTGACGCAGGCGCGCGAGGATCTGATCCGCCGCAGCTTCGAATCGGTGCGAGGCGCCAAGCGCGTGATCATGCACGTGTACAACGCGACCGCGCCGAACTTCCGCAAGATCGTGTTCAACGTCGACGTGGCCGGCTGCAAGCGCATCGCCGTCGAGGCCGCCACGCTGATCCGCGACCTGGCCGCGCAGCAGTCCGGGACCGAGTGGACCTTCCAGTACAGCCCCGAGGTGTTCAGCGGCACCGAATTGCCCGTGGCCGTGGACGTGTGCAACGCGGTGACCCAGGTCTGGCAACCGACGCCCGAGCGCAAGATCATCTTCAATCTGCCCGCCACGGTGGAGATGAGCACGCCCAACATCTACGCGGACCAGATCGAGTGGATGCACCGCCATCTGGACCGCCGTGACAGCGTGATCCTGTCCGTGCACCCGCACAACGACCGCGGCTGCGCGGTGGCCGCCGCCGAACTGGCGGTGATGGCCGGCGCCGACCGCGTCGAGGGCTGCCTGTTCGGCAACGGCGAGCGCACCGGCAACGTGGACCTGGTGACCCTGGCGCTGAACCTGTACTCCCAGGGCGTCGACCCGGGGCTGGATTTCTCCAACATCAACGCCGTCGCGCGCACCGTGGAGGACTGCAACCAGTTGCCCATCCACCCGCGTCACCCCTACGTGGGCGACCTCGTGTTCACCGCCTTCTCCGGCTCGCACCAGGACGCGATCAAGAAGGGCCTGGCCGTGCAAAAGCCCAACGCCATCTGGGAGGTGCCCTACCTGCCGGTGGACCCGGCCGACCTGGGCCGCGCCTACGACTCGGTGATCCGGGTCAACAGCCAGTCCGGCAAGGGCGGCATCGCCTACCTGCTCGAATCGTCCTACGGGCTGGTCATGCCCCGGCGCATGCAGGTGGAGTTCAGCGGCGTCGTGCAACGCTTTACCGACAGTTCGGGCAGCGAGGTCACCGCGCAGCAGCTTTGGGGCATGTTCAACGCCGAGTACGCCGAGGCCGCCGAGCCGCTGCGCTACGTCACGCACCATCTCAACGAACATGGCAGCGAACAGGGCATCCGGCTCGAACTGGAAATCGACGGCCGCCCGGTGAGCCTGCGCGGCGAGGGCAACGGCCCGATCGACGCCGCGGTACGCGCGCTGCATCTTCCGCTGGCGGTGCAGAGCTACGAGGAACGCGCGCTGGGCCTGGGCGCCAACGCGCGCGCGGTGGCCATGGTGGAAGCGGGGCTGGAAGGCACCGCGGCCACCACCTTCGGCGTGGGCATCGATCCGAACATCGTGACCGCGTCCATCCGCGCCATCGTGTCGGCGGCCAACCGCTTGCTGGCGCGTATCGACGAAACCGAACGCGCCGCGCTGCTCAAGGGCATCCAGGCCAAGCTCAAGGCCGTGGCCTGAGCATCCGCTCGCGACCCAAGCGACAAGGGCCGGGAATTCCCGGCCCTTGTCACATGGATGAGAGGCCGGTCAGAACCCGTCGGTGGACGTGAACAGGCCGACCCGCAGGTCCTTGGCGGTGTAGATCTCGCGGCCGTCGACCCGCATGATGCCGTCGCCGATGCCCATGACGAGACGGTGGTTGATGACCCGCTTGAGGTCGATCTGGTAGCTCACCACCTTGGCGGTGGGCAGCACCTGTCCGGTGAACTTGACCTCACCCACCCCCAGCGCGCGCCCACGCCCCGGCGCGCCCATCCAGCCCAGATAGAAGCCCACCAGTTGCCACATCGCGTCCAGCCCCAGGCAACCGGGCATGACCGGGTCGTTCTCGAAATGGCAACCGAAAAACCACAGATCCGGGCGGATGTCGAGTTCGGCGCGCATCTCCCCCTTGCCGTAGCTGCCGCCATGGTCGGCGATGTGGGTGATGCGGTCCATCATCAGCATCTGCCCCAGCGGGAGCTGGGCGTTGCCCGGACCGAACAGCCGGCCATGGCCGCAGGCCACGAGTTCTTCGTGCGAGTAGGAGGATTGGGCTTTCATGGGAAGCATGCGCAGTACAGCCGACAGTTTAGCCGGGGCGGCCGCCGGCCCTCCCCGACGCGCCCGAAAGGGCCGGCGGCGGCCTGCTAAAGTGCGCTCATGATCGGACGCATTCACGGTACCTTGCTGGACAAGACCCCACCCCAGATCCTGGTGGACTGCGGGGGGGTCGGCTACGAGATCGACGTGCCGATGAGCACCCTGTACGGCCTGCCGGCGGTGGGCCAGCAGGTGGCGCTGCTCACCCACCTGATCGTGCGCGAGGACGCGCACCAGTTGTTCGGCTTCGCCACCCCCGCCGAACGCGAGGCCTTTCGCGCGCTGATCCGCATCTCGGGTGTCGGCGCGCGCATCGCGCTGGCGCTGCTGTCGGGCCTGAGCGTGCAGGAACTGGCGCAGGCCGTGACCGCGCAGGACAGCGCGCGCCTGACCCGCGTGCCGGGCATCGGCAAGAAGACCGCCGAGCGCCTGCTGCTCGAATTGCGCGGCAAGCTCGGCGCGGACCTGGGCCGGCCCGCCGGCGGCGCCGCGGCGGCCCACGCCGACGTGCTGCAGGCGCTGCTGGCGCTGGGCTACTCCGAGCGCGAGGCCACCGCGGTGGTGAGCAAGCTGCCGCCCGAGCTTGGCGTGGACGACGGCATCCGCCAGGCCCTGAAGACCCTGGCCAAGGCCTGAGACGCCGTCCTCTGGGCCACGAATCATGAGCATCCAGCCCGACAAGCTCCAGCCCGCGCGCGTGGTCGCGCCCGCGCCCGCCTCGCCCCAGGAGGAAGCCGCCGAACGCGCGCTGCGCCCGCAGGTGCTGTCCGACTACATCGGCCAGGCCAAGGTGCGCGAGCAGCTCGACATCTTCATGGGCGCCGCCCGCAACCGCGGCGAGGCGCTGGACCACGTGCTGCTGTTCGGCCCGCCGGGCCTGGGCAAGACCACGCTGGCGCACATCATCGCCCGCGAAATGGGCGTGAACCTGCGCTCCACCTCCGGGCCCGTGCTCGAGCGCGCTGGCGACCTGGCGGCGCTGCTCACCAACCTCGAACGCAACGACGTCCTGTTCATCGACGAGATCCACCGCCTGTCGCCGGTGGTCGAGGAAATCCTCTACCCGGCGCTCGAGGACTACCAGATCGACATCATGATCGGCGAGGGCCCGGGCGCGCGCAGCGTGAAGATCGACCTGCAGCCCTTCACGCTGGTGGGAGCCACCACCCGCGCGGGCATGCTCACCAACCCGCTGCGCGACCGCTTCGGCATCGTCTCCCGCCTGGAGTTCTACACCACCGAGGAGCTCACCACCATCGTCGAGCGCTCGGCGCACTTGCTGCAGGCCGGCATCGACACCGAAGGCGCGCGCGAGATCGCGCGCCGCTCCCGCGGCACGCCGCGCATCGCCAACCGCCTGCTGCGCCGCGTGCGCGATTACGCGCAGGTGCGCGCGGACGGACGCATCGTGCGCGACGTGGCCGACGCCGCGCTGCGCATGCTCGACGTCGACCCGCTGGGTTTCGACCTCATGGACCGCAAGCTGCTCGAGGCCATCGTGCACCGCTTCGGCGGCGGCCCGGTGGGCCTGGACAACCTCGCCGCGGCCATCGGCGAGGAGCGCGACACCATCGAGGACGTGATCGAGCCCTTCCTGATCCAGCACGGCTACATCCAGCGCACCCCGCGCGGACGCATCGCCAGCGCCTCCACCTACGCCCATCTGGGGCTGGCGGCGCCCGGCGGCGGCGGACTGTTCGAGTCCTGAGCCCGCGCTGCCCGGCCCGCCGCCGAAACGCCTGCCGAGCCTACCCGTTGACCGGCACTCCGCCGTTGACATGCAGCACCTGCCCGGTCACCCAGGCGCTATCGATGTCGCTGGCCAGGTACACATAGGCGGGCGCCAGTTCGCAGGGTTGCCCGGCGCGGCCCAGCGGCACGTCCTTGCCGAAGTTCTCCAATTTGTCCCCGCGAAA
The DNA here is from genome assembly GCA_021830925.1 of Pseudomonadota bacterium. Classification (GTDB taxonomy): domain Bacteria; phylum Pseudomonadota; class Gammaproteobacteria; order Burkholderiales; family Burkholderiaceae_C; genus Thiomonas_A. Next base: position 855 of record JAKBNS010000109.1, on the reverse strand, counting down.
GGTGGCGGGAATCAGGGGAGTCCACACCGGCCCCGGAGCCACGCCGTTCACACGGATGCCCTTGTCGGCCAGCGAAGCGGCCAGCGCGCGCGTGAAGGCCAGGTTCGCCCCCTTGCTGGCGCTGTAGTCCAGCAGCAGCGGCTGCCCCTTGTACGCCACCACCGACACCGTGTTCACGATCGCCGCGCCGGGTTTCATGTGGCGCAGCGCCGCGCGGCTCAGGTAGAACATCGAATACACGTTGGTCTCGAACACGTGGCGCAGCGCCTCGTCGTCCACGTCCTCGAGGGAGTCGGTCTGGTACTGCTCGCCGGCGTGGTTCACCAGCACGTCGATGGCCCCGTAGCGGCTCATCGCCTGCTCGACCACGTGCTCGCAGTGCGCTCGCGAACGCAGATCCCCCGGCACCAGCACGCAGTCGCCGCCGTGGCGCTGCACCTGCTGCCGAGATTCCTCCGCGTCCTCGTGCTCGTCGAGGTAGGACAGCACGCAACGCGCGCCCTCCTTCGCAAAGGCGATGGCCACCGCCCGGCCGATGCCGCTGTCGGCCCCGGTGATGATGGCCACCTTGCCGTCCAGCTTGCCGCTGCCGCGGTAGCGTGGGTCGTCGTGCGAAGCGCGCGGGTGCATGGACGCTTCGTCGCCCGGCAGGGACTGGTGCGGCAGGACCTGTTGCTGGGAATCGGACATTTTCGTACTCCTGAAGTTGAACAATGCGCAAACGACGTCGGGCCGCCTCAGCCCAACGCCACCGAAGCCGCCGTCGCCCCCGGCACCGCCACCCGGAACTTCACCCCCTCGAGCAGCCGGTCCCACAACGCCACCGCCTGCTCCTCGCTGATCGCGCTGGTACGC
>JAKBNS010000288.1 GCA_021830925.1 Pseudomonadota bacterium | reverse complement strand
TGCGGCGACCTGGGCCGGGTGCGGCGCGTGGTCAAGCTGCTGGGCCTGGTGAACTCGGCGCCCGACTACACCGAACATCATCTGGTGATCAACGGCGCCTCGGAACTGCTGGGCGAGGTGTTCGGCGCCGCCGGGCAGCATGCGCGCAGCGCCTTCGGCGTGGCGCAGCTGCCGATGGGCGCCGCGGTCGAGATCGAGCTGATCGCGCAGATCGACGCCTGACGCGATCCCGGGCTTCAGGCCCGGCGCATGCCCTGCCCCTGCATCGCGCCAGCCGCCTTGCCGCGGCGCGCCCGGCGCCCCGCGAACTCCTGCAGCGCGCGCGCCGACAGCAGCAGGACCTTGTCCTTGCCGCCGCGCCCCTTGCCGCTGAGTTCCAGCGCATCGCCCTCGCTCAACGCGAGCACCGCCGCGACCGACTGCCCCGCCTGCAGGGCCATCAGTTGCACGCCGCGACCGCCGCGCGGCAACTCGCGCAACTCGCCGAGGTCGAACAGCAGCAGCCGACCCTCGCTGTCGAGCACCGCGGCTTGTCGCGCCTGACGCGCCGCGCCGGCCTCGTCGTTCCAGCGCAGCGCCTGCGGCGCCAACAGCGCCTCACCGGGCTCCAGCGTGACGAAGGTCTTGCCCGCGCGCTGCCGGCTGCTCAGGCTGTCGGCCGGGGCGATGAAGCCGTACCCGCCGCTGCCGGCCAGCAGCAGCGGCGTGTCGGGCGGCCCGCACCAGTAATGCGCGGGCGTGGTACCGGCCGGCGGATCGATGAACCGGGTCACCGGCAGCCCGTCGCCGCGCCCGCCGGGCAGCTGCGTCACGCTCAGGCTGTAGGCGCGCCCGTCGCTGCCCAGCACCCACAGGGTGTCGGTGCTGCGGCAGGCGAAGGCCTCGCCCAGCGCATCGCCCGGCTTGAATCCCAGCGTGGCGGCGTCGATGCCGTGGCCCTTGAGCGCGCGCAGCCAGCCCATGCGTGACACCACCACCGTCACCGGCTCGTCGGGCACGCGCAATTCCAGCGACGCGCGGCTCTGCTCCTGCAGCAGGGTGCGCCGCTCGTCGCCATGCTGGCGCGCGTCGGCCTCGATCTCCTTGATCACCCGGCGGCGCAGGGTCTTGTCGTCGTCGAGCAGGGTGCGCAACTCGCGCTGTTCGTCCTGCAGGCGTGCGATTTCCTGCTCGATGCGAATGGCCTCCAGCCGCGCCAGCTGGCGCAGGCGGATTTCCAGGATGTCCTCGGCCTGACGCTCGCTCAAGCCGAAATGCTGCATCAGCGCCGGCTTGGGCTCGTCACTCTCGCGGATGATGCGGATCACCTCGTCGATGTTGAGCAGGACCGCGCGCCGCCCCTCCAGAATGTGCAGGCGGTCGAGCACCTGCTGCAGGCGATGCGCGCTGCGCCGGCGCACGGTCTGCAGCCGGAAACCCGTCCACTCGCGCAACACATCCAGCAGCGACTTCTGACGCGGCTTGCCGTCGGCGCCGATCATCACCAGGTTCAGCGCGACGCTGGTCTCCAGGCTGGTGGTCGACAGCAGCACCGACACCAGCTCGTCCACCGAGGTGCGCGAGCTGCGCGGCTCGAACACCAGGCGCACCGCGGCGTCGCGTCCGGCCTCGTCGCGCACCCCGTCGAGCACGCCCAGCACGGTCTGGCGCAATTGCTGCTGCTCGGCGCTGACGGCCTTCTTGCCGGCCTTGGGCTTGGGGTCGGTGAGTTCCTCGATTTCCTGCAGCACCCGCTGCGCCGACGCGCCCGGCGGCAGCTCGTGCACCACCAGCTGCCACTGGCCGCGCGCCAGCTCCTCCACGCTCCAGCGCGCGCGCACCTTCAGGCTGCCGCGGCCGCTCGAGTAGGCGGCGCGGATGTCGGCGGCGCTGCTGATGATCTGGCCCGCGGTGGCGAAGTCCGGGCCGGGAATCAGCTCCAGCACCTCGTCGAGTTCGATGGCGGGCTTCTTGAGCATCGCCACGCAGGCCGCGGCCACCTCGCGCAGGTTGTGCGCCGGAATCTCGGTGGCCATGCCCACGGCGATGCCGCTGGCGCCGTTGAGCAGCAGCATGGGCAGGCGCGCGGGCAGCAGGCGCGGCTCCTGCGTGGATCCGTCGTAATTGGGCTGGAAGTCCACCGTTCCCTGGTCGACCTCCTCCAGCAGCAGCCGGGCGATGGGAGTCAGGCGCGCCTCGGTGTAGCGCATGGCCGCGGCGCCGTCGCCGTCGCGCGAGCCGAAGTTGCCCTGGCCGTCGATCAACGGGTAGCGTTGGGCGAAATCCTGCGCCAGGCGCACCAGCGCGTCGTAGGCCGCCTGGTCTCCATGCGGGTGGAACTTGCCCAGCACGTCGCCGACCACGCGCGCCGACTTCACCGGACGCGCGCCCGCGGCGAGACCCATGCGGTCCATCGAGTACAGGATGCGCCGCTGCACCGGCTTGAGGCCGTCGCACACATCGGGAAGCGCCCGCCCCTTGACCACCGAGATGGCGTAGTCGAGGTAGGCCTGGCGCGCGAAGTCGGCCAGCGCCAGCGCATCGCCGTCCTCGACGGCGGCGCTGGCGAACAGGTCGGGGGTGGCGCCGGAATCGTCCGCGCCGGCTTGGTCCGAAGGAGAATCGCTCATCGTTCGCTGGGAATCAGACATCGACTTCGACGCGGTCGCCGAAGGTCTCCATGAGTTCACGCCGTGCCAGCGCCTCGCCCTTGCCCATCAGGCGCGTGAACAACTCGGCCGTGGCCTCGCTGCCCTGGTCGCCGAAACCCACCTGGGGCAGGCGCCGGGTGTCGGGGTTGAGCGTGGTCTCCCACAGCTGCTCGGCGCTCATCTCGCCCAGGCCCTTGAAGCGCGACACGCTCCACGCGCCGTCGCGCACCCCGTCCTTGCGCAGCCGATCGCAGATGGCCTGCAATTCACCGTCGTCCAGCGCGTAGAGCTTGGCCGCCGGCTTCCTGCCGCGCGCCGGCGCGTCCACGCGGTACAGCGGCGGTCGCGCCACGTAGACGTGCCCGCGCTGCACCAGCTGGGGGAAATGGCGCAGGAACAGGGTCAGCAACAGCACCTGGATGTGCGAGCCGTCGACGTCGGCATCGCTGAGGATGCAGATCTTGCCGTAGCGCAGGCCCGACAGGTCGACGGCGTCGTGCATGCCATGCGGGTCCAGCCCGATGGCCACCGCGATGTCGTGGATCTCCTGGTTGGCGAACAGCCGGTCGCGTTCGACCTCCCAGGAATTGAGCACCTTGCCGCGCAAGGGCAGCACGGCCTGGAACTCCTTGTCACGCCCCATCTTCGCCGAGCCGCCGGCCGAGTCCCCCTCCACCAGGAACAACTCGTTGCGGGAAAGGTCGCGGCTCTCGCAGTCGGTGAGCTTGCCCGGCAGCACCGCGATGCCCGAGCCCTTGCGGCGCTCGACCCGCTGCGCCGCGCGCTGGCGGCTCTGCGCCTGCGCGATCACCAGTTCGGCCAGCGCCTTGCCCTGCTCCACGTGCTGGCTCAGCCACAGCTCCAGCGCGGGACGCACGAAGCCCGACACCAGGCGCACGGCGTCGCGGCTGTTCAGGCGCTCCTTCATCTGGCCCTGGAACTGCGGGTCCAGCACCTTCGCGGACAACACGTAGGAGGCGCGCGAGAACACGTCCTCCGGCAGCACGCGCAAGCCCTTGGGCGTCAGCGCGTGCAGTTCGATGAAGCCCTTGACGGCCTGGAACAGGCCTTCGCGCAGGCCCGCGTCGTGGGTGCCTCCGGCCGGCGTCGGGATCAGGTTCACGTAGGACTCGCGCAGCACGCTGCCCTCGGCGCTGAAGGCCACGCACCACGAGGCGCCCTCGCCCGCCGCGAAGCCCTCGGTCTGCGCCTCGGCGGCGCCCTGCCCCTCGAACTCGAGCAGCACCAGGGTGTCGCCCAGCGCCTCGCGCAGGTAGCCGCGCAGTCCGTGCTCGTAGCGCCATTCCTGGGTCTCGCCGCTCTTCTCCAGGTGCAGGCGCACGCTCAGGCCCGGCAGCAGCACCGCCTTGCTGCGCAACAGATGCATCAACTCGCCCTGCGGCAATTGCGGGGAGTCGAAGTAGCGCGCATCGGGCCACACCCGGATGCGGGTGCCGTTGCGGGCCTCCCCGCGCGCAAGTGGGCGGCTGCGCAGCGGCTCCACCGGCGCACCGTCGGCGAAGGCCAGCGCACTGGCCTGTCCGTCGCGGTGCACTTCCACTTCCAGGCGCCGCGACAAGGCGTTGGTGACGCTCACACCGACCCCGTGCAGTCCGCCGGAGAAGCGATAGGCCGCGCCCGCGTCGAGCTTGTCGAACTTGCCCCCCGCGTGCAACTGCGTGAACACCAGTTCCACCACCGGCACGCCCTCGTCCGGATGCAGGCCCACCGGAATGCCGCGCCCGTCGTCCTGCACGGTCACGCTGCCGTCGGCATGCACGATCACGTCGATGCGACCGGCATGCCCGGCCAGCGCTTCGTCGGCGCAGTTGTCGATGACTTCCTGCACGATGTGCAGGGGGTTGACCGTGGAGGTGTACATGCCCGGGCGCTGGCGCACCGGCTCCAGGCCCTTGAGCACGCGAATCGACGATTCGCTGTAACTATCCCGTTTGCTGGTTCCCATCGACGCTTGTGGATAAGACCGAAGAATTGTGGACAACACGGCCCCATGCACCGCACTGCGGAAGGGCCTCTCACTTATCCCCATCGGATGGGGATAGACCACCCCGCACGCCGGCCCAAAGCCTGCATTTATGCGGGCCGGCTCAGCGATGCCCAAAAAACGGGCAGGAGCATGCAAGCCGCGCGGCGCTTGACAGACCGCCCGCGGCATTCTAGAGGGCGCTCGCGCAAAACCTGCTCGCGGCCAACAGTGACGCCCCGGCGGGGCAGCCGGCGACAAGACTCGACGGCTGTGCTTGAATGCGCGCATGCATCCGAGCCCCCCTCGCCCATCGGGTCCGCGGCGATGAATCTTCCCGGCACTCCTGCGCACGTCGACGCCTCCGCGCCTTCACCCTGGGTCCTGCGATTCGCGTCGCTCATCCGACCCCATGCCGAAGTCCTCGATCTGGCCTGCGGCAGCGGACGTCACGCGCGCATGCTGGCCGCCGCCGGACACCCGGTGCTGGGCGTGGACCGCGACGCCGCCGCGCTGCAGTCGCTGGATGCGCTGCCCGGGGTGCGCGTACTGCAGGCCGACCTGGAGAACGCGCCCTGGCCGCTGCGGGATCGCTTCGCCGCGGTGGTGGTCACGAACTACCTGTGGCGCCCGCTGCTGCCGCGCATCGTGCACAGCGTGGACGAAGGCGGCGTGCTGATCTACGAGACCTTCGCGCTCGGGCAGGCCAGCATCGGACGTCCGTCGAATCCGCAATTCCTGCTGCGCCCCGGGGAACTGCTCGACGCCGTGCGCAGCGAGCTGCGCGTGGTGGCCTACGAGGACGGTTTCGAGGCGTCGCCGCGCGGCGCCTTCGTGCAGCGCATCTGCGCGGTGCGCGAAGGCGCCCCCGGCTCCATGCCGGAGCAGCCGCCCAAGTACAATCTGTGAATTTCCCCAAGCGGCTGGCATGAACACCATCACTGGCAGCATCGTGGCTCTGGTCACGCCCATGCACGAGGACGGCAGCGTCGACTTCGACGCTCTGCGCCGCCTCATCGACTGGCACATCGCCGAAGGCACCGATTGCATCGGGGTCGTCGGAACCACCGGGGAATCTCCGACGGTGGACGTCGAGGAACACCAGAAGATCATCCGGGTCGCGGTCGAACAGGCCGCTGGCCGCGTGCCCATCATGGCCGGCGCCGGCGCCAACTCCACCGCCGAGGCCATCGAGCTTTCGCACTTCTGCCGCGAAGTGGGGGCCGATTGCACCCTGCAGGTCGTGCCCTACTACAACAAGCCGACGCAGGAAGGCATCTACCGCCATTTCCGCGCCATCGCCGAAGCCGCGGACATCCCGATGGTGCTGTACAACGTGCCCGGGCGAACCGTGGCCGACGTGCAGGCCGACACGGTGTTGCGCCTGGCCGAGGTGCCCAACATCGTCGGCATCAAGGAAGCCACCGGCAACATCGACCGCGCGCTGCAGATCCTGCGCAAGGCGCCGAAGGATTTCGCGGTGTACTCCGGCGACGACTTCACCGCGCTCGCGCTGATGCTGGTGGGGGGCAAGGGCAACGTCAGCGTGACCGCCAACGTGGCGCCGCGCCTGATGCACGACATGTGCATGGCCGCGGTGGCCGGGCGCGCACGCGAGGCCACCGAGATGCACATGCGCATGATGGACCTCAACACCCTGCTCATGTGCGAGCCCAACCCCACCGCGGTGAAGTGGGCGCTGGCAGCCATGGGGCGCATCGAGGGCGGCATCCGGCTGCCCCTGGTGCCGCTGAGCAGCCGGCACGACGAACTCCGCGCGGCGCTGGCCGCACTGGGCATTCCCGTTCTTCACTGAAAACTCACGCCATGCGCCGAAATTCCGTACGCAGCCTGCCTTACGCGCGTCGCTCCTGCCTGGCCGCCGCGCTCGCGGCCGCCTTCGCGCTCGGAGGCTGCTCCTCGCTCGGAGACACCTTCACGGGCCACGACGTGGACTACCAGGGAGCCAAGGCCGGCCCGACGCTGGACATCCCGCCCGACCTCACGCAACTGGCGCGCAACCAGCGCTACATCGTGCCCGACGGCCCGGCCAAGCAGGACTCGGTCAGCGCGCTGGCCTACCAGAGCACGGTGCAGCACACGCAGGCACAGGTGCAGAGCAACGCGGTGCTGCCGGACTACCCCGGCATGCGCATCGTCCAGCAGGGCACCCAGCGCTGGCTGGTGATCGACGCGCCGCCCCAGGCGCTGTGGGACAAGGTGCAGACCTTCTGGCAACAGAATGGCTTCTACCTGACCGAGGCCAACCGCGAACTCGGCGTGATGCAGACCGACTGGGCCGAGAACCGCGCCAAGCTGCCCCAGGACCTGATCCGCAAATACCTGGGCAAGGTGTTCGACAGCCTGTACGACACCGGCGAGCGTGATCGCTACCGCACGGTGTTCGAGCGCGTCCCCGACGGTAAGGGCACGCAGATCTTCATCAGCCACCAGACCATGGTGGAGGTCTACACCGACACCCAGCACACCCAGACCACCTGGCAGCCCGGCAGCCCGGACCCGACGCTGGACGAGATCTTCCTGCGCAAGCTGATGGTCAGCCTGGGCGCCAGCGACGAGCAGGCCAAGGCCGACATCGCCACGGCCCAGCAACAGGCCCGGCAGGCGCCGCGCGCGGTGCTGGTCGACGGCGGGCGCGCGCTGCAGCTCCCGGACGACATGGAACAGGCCTGGCGCCGCGTCAGCCTGGCGCTGAACACCGCCGGCTTCACCGTCACCGAACGCGATCGCAGCGCCGGAACCTTCGACGTGCGCTACGTCGACCCGCAGGCCGCGCTGAAAGCCGAGCAGGACAAGGAAGGCTTCTTCGGCAAGCTGTTCGGCCACAAGAACCAGACCGTCAAGCCGGAGAACCTGCGCATTTCGGTGCAGGCCGCCGGCACGGGCTCGCAGGTCGGCGTCAAGTCGCTGGACGGAGGCTCCGACGCCGCAGCCTCGGAAGCCAACATCCTGAACATCCTGCAGCAGCAGTTGCAGTAAGCGGCGCGGCGACGCCGCTCCGCAAGCCCGGCTCGATGCCGGGCTTTTTGTTGCCCGGCGCCGGGAACTCGCTCCCTATCCAAGGCTTGCCGTGTCCAGCGTGAACCAGGTGCTCCCCGGCTGCCGCTCCACCTCGATGGCGCCCTGCCCCAGGCGATAGCTCAGGTAGCCGTGGAGCCTGGGCCGGGACAGCACGCGGGAATGGAACAGCGCCAGGTTCTCGCCTCCCGCGTGGCGCACCGAGCGGGTCAGCAGGCCGGGATGGCCCTCGTGGTGGATCCGGGCGCCCACCGACTGGCAAAAGGCGTAGTCCGACGGATGCAGCAGCTGCGGATGATCCCGGGACTTGTCCCGCAGGTCCAGCAGCGCCGCGTCGCAGGCCACCGCGTAGACCTTGCGCTCGGCCTGCACCTCCAGGCCCTCGAAGCCCGCGTCGCACAGCAGGCCGCGATACCAGTGGTATGCGGATTCGTGCACCGTGGTCTCGATGGATTCCGATCCGTACCACACCCCGTGGCCGCCGTCGGAGAAACGGCTGGATTGCCAATGCAGCAAGGGCCAGGCAATGGCGTTGAACCATTCGGCGTCCTCGAAGGGGCGATCCAGGATCGGCGTGGCGGAGCGATACGGCGGCGGCTTGACCTCGTCCTCCACCTTCTGGGCCAGCAGCCAATCGCGCGGCTCGGAGGACAGGTCATCGAACAGGTCCTGCGACTCACGCAGGGACACGATGTTGCGCACCACGTCCCGATGCACATCGTCCAGCGCGAGTCGGTCGAACAGGGACTTCGCCATGCCAGGACGTTCAACGACCCCGGGCTCGATCCAGGTAGCTGCGCACCATCAACAGTCCGGTGAAGCCCCACTGCCTGACCACCTGCACGGGAGTCAGGTTGTCGAAGGCCTTGTTCCGGGTGCTCATCCAGCGATAGGCCAGCTCGCGATTGCGGGGAAACAGCAGACGCAGGTTCTTGTGGATTCCCAGCAGATGACCGACGCGCTCGTACTGGTCGCGGCTGGTGCCGATCGGCTTGCCGCTGCGGTAGTTGGACAAAGCCGCGCGGTTGCTGGCGGCAATGCCCAGCAGCGCCGCCTGGTCCTCGGTACTCAGCTGCCAGTGGTCGAACAACTGCATGACCATTCTGGCCAAGGCGCCGCGATCCTGCGACGGCGTCGGTTCACGCTCGGCCAACGCTTGCATGCCTGACTCCCGATGGGTTGTCGGTCTCGGGAACAAGCATAGCGCATTGTTTGAAAACACACAGTTCGTGTTTTCAATGCAACGCCGAGCCCGCTTTCCAGGCGGGCGGGCGTCGAGGCGGGTCGCCGGACCCTCGACCCGGGCTCAGGCGTAGCTTCGCAGCTGCAGGGACAGCGAGCGCAGCGCGGCGATGCCACTGTGCTCGGCGCGCTGGCACCAGTCCTGCAGGCGCTGGCGCAACTGCTCGGCCGAGGCCGAGGAGTGCAGCCAGACTTCGCTGAGTTCGTCGCGCATGCGCAACAGGGTGCGCAGGCCCGTGCTGTCGGAGGCGACCGCGTCGATCACGGCACGCGCCGGCGCGTCCAGCGTGTCGGGCTCGCGCGTCACCAGGCGCTGCGCCGTGCGCAGCGCGCGCAGTTGCGACGGGGCCCCGCCGGTGGCACGCACGCGGCGCAGTTCCTCACGCAGCGCGCGGCGCAGTTCGCGCGCGTAGCGAGCCATCAGGTCGTAGCGGTTGGCGATCACGCTTTGCAGCAGCGCGGTATCCACCAGCGCGCGCACCTCGCCCAGGCGCGCCTTCGGAGGCAGCTTGCGCACCCGCGCCAGGCCCAGCGCCGAGAACAGCCGGATGTAGCCCCAGCCGAGGTCGAATTCCCACCACTTGATGGACAGCTTGGCCGAGGTCGGGAAGGTGTGGTGGTTGTTGTGCAGTTCCTCGCCACCGATGATCAGCCCCCAGGGGGAGACGTTGCGGCTGGCGTCGCGGCAGCTGAAGTTGCGATAACCCCACCAGTGGCCCAGCCCGTTGACCACGCCGGCAGCCCAGAAGGGAATCCACAGCATCTGCACCGCCCACACCGTCGCGCCGATGGCGCCGAACAGCAGCAGGTCGAGAATCAGCATCACCCCCACGCCCTGCCAGGGCAGGCCCGCATAGACCCGGCGCTCCAGCCAGTCGTTGGGCGTGCCGTGGCCGAAACGCTCCAGGGTGCTCGCATTGGCGGCCTCGGCGCGGTACAACTCGGCGCCGCGCAGCATGACCTCGCCGATGCCCTTGACCACCGGGCTGTGGGGATCTTCCTCGGTTTCGCACTTCGCATGGTGCTTGCGGTGCACGGCCACCCACTGGCGCGTGGACATGCCGGTCGCCAGCCATAGCCACATCCGAAACAGGTGCATCAACGCGGGGTGCAGGTCCAGCGCGCGGTGCGCCTGGGATCGGTGCAGGTACACCGTGACCGCCACGATGGTCAGGTGGCAGGTGAGCAGGGTGTATGCCACCGTGGTGCCGATTCCGGCGTGCCACAGGCCGTGGGCGGCCCAATCTTGCAAGACTTCCAACATCGGTGATTCCATTCCTGCGCCGCGGCAGCTACCCGCGACGCGCTCCGGGCGCGAGGCGCCCGCTTGCCATGCCGGGTCGGACCCGGCCTCCGGCGCCCAGCATAGCGCAGCAGCCGCGCCGGCGCGATCGGCAATCGCCCCAGGACCCGCTCAGGGGTTGCGCTCGATCAGGGCGGCGAAGAAACCGTCGGTGCCGTGACGCTGGGGCCACAGTCGCAGCCACGGCCCCTCGATGGACCCGGGAAGCTGCTGCTGGCGCCACCATTCGGCGGCGTCCAGCAGGCGCCAGCCGGGATGGGCGTCCAGGAAGGCCTGCACGACCTGCTGGTTCTCGGACTCCAGCAGGCTGCAGGTGGCGTACACCAGGCGCCCGCCGGGCTTGAGCAGGCGCGCCGCCTGCGCGAGGATCGACGCCTGCTGCTGCGCCAGGCGCTCGACGTCGGCCTCGGTGGTGCGCCACTTCAGGTCGGGATTGCGCCGCAACGTGCCCACCCCGCTGCAGGGCGCATCCACCAGCACGCGGTCGATCTTGCCGGCCAGGCGCTGCACGCGCTCGTCGCGCTCGCCCCGGATGGCCACCGGGTAGACGTTGGACAGACCGCTGCGCGCCAGACGTGGGCGCAGGCGCTCCAGACGCGCCTGCGACACGTCGAAGGCGTACAGGCGCCCGCTGCCGCGCATCATCGCGCCCAGCGCCAGGGTCTTGCCGCCCGCGCCGGCGCAGAAATCCACCACCATCTCGCCGCGCCGCGGCGCCAGCAACAGCGCCAGCAACTGGCTGCCTTCGTCCTGCACCTCGACCAGCCCCTGCTCGAAGGCGTCGCTGCGCTGCAACGCGGGCTTGCCCGCCACCCGCAATCCCCACGGGGACAGCGGCGTGGCTTCGCTGTCGATGCCCTGCTCGCGCAGCGCCTCGCGCGCCTGTTCGCGCGTGGTCTTGAGCAGGTTGGCACGCAGATCCAGCGGTGCCGGGCGCAGCAGGGCACCGGCCAGGGCCTCGAACTCCCCGCCGCACTGCCGCTGCAGGCGCACGGCCAGCCAGTCGGGCAAGCTGTAGCGCACGGCCGGCGGCAGGCCGGACAGGTCCTGCGCCAGGCACTGGGCGCGCCAGCCCAGCAGCGCCTCCGGGAAGCCGGCCGCGGCGAGCTCGCCCTGCCACCCCAGCGCCAGCAGGCGCAATTCCACGCTGCCCGTGGGCGCGCCCTGCGCCAGCTGGCGCCACAGGCGCAGGTTGCGCACCACGCCGTAGACCGTCTCGGCCAGCACATGGCGTTCGCGCTGGCCCAGGCGGGCATGGGCGCGGAAATAGCGCGACACCACGGCATCGGCGGGAAACCCGAACGCCAGCACCTCGCGCAGCAATTCCTGCGCACTGTCCAGCAAGCTGACGCGCTCGCGGCCTGCACCGCGCCGCGTCGTGCTCCGGCGTGGCGCGCTCATCGACCCGCTCCCGCCACGTCCAGCACCCGCACGCGCTGGCCCTGCACGCGCAGCCGCCCTTCCAGCAGCGCGCGCACGGCCTCGGGGAAGATGCGATGTTCCTGCTCCAGCACGCGCGCGGCCAGGCTGGCCTCGGTATCGTCGTCCAGCACCGGCACCGCGGCCTGGGCCACGATCGGGCCGGCATCCACCTCGGGGGTGACGAGGTGCACGGTGGCCCCGTGCAGCTTGACCCCGGCCTGCAGGGCCCGACGATGGGTGTGCAGCCCGGCGAAGGCCGGCAGCAGCGAGGGATGCACGTTGATCAGCCTGCCCTCGTAGCGCTGCACGAACCAGGGCGTGAGCAGGCGCATGAATCCGGCCAGCACCACCGCGGCGGGAGCATGCGCGTCGATGCGGCGCGCGAGTTCACGGTCGTACTCCTCGCGGCTGGGCGCGTCGCGATGGTCGAGCACCTCGCAGGCGATGCCGTGCGCGGCGGCGAAACGCAGGCCGGCGGCGTCGGCGCGGTTGCTGATCACGGCGGCCACGCGCGCCGCCCAGGTCTGCTCGGCGCAGGCGTTCACGAGGGCCTGGAGGTTGGATCCAGCGCCGGAAATCAATACGACGATCGAAGGGACTTGCTCGGGCATGGCCGGCAGTGTAGTGGCGGGGCCGGGGTCACCCGCCCGCGCCGTCCGATAATGGGTGCTTTGCGCTCCGGTGCCGCCGTCATGAAATGCCCCTTTTGCCAGCACCCCGACACCCAGGTGGTGGAAACCCGCGAGGTCGAGGACGCCACGGCCCTGCGCCGACGCCGGCGCTGCGCCGGCTGCGACAAGCGCTTCACCACCTATGAGCGCGCGGAGGTGAGTTTCCCCTCGGTGGTGAAAAAGGACGGTCGCCGGGTGGACTACTCGCGCGCCAAGCTGGCCGACTCGCTGGCGCTGGCGCTGCGCAAGCGTCCGGTTCCCGCCGAGGAGGTGGACGCGGCGATCGGGCGCATCGAGCAACGGCTGCTGCAGACCGGGGTGCGCGAACTGGAATCGGCGCGCATCGGGGAATGGGTGATGGACGAACTCAAGGGGCTGGACGAAGTCTCCTACGTGCGCTTCGCCTCGGTCTATCGCAGTTTCAAGGACCCCGCCGAATTCCTGCAGATCCTGGAGGAAATGGCGCGCGGCGCGCAGGTGCGCGCCACGCCGCGCCGCGGCGCCCGGAGCACTCGCAAATGAACCGCCCGCCCGGCACGGAGCGCGCCTCGGACTCGACGGCCGCCGAACTCGACCTGCGCATGATGCGCCGCGCGCTGCAACTGGCGCAACGCGTGCTGTACCGCACCAGCCCCAACCCGCGCGTGGGCTGCGTGCTGGTGCGCGACGGCCGGGTGCTGGCCGAAGGAGCCACCGAGGAGGCCGGCAGCCGCCACGCCGAGGCGGTGGCGCTGGCCGAGGCCCTGCACCGCGGCGTCGACGTGCGCGGCGCCACCGCCTACGTCACCCTGGAGCCCTGCTCGCACCATGGGCGCACGCCGCCCTGCGCCGACGCCCTGGTGGACGCCGGCGTGGCGCGCGTGGTGGCGGCCGCGCGCGACCCCAACCCGCTGGTCGACGGGGGCGGCCTGCAGCGCCTGCGCGACGCCGGCGTGCATGTCGAATGCGGCCTGCTGGAGAACGAATCCCGTGAGCTGAACCTGGGCTTTTTCTCGCGCATCGAGCGCGGGCGCCCCTGGCTGCGCCTGAAGGCGGCCAGTTCGCTGGACGGCATCACCGCACTGCCCAACGGAGCCAGCCAGTGGATCACCGGGCCGGCGGCGCGCGCCGACGCCCACCACTGGCGCGCGCGCGCCTGCGCGGTGCTCACCGGCATCGGCACCGTGCGCGACGACGATCCGCGCCTGGACGTGCGTCACGTGGCGACCAGCCGCCAGCCCTGGCGCGTGGTCGTGGACAGCCGGCTGGAGCTGAGCCCGCAGGCCCGGCTGCTGCGCCACGGCGAGGCCTCGCGGGTGATCGTCGCGCACGCGCTGGCTCCCGCCGAGGCAGCGCGCCGAGGCGCCGAACTGCTGGGGCTGGGGGTGCAACTGCTGGCGGTTCCGACCGATGCGGACAAGGCCGGCAAGGTGGATCTGCGCGAACTCATGCATCTGCTGGCGCAGCGTCAGATCGGCGAGCTCCACGTCGAGGCGGGGGCCAGGCTGAATGCCTCCTTGCTGGGCGCCGGCGTGGTCGACGAACTGCTGGTGTACCAGGCTCCGCTGCTGCTCGGCCAGGGCGCCGGCATCGGCCCCTTCGGGCCGCTGCAGGCGCCCTCCGAGGGCCTGCGCCTGCACCGCGTGGAGGTGCAGGCGATCGGCGCCGACTACCGCTGGCGCGGACGCCTGGGTGCCTGAGCTCCACCGGCACCGCGCGTGCCTCCGGCCGCCGTGCCGGGGCGTGCGCTGCGTGGCTTGATGCTGACCCGCACGGCCGCCCTGGGATCCTCGACCGGCGGCAGCTCGCGCGGCGTGAACGCACGCGCCGGACGCGCGGACGCCTCGGTCGGGCGCAGCTCCAGCGCCAGCCGGTCGAGCACGCCGTTGACGTACTTGAAACCGTCGGTTCCGCCGTACTGCTTGGCCAGGTCCACCGCCTCGTTGATGATGACCTTGTAGGGAACCTCGGGCAGGAAACGCATCTCGTAGGCGCCCAGCAGCAGCAGCGCGTGCTCCACCGGGGAGAGCTCGCGGCTCGGACGGTCGAGCAGCGGCTGGAGCAATTCGTCGAGTCCGCCTGCTTCGCGGATGCACCCGTGCAGCAGCGAATCGAACAACTCGCGGTCGAGCTTGATGGTGGGAAATCGCTCGTGCAGGAAGGCCTCGATGGCCCCCGAGTCGCTGCCCGAGATCAGCCATTCGAACAGGCCCTGCAGCGCCAGCTCGCGCGCCTTGCGACGGGCGCTTTTCGCGGGAGTGGGAGTCGTCATGCCGCCTGCTCCCCGCGCAGCGTGCGGGCCAGGCGCGCCATTTCGACGGCCACGCGCGCGCATTCAGCGCCCTTGTCGATGCGTGCCAGCGCCTGCGCTTCGTCTTCCACGGTCAGAATGCCGTTGGCCACCGCGATGCCGTGGCGCAGGGCCACCTGCTGCACGCCGGCGGCGGAGGTGTCGCAGACCAGTTCGAAGTGGTAGGTGTCGCCGCGAATCACGCAGCCCAGCGCCACCAGCGCGTCCAGTTCGCCGCGGCGCGCCAGCAGATCCAGCGCCTGGGGCAGCTCCAGCGCGCCGGGCACGCTCAGGACCTGCGCGGGCTCGGCCCCCAGCTCGCGCAGCGCACGCGTGCACGACTCCAGCAGCTGGTCGGTGATGTGCACGTTGAATCGAGCCTGCACCAGCGCAATGCGCAGGCCGCTGGCGTCGAGCTTCGCGGGATCGTCCCGCAGTCGGGCGTTTTGCATGGATATTCAACCATCCTGGGAAGGTGCAGCCGCGTCGGCGTCTGGCTGGGGGGGCGGCTCGAAGCCTTCGATCTCGAGCCCGAAACCGGTCATGCTGGGCATCTTGCGCGGGGCCGCCAGCAGGCGCATGCGGCGCACCCCCAGCTCGCGCAGGATCTGCGCCCCGATACCGTAGTTGCGCAGCGCCGCCGCGGCACCGCGGGAGCGCGGCCGGTTGGCGGGTGCTTCGAAGCGCTGCGCCACCTCGTCGGCGCTCTCGCCGGCATTGAGCAGCACCAGCACGCCGCAGCCGGCCTCGCCGATGCGCTGCAGCGCCTGGGCCACGCTCCAGCTGTGGTGGGTGGAGCGGCTGTCCAGCATGTCCACCAGGGAGATCGGCTCGTGCACCCGCGCCAGCACCGCGCCTTGCGCGGCCCGCGGGTCGCCCTTGACCAGCGCGAGGTGCACTCCGCCGCCCGCGCGGTCGCGGAACAGCACGGCGTCGACCTGCCCGGCGGCGCTGAGCATCGGGCGCTGTTGCACGCGCTCGATCAGGCTTTCGGTGCGGCTGCGGTATTCGATGAGATCGGCGATGGTGCCGATCTTCAGTGCGTGGCGCTGCGCGAATCGCTCCAGATCGGGCAGGCGCGCCATGGTGCCGTCGTCGTTCATGATCTCGCAGATCACGGCGGCGGGTTCGAAGCCGGCCAGGCGCGCCAGGTCGCAGCCGGCCTCGGTGTGCCCGGCGCGCATCAGCACGCCGCCGTCCTGGGCCGTCAACGGGAACACGTGGCCGGGCTGCACGATGTCCTCCGGGCGCGCGTCGCGGGCCACCGCCACGCGGGTGGTGTGCGCGCGATCGGCCGCGGAAATGCCCGTGCTCACGCCCTCGGCAGCCTCGATGGACACGGTGAAGGCGGTACCGTGCACCGAGCCGTTGCGGGAGACCATCGGGCGCAGGCCGATCTGCTCGCAGCGCTGGCGCGTGAGGGTCAGGCAGATCAGGCCGCGTCCGTGCGTGGCCATGAAATTGATCGCCTCGGCGCTGACCTTGTCGGCCGCCAGCACCAGGTCGCCCTCGTTCTCGCGGTCCTCGTCGTCGACCAGGATGACCATGCGACCCGCGCGGATCTCGTCGACGATTTCGGAAACGGGGCTGATGGGCATGGTCGGGGGAGCGGCGCGCGTATCGCGCCAGGGACGAGGGAGATGCAGGCGGGGGATGCTGGCGGGCCAGGGCGGCATTGTAGGAGCGCGCGCAGCTTCGACGCTCGCGGCAGCTCGCCGGCACCCGCGCTGCAGCTTCGCGCGCCGTGCCCGACAATGCGTGCGGGGGGAACGAAGCCGCTCGCACGGTTGCCACGGTTGCATCAGCGAGAGGCGCGGCCCGCATGTCCGACACCACACGACCAAGACCATGATCCTCGAACTCGCCGATATCCAGATCCAGCCCGGGCGCGAAGCCGAATTCGACGCGGCCATCCAGCGCGGGGTCCGCGAGATCATCGCCCACGCCAAGGGTTTCCTCGGCTGGCAGGTGCACAAGGGCGTGGAAAGCCCGCAACGCTACGTGCTGCAGATCCGCTGGGAAAGCCTGGAGGATCACATGCAGGGCTTTCGCAATTCGCCCGATTTCACGGCCTGGCGCGAGCTGGTGGGCCCGTTTTTCGCCCGCGCGCCGCAGGTCGAGCATTTCGAACTGCTGGGGGACTCGGCGAACTGAGGGCCGGCGCGCGCTGGGCAGCGGGCGCGGCAAGGGCATAATTGCCGGCTGGCTCGCTCTTGCCCGTGTCTCGGTGCCCAGCTTGTGGCTTCAGAACAGGAACTTTCGGTTTTCTTGCGCAGCGTGGAGAAGCGGGCATTCAAACGCGCCCACTTCGCCACCCAGAGTCCCGACTCCGCGCTGGACATCGTGCAGGATTCGATGATCCGCCTGGCCGAGAGCTACGGCGCACGCGAGGCCGCGGAATGGCCGATGCTGTTCCAGCGCATCCTGACCAACGCGATCCTGGATTGGCACCGGCGCCAGAAGGTTCGCGCCAGCTGGATGAGCAATATGTCGGATTTCCGCGGATCCGACGAAGATTCGGAAGCGGACTTCGACTTGCTCGAGTCCCTCGCCGTGGAGGACGCGTCCGGGCAGGCCGAAGCCGCGGATCGCCGGCTCGAACGCATGCAGACCCTGCAGGTGCTGGACGAGGAGATCGCCCGGCTGCCCGAGCGTCAACGCGAGGCCTTCCTGCTGCGTTATTGGGAGGGGCTCGATGTAGCCGAGACCGCGCAAGCCATGGGATGTTCCGAGGGCAGCGTGAAAACGCACTGTTCCCGCGCGACGCAGACCCTGGCCAAGGCGCTGCGGGCACGAGGTTTGAATCATGACAACAGATAACGACCATGCAGCGCGGCACGAGGCCGCGCAAGCACGCTTCGGCTACGCCGTGGCGGCTCGGCTGACCGAGGCGGGGGACCGGCTCGCGCCGGACATCGAAGCGCGCCTGGCGCAGGCACGCAGCCTGGCGCTGGCACGTCACCGCCAGGCGCGGGCGCGACCAGCGCTGACGTGGTGGGGCCGCGGCGGCGCCGCGGTGCTGGGCACGGGCCCCGCCGACGGCTCGCCATGGCGCGTGCGCCTGGGCCTGGCCCTGGCATTGCCCACGCTGCTTTTCGGGCTGTATGCGCTGCAGCATTTCCAGCAGGAGCGTTTCGTGCACCGCATCGCGGATATCGACACGGCCCTGCTGCTGGACGATCTGCCCCCGCAGGCCTACACCGACCCCGGATTCCGCAACTACCTGCGGGAAGGCTCGGCGTGATGGCGCTCAGCCACGCGCGAGGCCTGCAGGCGCTGCGTGCCGTCGCCGTGCGTTGCCTGGGCGCGCTGCTGCTGGCGCTGGCGGGTTCGGCCTGGGCCGGCACCGCGCCCGGTCATGCAACGGACTGGCAGCATCTGAGCGCGACGCAGCGCCAGGCGCTGGCCCCGCTGCAAGGGGAATGGGCGCGTTTCTCGGCCGATCGTCGCCGCAAATGGCTGAATATTGCATCGCGTTACCCGGCGATGAGCACAGAACAGCGCGAGATGTTGCAAAAGCGCATGGTGGAGTGGGTCCATATGAGCCCCAGCCAGCGACGCCTGGCGCGCGAGAACTACCTGGCCACTGGTCGCGCCCCGGTGCAAAACCGTCGCAAGGCCTGGGAGCGCTATCAACAACTCACTCCGCAACAGCGCCGCGCGCTGGCGCATGAAGGCCAGAAACCCCTGGCGCCGCCGCATGTGGAACAGTACGTGAGCCATGCTCCGCAGCGCCCCATCAAGGCGCAGGGCCCGAGCCTGCCGGTGCGCCTGCATGGAGTCGCGCCGGCCCGCCCGGCAGCGGCGACCTCGGGCGCTTCCGCGAAGGCGCCCCCGGCCGCATCCGTCAAGACGGCCCCGGCATCCGCCACCCCCGCGCCCGGCGCAGCGGCGCTCGCGACGCCGGCCGGCGCGGCCGCGGCGTCGGCACCCGCCATCCTGGCGAAGACGGCCTCGAGGCCGGCGACTTCCACCGCCGCGGTGCCGGGCACCACCGCATCCGCCGCGGCACCCGCCCGGATCCATCCGGCGCCCTCCTCCCCGCCGGCCACGGGTTCCTCCTCGCCGGCCACGGCCTCCTCCGCGGCGCATTGAGCGACACCGCGCCCGCGCGGTCATATGGCTGTCACGCGCCCGTCATGCGGGCGCGCTGCAATGGGGGTCCATGTGGCCCTCCCTCGTCTCCGAAGCCCTGCGCAACCTGCCCGGCGCAGCCGGCCAGACGCCCCGCCCGGCCGCGGCGTCCGCTCCGGCACAGACCCCGGTGGCGGAGTCGCCCGGTGACGATCCCGAATCGCACCGCTACCGCACGCTGTGGCTGTCCGACCTGCACCTGGGCACGCGCGACTGCAAGGCCCCGGCCCTGCTGGAACTGCTGCGCCATTGCCACGCGGCGACCATCTACCTGGTCGGAGACATCATCGATGGCTGGCAGTTGCGCAAGGGCTGGTACTGGCCGCAGGCGCATAACGACGTGGTGCAGAAGCTGCTGCGCAAGGCCCGCAAGGGCAGCCGCGTGGTGTTCGTGCCGGGCAATCACGATGAATTCGCGCGCCACTACGCGGGGCTGCACTTCGGCGGCATCGAGGTGCTGAACGAAGCCGTGCACGTCACCGCCTCCGGCGCGCGCCTGTGGGTGGTGCACGGCGACTGGTTCGACGGCGTGGTCATGCACGCCAAATGGCTGGCCCACCTGGGCGACGCGCTGTACATCTTCAGTCTCAAGCTCAATCGCTGGTTGAACCATGCGCGACACCGCATGGGTTTTTCCTACTGGTCGCTGTCGCAATACCTGAAGGGCAAGGTCAAGAATGCCGTCAGCTACATCTCCAATTTCGAGCAATTGCTGGCCGAGGAGGCGGCGCGCCGGGGTTGCGAGGGGGTGGTCTGCGGGCATATCCACCGCGCCGAGCTGCGACACATCGAATCCATCGTCTACGCCAATTGCGGCGACTGGGTGGAAAGCCTGACCGCGGTGGCCGAGCTGGACGACGGTTCGCTGCAGTTGCTGATGTGGAAACCCTCCTCGGCCGCGCCCCAGGTGCTGGCCGAACTGCGCCCGCAGGCCCGCGCCTGAGCTCCTACCCCGACACCGGCGAGCCCTCCCATGCGAATCCTGATCGTGACCGACGCCTGGAGCCCCCAGGTCAACGGCGTGGTGCGCACGCTGAAAACCACCATCGAATGCCTGCGCCAGCGCGGCGAGGAGGTGGAGGTGATCGAACCCGGCGCCTTTCGCACCGTGCCCTGCCCGACCTATCCCGAGATCCGCCTGAGCTGGCGCCCCTACGGCGCCGTGCTGGCCGGCATCCGGCGCTTCGACCCGGACGTGGTGCACGTGGCCACCGAAGGCCCGCTGGGGCTCGCCGCGCGCCGTGCGGCGCTGCGCATGGGCATCCCGTTGACCAGCGCGTACCACACCCGCTTTCCCGAATACGTGAAGGCGCGCTTTCGCATCCCGCTGGCCTGGACCTACGCCTACATGCGCTGGTTCCACGGCGCGGCCCGGGTCACGCTGGTTCCGACGCGGGTGGTGCGCGAGGACCTGGCCCATCATGGGCTGGACAACCTGGCCATCTGGTCGCGAGGCGTCGATCCCTCGATCTTCCATCCGCGACAGGGGCAGCGCCTGGCGGGCAAGCCGCCGGTGTTCCTGTACGTGGGGCGCGTGGCGGTGGAGAAGAACGTCGACGCCTTCCTGCGCCTGGACCTGCCCGGAACCAAGTGGGTGGTGGGCGAAGGCCCCGAGTTGGAGCGCATCCGCCGCGAATACCCGGGGGTGAGTTTCCTCGGCGTGCTCAGCCAGGACCGGCTGGCCGAGGTGTACTCGGGCGCCGACGTGTTCGTGTTTCCCAGTCGTACCGACACCTTCGGACTGGTCCTGGTGGAGGCTCTCGCCTGTGGCTGCCCGGTGGCCGCCTATCCTGTGACCGGGCCGCTGGACGTGATCGGCGACGCGCCGGCCGGCGTGTTGCACGAGGACCTGCGCACGGCCTGCCTGGAGGCCCTGCGCATTCCCCGGCACAATGCGGTATCGCACGCGCGCAAGTTCACCTGGGAACGGGCCACCGAGCAGTTCCTGCAGCATCTGCGCCAGGCGGCCGACCCTGAACGCTCCGAAGACGGCGCCTCCGCGCGCCGCGAGACCCCCGCGCCTTGAGCCCGCCCTCCCCCTACAAGACCTCGGGCGCCACCCGGGCACTCGGCGCATTGCGCAATTCGCTGCGCGGGCTGCGCGCGGCCTGGCGTACCGAATCGGCCCTGCGCCAGGAAGGCCTGCTGGCCGCGGTGCTGCTGCCGCTGGGCCTGTGGCTGGGCGACGACGGCGTGCAGCGCGCCCTGCTCGGCGGCTCGGTGTTGCTGGTGCCGATCGTCGAACTGCTCAACACCTCGCTGGAATGCGCGGTGGATCGAATTTCCCTGGAGCGCAACGAGCTGAGCGGCCAGGCCAAGGACCTCGGCAGCGCCGCGGTGCTGCTAACCTTGCTGCTTTGCGCGCTGATCTGGGCACTGGTGCTGCTGCCGCGATGGCTGTGAGCCGGGCAGCCGGCCGGCCGCGCGGCTTCAGCGGGGCTTCGAACATGCATTCCCTTTGCGTCTACTGTGGTTCGCGCACCGGCGCCGATCCCGCCTATCTGCAGGCCGCCGTCGACCTGGGGCGCGCCATCGCCGCGCGCGCCATGACCCTGGTCTATGGCGGGGGAAGCGTGGGCCTGATGAACGCCGCGGCCGACGCGGCGCTGCAGGCCGGGGGCCGCGTGGTGGGCGTCACCACGGAACTTCTGGTGGGGCGCGAAGTGGCCCACGAAGGCCTGAGCGAACTGCACGTGGTGCAGACCATGCATCAGCGCAAGAAGATGATGGCCGACTTCGCCGACGCCTTCGTCGCGCTGCCCGGCGGCATCGGCACGCTGGAGGAACTGTTCGAGGTGTGGACCTGGCGCCAGCTCGGCTACCACAACAAGCCGGTGGGCCTGCTCAACGTGCAGGGTTACTACGACGGCCTGCTCGACTTCCTGGCGCAAAGCCACGAGCAGGGTTTCGTGTCGCCGCAGGTGCTGGGCCTGCTGGTGGTGGACTCGGACCCCGAACGCCTGCTGCTGCGCCTGGGCGGCGCGCAGCCCGCCTCCGAGGATCCATGGTGGCGCATGCGCGAAACCGTGTGAGCGCCCACGCGCTCGCGCGTCGCCCGAGCGCGAGCCTCAGACGGCGGCCTCGCCGGTCTCGCTGGTGCGAATGCGGATCACCTGCTCGACGCTGGTGACGAAGATCTTGCCGTCCCCGATCTTGCCGGTCCGCGCGGCCTTCACGATGGAGTCGATGGCCGGCTCGACCTGCTCGTCGCGCACCACCACCTCGATCTTGACCTTGGGCAGGAAGTCGACCACGTATTCGGCGCCGCGATACAGCTCGGTGTGCCCTTTCTGGCGGCCGAAACCCTTCACCTCGGTGACGGTCAGCCCGGTGACGCCGACCTCGGCCAGCGCCTCGCGCACCTCGTCGAGCTTGAAGGGTTTGATGATGGCCGTGATCTGTTTCATGTTCTTCCTCGCTGGATGTCCCGCCGGGCGCGCCGAGCCTGCGCCGCACGCCCCCCGATTTGGTTCCTGGTTTCGTTCACTGTAACCGATTCACGCATCGGGCAGCGCCCGGCGCGCCTCGCGCTCCTCGCGCCAGCGCGAGGTGATCGGGTAGCGCCAGTCGCGCCCGAAGGCGCGGTGGGTGATGCGCACCCCCGGCGGCGCCTGCCGGCGCTTGTACTCGGCGATGCGCAGCAGGTGCAGCACGCGCTCGATGTCGGCCGCCGCGAGGCCCTGCGCCAGCATGTCCTCGACGCTGCGGTCGTTCTCCATGTACGCCTCCAGGATCGCGTCGAGCACCTCGTAGGACGGCAGGCTGTCCTGGTCCACCTGGTCGGGTCGCAGCTCGGCCGAGGGCGGGCGCTCGATGATGCGGCTCGGAATCGGCTCCACCTGGCCGGCCTGCGCGGCCTGGCGGTTGCGCCAGCGCGCGAGCTCCCATACCAGGGTCTTGCGCACGTCCTTGATCACCGCGAAGCCGCCCGCCATGTCGCCGTACAGCGTGGCGTAGCCGGTGGCCATCTCGCTCTTGTTGCCGGTGGTCAGCACCATCGAGCCGGTGTTGTTCGACAGGCCCATCAGCAACACGCCGCGGATGCGCGACTGCAGGTTCTCCTCGGTGGTGTCGCCTTCGTGCGCGCGCAGCAGCGGGCGCAGGGTGGCGCGGAAGGCCTCGAACATGGGCGCGATGTCCAGCTCGCTGTGGCGCACCCCCAGGCGCCGCGACATCTCCCGGGCATCCTCGAGGGAAATGTCCGCGGTGTACGGCGAGGGCATCATCACCGTGTGCACCTGCTCCGGGCCCAGCGCGTCGACGGCGATGGCCAGCACCAGCGCGGAGTCCACTCCGCCCGACAGGCCGATGAGCACGCCGGGAAAGCCGTTCTTGCGCACGTAGTCGCGCGTTCCGGTGACCAGCGCCGACCAGGCCTGGCGATGCAGGGACATCGGCGCCGCGAGTTCGCCGGGCAGCGGCCGCGCGCCGTCGAAACGCACGATGGGCAGGCAGGGCTCGAACTGCGGCGCGCGCAGGCAGGGCTCGCCGGCCGCGTCGAGCGCGAAGG
Organism: Pseudomonadota bacterium; assembly: GCA_021830925.1. GTDB lineage: Bacteria > Pseudomonadota > Gammaproteobacteria > Burkholderiales > Burkholderiaceae_C > Thiomonas_A. Next base: position 369 of record JAKBNS010000288.1, on the reverse strand, counting down.
AGCCGCCGTCGAACACCAGCTCGTCCTGGCCGCCCACGCCATGGGCGAACACCAGCGCCATGCCGGTCTCGCGGCAGCGCTGGCGCATCACCGCCTCGCGCTCGCCGCTCTTGCCCAGGTGGAAGGGCGAGGCGTTGAGCACCAGCAGCACCTGCGCGCCCGCGGCGCGCGCGCGCCGCGGGGCCTCCGGGAACCAGGCGTCCTCGCACACGTTGATGCCGCAGCGCACGCCCTGGCTCTCGAACACCACCGGCTCGCCGCCGCTGGCGAAATAGCGCCGCTCGTCGAAGACCTGGTAGTTGGGCAGCTCGAGCTTGCCGTAGGTGGCCTCGATGCGCCCGTCGCGCAGCAGCGAGGCCGCGTTCCAGC